>NZ_JADPJJ010000023.1:0-11180 GCF_023073375.1 Bradyrhizobium sp. 197 | reverse complement strand
TTCCGCGTCCGTAGTTCTCCGGGCATCAACGAGTTTCGGTTGAGCAATAGCAATGGGAGTGCCGCTTTCATCCCGTCGAACCAGCAACTTCAGCTCATGGCCCGTCTCGGACCAACTGGGCCCGTTCCATTACGTCCGCTGTTCGGGGTGGATCGGAAGTGACAGGTAGAAGTCTGCATGGACGGCGAATCACCCGAAGCAGATGCGCCGTTCACCTGGCCGTCGGGACAATGAAACGATCGTCTTCGTAACCTTCGAGTAGTCCGGAATGATAGGCCCCGCCGGCCACATCACGAGATTTCATGTAGACGAAAGCTTGAACTGGATTTCCTTTTGCGACTGGCTCGACGGCTATTTTTAGACGCAGGTTGCCCGGCTTTCCGATCGATTCTATCTGATCCAGCGCTGCAAGCTGAAACGCGTGGACCCGATAAAGTTCGCCTCGGACCTTATGGCCGTTCCCCGGCTCGTTAAACATCATCGGTGCGAACCACGGCCCAGCGATTACAAGCGGAAAGCGCTCTTGTGTGCAATAAAGGCCAACGAATTGGGCTCCACGAAGCCCTTCGTCGTGGAGTGGAAAACCTTTTTTCAAAGTGCCGAACACAAACAGATCCGTCTGCATCTCCCATTAATGCATGGGGCTCCCGCAAGTTCTGCTCCTGGCCCATGGCGACCGATCAAGCGGGCCTCGGTTGGTTTCCTATCCGAGGGAGAGCCGACTTGATTTGCTCGCCGAGATTATGCCGGCTCGTGACCCAAACCGGTCATTAGTAGTGCCCTAGACATGTTGTCTCGGCTGGGGGATTATTGCGCGGTAGGCGAACCAGAGGCGCCGCTATGGATGATCTCGGAAGTTGGCTGCGGGAACTTGGTCTCGAACAATATGAGAAGGCCTTCCGCGAGAACGAGATCGACGACGTTGCGCTTCCGAACTTGACGGCAGACGATCTGAAGGATCTTGGTGTCCGAATTGTTGGACATCGCCGGAGGCTTCTCGACGCCATTGCCGCTTTGCGAGCTTCGAACCCTCTAGGGCCCCTTACCGCAGTTCCTCTGGAAGACGATCATATTGGAAAGGACGTTGCGGAGCGCCGCCAGGTCACCGTGATGTTCTCGGACCTTGTCGGTTCGACGGCGCTCTCGATCCGTCTGGACCCGGAAGACCTGCGCGAGATCATTTCGGCCTATCAGAGGTGCGTCGCTGATACCGTGCGCCGCTTCGGCGGCTTCCTCGCGAAATATATGGGCGATGGCGTGCTCATTTATTTCGGCTATCCCGCAGCACACGAGGATGACGCCGAGCGTGCCATTCGGGCCAGCCTGGCTCTGATCGATGCGGTAGCGTTACTCACGGCGCCTGAGCCCCTACAGGTACGGCTCGGGGTTGCCACCGGGACCGTAGTCATCGGAGACCTTGTCGGATCCGGAGAAGCGCAGGAGCGCGGCATCGTCGGCGAGACGCCGAACCTCGCCGCGCGCCTTCAAGGCATCGCCGAGCCGAACACCGTCGTCGTTGCCGAGACCACACGCAGGTTGCTGGGTAACCTTTTCGAACTGCGGGACCTTGGACCCAGGGAACTAAAGGGTATCGCTGGGTCGGTGAAAGCCTTCGCGGTAGTGCGGACGAGTTTTGTCGAGAGCCGCTTCGATGCGATGCATGCCAGCGGCCTCACTGCGCTCGTCGGACGAGAAGAAGAACTTGAGCTGCTTTTGCGCCGCTGGGCGAGAGCCAAGGCCGGCGAAGGCCGGGTAGTCTTGCTGTCCGGTGAGGCCGGAATCGGCAAATCCAGGCTCTCTGCCGCGCTCATGGAGGAAATCGCGGCCGAACCACACACGCGACTGCGTTATTTCTGCTCGCCGCAGCACACCGACAGCGCTCTTTACTCAATCATTGGGCAATTCGAACGGGCAGCCGTACTTGTGCACAGCGACACACCGCAAGCCAAGCTGGACAAGCTCGATGCGCTGCTGGCGCAGACTTCGACGTCCCGGCAGGACGCGGCGCTCCTGGCCGAGATGTTGTCGCTTCCTAATGATGGGCGCTATCCAGCTCTGGAGCCTATTCCCGAACAGCGCCGGCAGAAAACGCTGGCAGCACTCGGCCTCCAATTGGAAGCCCTTGCGCGCTCCAGTCCCGTGCTCATGATCGTCGAGGATGCGCACTGGGCCGATCCCACAAGCCTGGAAGTCTTCGGTCGTGCCATGGACCGAATCGCGAGTCTCCGCGTGCTCTTGATCGTGACGTTTCGACCTGAGTTCGACGCCCCGTGGGTCGGGCAATCGCACGTTACGATGCTAACTATCAACCGCCTGGCTGAGCGCGACGTCGGCACCATGATCGACCGCATGGTCGGCAACAGGCTGCTGCCGGCCGATATCAGGAGGGAAATTGTCGAGCGCACCGATGGCGTCCCTCTGTTCGCGGAGGAGATGACGAAGGCGGTGCTGGAGGCTGAGAGCGAGACTGAAGCGATGCAGGCTGCGGCTGCGATCCCCTCGCCTGCGCTGGCTGTGCCCGCAAGCTTGCATGCTTCTCTGATGGCGCGGCTCGACCGGCTTGGCCCGGCTAAAGAGCTGGCTCAGATCGGGGCGGCGATAGGTCGTGAGTTCTCGCAGGTGCTGTTAGCCGCCGTGCTGCGGAAGTCAGAGCCGGAACTGGCCTCGGCGCTCGACCGCCTGATGCAAGCCGGGTTGCTGTTCCGAAATGGCATCCCGCCGCACGCGACCTATTTGTTCAAGCACGCTCTCGTTCAGGACACCGCCTACGGCTCATTGCTGCGCGATAGGCGGCACGCGCTGCACGCGCGCATTGCCCGGGCGCTCGAGGAGACGTTCCCGGACGTCGCGGCAATCCAGCCAGAGGTTCTCGCGCACCACTTTACCGAAGCTGAGCTTGCGGAAAAGGCCATTGCCTACTGGCTGGCGGCCGGCCAGCGCGCGGCTGAGCGCTCGGCGCACGCCGAGTCCGTTGCCCATCTCTACAAGGGGCTGGCCCTCGTAAAGCGGGTCCCCGATCCGGTGGAGCGTGCCCGTCGCGAACTCGCACTGCAGCTTGTCCTCGCGCCGGTGCTGTTCGCCACCAAGAGCTATTCGGCGCCGGAGGTGGAGCAAGCCTACCTGCGCGCACGCGACCTGTGTCAGCAAGCCGGCGATGGAGCGCAGCTCTTTGCCGTGAACTGGGGGCTTTGGCTTATTTATCAGCAGCGCTGCGAGTTCAAGAGGGCTCGCGGCCTATTAGACGGGCTGTTCGAGGTCGCTCGCCAAAGCGCCGATCGGGCCCTTCTCCTGCAGGCGCATCATGCTGCATGGACTACACTCGTCCATCTCCCGGAACTGACCGCGTGCCGGACGCACCTCGAAGCCGGCTTGGCGCTGTATCGGCCGGACGCGCACCGCGCCCATATGTTCTTGTATGGCGGCCACGACGCAGCCGTTTGCAATCGATACACCTCCGCGGCCGCCCTTTGGTCGCTTGGCTTCCCCGAGCAGGCGCGCGCCACGGCCCACGAGGCGGTGAGCATGGCTCGGGGGCTTTCGCATCCCTTCAGCCTTGTTCTCGCCCTGGTGTGGGCGGCAATGACCAACCAGCATTTGGGGGAAGTTGAACCTGCTCAGGAGCAAGCGGAGGCCGCAGTCGCGGTGTGCGCCGAGCATGGCATCGCGCCGCACTTGGCGGCGGCCGGGAGTATCTTGCGGGGCTGGGCAGTCGCGGCACGCGGGCAAACTATGGAAGGGATCGCGGAGATTCATCGCGGTCTCGCTGCCATCGAACTGACAGGCGTGCGAATTCGTCGGCCCTATCATCTTGCACTGCTGGCTGAAGCTTCGGCGTGGGCCGGAGAAATCGAGCACGGATTAACCGCGCTGGTCGAGGCTTCGCGCATTGTCGAGGAAACTGGCGAGCGGCGGTGGGAGGCGGAAATTTACCGGTTGACTGGGGAGTTGACGCTAGCCGGGCCGGGCGGCGGCAGGACCAAAGCAGAATTATGGTTTCAGCGTGCGCTCGACGTGGCTGGTTGCCAGAACTCTAAATGCCTGGAGCTGCGCGCCGCCATCAGCTTGGCCCGGCTCTGGCGCGACAGCGGCAAGCACAGAGAAGCCCGAGAGCTTCTCACTCCAGTCTACGTCTGGTTCACCGAGGGGTCCGATACGTTGGATTTGAAGAAGGGGAAAGCCCTGCTCGAGGAGCTGGCGGCATGATCGCTGACAGCGGCTCGTGGCCCATCGCTTCCGTTGGCGCGGTGTCGCTGCGTGTCGGCTCATAAGGTCAGACCGGAAGTTTGCAGCCGGTTGCCAGTTCGGCGGCTTGTGACCCTGGCTGTGTGAAAACGTCGGCGCTCTTAAGGCTCTACATTTACGGTTATCTTAACCGTGTGCACTCGAGCCGCCGGCTCGAGCGTGAAGCTGGCCGCAACGTCGAAGTGTCGATCACGCGAACCGGATTGTCATCTAAAATTCAGCATCCAGGCATTCCGGCAACAAAGTCGATTGCCCGCGATCAGCCCCTTGAACGAAGCGCCTCATGTGATGTTGCTGCTCGCCCGGCTTGCGCCCGATCACAAAACGATCGCCGATTTCCGCAAGGACAATGGTCCCCCATCAAAAGAGTCTGCGCGCGCTTCGTCGAGGTGTGTCGCAAGATGGGATTGCTCGCGACAGCCAGCGTCGCCATCGACGGCAGCAAATTCAAAGCAGTCAATAATCGCGATAAGAACTTCACGCGCGGCAAAGTCGAGCGGCGGCGCACGCAATTGGAGGAGAGTGTTGCGCGCTATCTCGCTCAGCTCGATCGCCGCCGACCGGCAGGAGCCGTCGGAAACGCGTGCTGAACATCGTCGGGATGAAACCGCTGCTGGCGGCGGTGAGGGCGGGATACGGGCGCCGGCGCGCGCCGTTGCGATTCATCGGGCGCGTGAAACAGCCCGACATTGCGTCAGGATGAGTTCTGGTGGCCGTAAAATTGTCCAAATTGATCGGATTGCGCTAGCCTGAGTCCAACCGCGCCAGTCTGCGTCATGCAATAGTGTTTTTACACGACCAAGACCCGAAGCGGACCTTCTCGCGAAAAAATAGCGCGGGCCGACACAGTTATCGCTCGACTGCAAATATGCGCCACTCGCCGGGAACACCCTTTAGCGATCGGGCACCACGGTCGCCGAACCGTAACGCTGACCCAGCCACCAGTTCTTTGACGGTACTCGATACTAGGACCTCGCCCGCGCCTGCGAGCGCTGCAACACGTGCACCGATGTGGACGGCGATGCCGCCCACATCGTCATCGCTAATTTCGCACTCGCCCGTGTGCAGTCCCGCGCGGATTTCGATGCCCAGCGATCGAACCTCTTCGGCAATTGCGCACGCGCAGCGTACCCCGCGTGCCGGCCCATCGAAAGTGGCCAGAACGCCGTCGCCAGTCGTCTTGACTTCGTGCCCGCGGAAGCGATCGAGGTTGCGTCGGATTGTAGCGTGATGGGCATCAAACAGATCGTGCCAACGGCGGTCGCCGAGTGCAGCCGCCTTCTCGGTCGATCCAACGATATCAGTAAAGAGAACCGTAGCGAGCACCCGATCGCCGGTGACCGGCGCGCGCACGCCGGTCAAGAATTCCTCGATCGTATCTGCAATTAGATCGGCGTTGTCGCCGAAAAAGGGAGGGTGGTCAATTCCAGGAAGCTCGACGTAACAAGCCGCGGGAATGTGCTCAGCCAGATAGCGGCCCCCCTCCACATTGATTGCCCTGTCGCCGGTGCGGTGAACGACAAGTGTGGGAATCCGGATCGTTGGCAGGATATTACTAATATCGATTTGACTATTCATGCGCATGAGTTCGGTCGCTGCAGCGGGGCTTGCGCCCAGCCGCTCAAATCTGCCCATCCACTGTTGGGCGGCTGGATCGTTGGCAAGGGAGGGAAAAAAGACGGCTATACTGCCGCCAGATCCCCAAGCCTGATCAATATATGCAAGGAACTCTGCCAGATCCTTCTCTGTTGGTAGCCAAGATGAAAATTGCGCAAAGCCGCCGTAGAGGATCAGCGCACGGGACCGTGCCGGATAGGTGGCAGCGAACAGTGCCGCCAAGGATGCGCCTTCCGATGCTCCAAGGAGCGCCGCCTGTTCCATATCTGCTGCGTCCATAACTGCCCGGAGGTCGTCCATACGTTGATCGAGGCCTGGAAGCTCCGGGACACGATCGGACATGCCTGTCCCACGCTTGTCAAACATTGCCACCCGAGCAAAGGATCCCAGCCGCAACAGCCACCGAGCGACTGCGGGATGCTCCCAGTAGACCTCAATGTTCGACACGAAATAGGGAGCGAGAACCAGATTAATCGGCCCGTCGCCAAATACCTGATAAGCGATATGGACGTCGCCGCTCTTCGCATAGCGAGTGACCGGCTGCATGGATGATCTCCCCGGCCACGGTCGTCGCAGTCCGCTCAGAGTGTAGCAGCAAGAAGGGTACCGGCATAGGTTGAATGTCTCCGGTTGACCCGCTGCCGACCTTTGCTTACAGGGCCGCTATGTCTGCCTTGAGGAGATAAGCCGACCCAGGCTCAAGTCGGTTCGGAAGTCGGCCTGTGACCCAAACCGGCCTTTTCGCGCGACGGCCCGGCCAAAGATAGCCCTGGGAAAACGCCCAGACCTCAATGAGCTTGGCGACACTGATCCTACGAGTCTCTCCAATTTGGAGCTTTGTTTTTCGCTGCAAACGTTCTCAAATGCCTGCGACCGTCAATGCTCATACGTGAATGGACGACACCAGCGCCTCGTCCGTGCGACCAAACACAAAGGAGGAAACGCTATGAGCGCGATCTCGCCGGAAATCCCTTCGAGGCGTGGCGCGAAACCTGTTCCGCGCTTCATTTATATTGCCAAGTTGTCGGCAAGTATCGGCTCGCGAGGACGCCGTGGGTCAATCATTCATGGCACGCGACTTTCTACGTGAATGCTCGCGGGCTCACGACTTCACTGGTTCCAGACGCCTCAGGTATCGAGATCACCTTCGATCTCTCCCGTCATGTCGTGATCGGAGAGGCCTCTGATGGCCGCCGGGTTGAAATGGCGCTGGGGCCGATGTCCGTTGCCGACTTTCACGCCCGGTTCTGTGAGTTGGTGGGACGTCTCGGCGGTACACCGGAATTCGACGGCCGGCCCAATGAAGTCCCCGATCCGATCCCCTTCCAGGACGACCGTCAGATCCGACCCTATGATGCAGATGCCGTGACGCGGTTTTTCAGGGCCATGGTTGCGATCGACGGTGTGTTTCATCGGTTTCGGACGGGCTTCACCGGAAAGGTCAGTCCAGTCCATCTCTTCTGGGGCAGCTTCGATCTCGCGGTGACGCGCTTCTCCGGACGTCCTGCTCCGCTTCACCCGAGGGGCGTACCGGGTTTACCGGACGAAGTGACGCGCGAGGCCTACAGTGATGAAGTCTCGTCTGCCGGCTTCTGGCCGGGCGGAGGCGGCACAGACTTTGCGGCTTTCTACTCTTATGCCTATCCCACTCCGAACGGTTTTGCCGACGAACAGATTTTGCCGACGGGCGCATATTTCGATCAGAAGCTTGGGGAATATCTCCTGGCGTACGAGGTTGTGAGGAAGTCGAGCAATCCGGAGGCAACGCTCATGTCGTTTCTGGTAAGTACCTATCGGGCGGCAGCCGATGTCGGACGCTGGGATCGTGCCGCGCTCGAATGTCCGATTGGTCACCCCCTTCTGCCCCGCCCCCTGGATAGGAAGAGACGAAGTTCGACGAGCCTTCCCCTTGGTCAGGCAGAGCGCCTCAATCGCGATGTCGAGCCACTACGCTGTGCCGGCGGGGCCGCTCGTCAAGCGCGAATATCTGTTGGCGATTGGCCATCGGCGGAAGCGCGGCCCGACTGGGACCTCCCTAGACGTCCGCCTTCAACGCGCCGCTTGCGATCCAATCGGTCGGATCCACAACCGAAAAAGAATGCCGCCTAGCAAGGAGCAGAGCGCCGCCACCTGCAACACTATGCGTAGCGCGCGTTCGAACGCTGCCGTTGCGGCTTCGGTGATGCCGGCTTGTCCGGCCAGTATTGCATTCAGCGCTTCGTTGGCTTCTGCGCGCGGCGAACCGGCAAGATGATACGAAAAGCTGGCGAACAAAACGGCGCCGAGCGCCGCGACTGCAAAGAGACCTGCCACCCGGGCGACCGCGTTGTTGACGCCCGAAGCGACCCCGGCGTGGGCGTCGCCCACTGACGACATTACCATCGAGGTCAGCGGCGGGACGGTGATGGTCATGCCGATGCCAAATACGCAGATCGCCGGAAACGCTCCGGCCCAGTAGGATTGTCGAAAATCGGCAAAAGCCAGCAGCGCCAGACCGCAGCCTGCGATGACGGGTCCGAAGGTGAGCGACTGCTGCGGCCCGAAACGATCGGAAAACCTGCCGGCGAATTGCGCGCCGAAACCCATTATGACAGCAAATGGAAGCAGCGTAGCGCCGGCCTGCGTCGCGGAGTATCCGCCGAGCCGGATCAAGCCGAACGGCAGATAATACAGCGCGCCGCCTAGCGCGAAGTAAAGCAACAGCGTCAATACGTTGGCTGCGGAAAAACTGCGCGAACCGTACAGCGATAGCGGCATCATTGCTCGTGCACCGAGCCGAACTTCCATTGCGAGAAATAGCAAGAACAATACAAATCCTAATCCGAGCGCGCCAATTACGGTTCTGTCAGAAAATCCCGACGCGGGAATAGCGCCAAGCCCCCAGCTGATCGCGGCGAGACCGGCGGCAACCGTGGCCGCTCCGGCCCAGTCCAGCGATTTTGCATTGTCATTTCGGCTTTCGCCCGCGAAGCTGCTCGCAAGTCCCGCCGCGACGGCCGCCAGCGGCAAATTGAGCAGAAAAATCGCACGCCACGACACCTGATCGACGAGCCAGCCGCCCAGTACCGGGCCGACGGCAGCGGTCAGCGCGCCGACACCAGCCCATACTCCGATCGCATGGTTGCGCTCGTGCTCGTCAAAAGTCGCTCCCAATAGCGCGAGGCTTGCCGGGATGAGGAGCGCGGCGCCAACCCCTTGGATTGCGCGGCTTGCGATTAACACGGTGATGTTCGGCGACAGGCCGCACGTAATGGAGGCCATGGTGAATATCGTAATGCCGAAAACAAAGATGCGTCGACGGCCGTAAAGATCGGCAGCCGCCCCCCCAACCAGCACCATAGCGCTGAGTAGCAGCAGATAGGCATTAACGATCCATTGGGTCGCGGCCACCCCTGCTTGCAGGGCGTGCTGAATCGCCGGCAGGGCGATATTCACGACCGAACCGTCGACCAATGCCATGCTCGAACCGAATATGGTCGCCACCAGCGTCAGCCGCTTGCGTCTTTGCGGCAGTGCTGCGTCAAAAGCTGGTATGGCCCGGATAATGTTGGCTTCGCAGGGAGGTTGTGTGAAACCAACCATTTGGGGGCTCGAGAAGCGTGGCTGTCGCTACCAGCGTGCGCCTCGCGGGTACCGTTGGCAACCGTCGGTTCAGCCCGTTTCGCCGAGGTCGATCGCTCGGGTGGTCGGCAGATCCGGCAGGATGCCCGCTCAGGCCGATGTCTGCTTGTGGCCCTTCGGCGAAGCAGCAGCATCGCTCCACGAGGTCCGCTTATTGAGGAATGGCGGACAAGATTTGCTCAGGCTGAGTTCTTCGCATCAAGATTTGCTCAGGCTGAGTTCTTCGCATTTTGACCCTAAGCCGACCACGGCGACCCAAGAAAGCTAAATTAGTTCGGCCGAGGATTGTCTGGAATTGCAGACACGTCAGGTACTCGGTCATATCCGACCTAGCGCAGCGGTGATATGTTTATCGAGAGCGGGGCCTTTTCCCGCAATCACGCGGCCTGACGTTCGGCCCCCGAAGCAACCCTAAGGTTTCGAGGAGGTCCCGATGCATACAAACCGTCGCGACTTGCTGTTGGCGGGATGCTGCGCCGCCTCCACTCCGCTGCTTTGGAGCATTACCACTCGGCTCAGGGCCGAAGAGCCCGATCCGCCGCCAGAAACCACCACGATCCGCCTCGCAAAGAGCCCGAGTATCTGCATCGCGCCCGTGTACGTAGTAAGCGACCTGCTGAATGCCGAGGGATTTACAAATGTAGTTCACGTCGAAACCGGGTTCGTTGGTAGCGGCGCTGCACAAGACAAAGCTATCTGGAAAAACAGCGATGTCGACTTCAATCTGAATTTCTCTGGGCCACTTCTTCTCGAGATCGACCGAGGCTTGAGCACTACCATTCTGGCCGGGGTTCACGTCGGCTGCTTCGAGCTCTTCGCCAGGGAGGGCATACGCAGCGTCGCCGACCTGAAGGGGCGGACCGTCGGCATCCAATCGCTTGAATCGCCCCCGCATGTATTTCTGAGCGCGATGGCGACACTTGTTGGGCTCGATCCCGCTAAGGATATCGAGTGGGTGACGAGCGCGAAGGTCAGACCTATCGAATTGTTTGCGGAGGGCAAAATCGACGCCTTCCTTGGATTTCCCCCAGAACCTCAACGTTTGCGTGCGCAGAGCATCGGTCGCGTCATCGTCAACAGCGCACAGGATCGCCCATGGTCGCAGTACTTTTGTTGCATGTTGGCGGGCAATCGCGAATTCGTTCGAAAGAATCCTATCGCCACCAAGCGCGTGGTGCGCGCCATGCTCCGGGCCACGGATTTGTGCGTGAGCGCGCCGGCCCTCGTTGCACAGCGCATGGTGGATAGGGGTTTCGCGCCTCGCCTGGACTACGCGGCTCAGACTCTTGCGGATGTGCCGTACAATCGCTGGCGCGAGTACGATCCTGAGGACACAATCCGCTTTTACGCGCTTCGCCTGCGCGAAGCTGGGATGATTAAATCGAGCCCGGCGAAACTTATCGCGGATGGAGCTGACTGGGGGTTCCTTAACGCGGTTCGACCTGAACTGGGAGGCTGATTGATCTAACAGTCTGCTGAAAAACCTTGAAATGGAGAATTTTCATATTTTCGCCGGTCGTTTTTGGAGCGGCGCGGTAGAGTTGGATGTAATTTCTAGCTTGGTATTGAGTGTGCCCCCGCGCGGGGTGGCTATGCGGCGGGCAGTTTTGGAATTCGGATCAGGTTATAGGCGATCAGATTAAGCAGGAAGTCGGCGGCGACGCGAGCGATGCCCCGATGTTTGGTCTTGCGCATGGTGC
>NZ_JADPJJ010000182.1:0-11411 GCF_023073375.1 Bradyrhizobium sp. 197 | reverse complement strand
ATCTTCGCCCATTGGGCGTCAGTCAAAACGAATCGGTCCATCCCAAGCTTGAATCACAACCAAGCCCCGATGAGAATCCTGAATCCCAACAGACCCTAGTTGAGCGTGAGCGACTTTTCCCGCCGTGGTCCCGTTTCGGCCATCCAAGCGCTCCAGGCTTGCTCATGCTTGGCGTAGAGCTCCAGCCACCGCTGCCCGGGCTTGTCCTGATCGATACGACGGTCAGTGCCCGGAAGGGTGTCGGGATTGTCCAACGTCTCGAACTCGATCGTCTCCGCAATCGTCAGACCGACAAGAACGCGCTGTCCGGCACCATCCACGATGTACCGTCGCGGAGCGTCCTTTCTAAGCTTGGTCATGTCGCGTGCTTCCTTTGCCGGAAGAATCGAGGTGCCGAGGTGTCGCTCCTAAAAGGCTCGTCGAGCATGACCGAACGCTGAGCTGGGATTCGGTCGGGCAATTCGGCTTGAGGTGCCGCAGGGATCGTTCGTGCTCGTTCGTTGGAGACGGCAGGCGCGAAGCGCATATCCTGAAATGAATCCGGCGCAGAAAATCAAAGCGGAGATAGATACAGATGCCATGCGAGCCGTCCTGAATGGTGGTACCCATCAAGAGCGAGTAGTGTGTCGACATCATGGTTCTCGATCACATCGGGCGCCGAAAGATTGCTCACGCCTGATCTCAACATGAGCAGCATCCAAGCTTGCCTTAGCGCAGTCTTCGGCCCCCGACAGCTTCTGAAACCGGTGGTTGCTCCCGGGTCCGTTCGGTCCGAACCACACACTCCTTCCTCCGGCGCACCCGAAGAACGGAGTTCGCGGCCGTTCTACGGACATCCACACTTGCAACCTTTCGAAAGCCGTCGCATTATTTCTCGTCCATTTTGAGAGAGATTCATCCAATGAATGTCCGCACCTTTACTCCACCCATTGCTCTTTCTGTTCTTGGCCTCACCTTGATGACGGCCGCAGCTCCGGCCGCGGAACTCACGCTTGCTCCGGCGCACCATCGGGCGGCCGACGTCCGAACCGGTTACGTGTTTTGGGATGGAGTCTACCCGCCTGCGGTCTATGGTCCCAATCTTCGTCCCGTCGAGGAAGTTGCGGCCATGAAGGCAGAAGCGCGACCCGTGTCGCAACGCTGGTGGGGGTATTGGTACGCTTGGTGAGCGGCAAAGCCGTTGAGCTGATAAATGCGTTCAACTCTGAACCGCCGCAACACCGGGCCACCGGTGGCGGCAGTTTGCTGGACGTCCACGGGAGCCGATCAACAGTGATGATTGAATGAGCGGCCGCATGAAAATCAAAGCAGCCGCTACGAGCTTATGTGTTTTTGCCGGCTGCTGGCTACAAGCCTACGCTGCGACCGCGGGTGAATGCGTCTCCCGGCCCGAGCGCTTCGAGCTTGCTTCTGACACCGTGTATTGGACTGTTTCGATTCCATCCGGGACGGAGTGCCTGCAAGGTCTGCGCGGCAAAACACAGCTCCTGAATGAAGTTAAACTGGTGGATGCGCCGAGTGCCGGCGTCGCGACGATCGCCGGCCCGTCGTTTCGCTACCAAGCGTCCTCGAGCCCTGGAACTGACCGGTTTCGCATTGCAGTGTCGGGCGAAAACCGGAGGCAGCGCGGATCATCGATCATCGTCGTGGACGTCACTATCAGGTAGCGTGATGTCGCTGCGAGAAGTTTTCGATACTCGCAAAGCTGCGAGTCCAAGCCTGTTACTTCAGGCCCCGCTATTTCGGTGGTGCCCCTCGTTCCCATGGCCGCTTGCCATCCGCGCCCCTGTCCCAAGGGCGGGCTGTCGGGGCGTTCTTCTCCTCCGAAGCCGCCCGCGCACGATCGGCCTGAACCTGTTCGCGATCGGTTATGGGTGCCTTCGGAGGGACCGGCTCGCCCTGCGCTAATCCAGATGTCGCAATGAGCAGCATCGTGAAAATGAATTTTTTCATCCCCGGCTCTAGCACAAGTGGCCGCGGGCTGTCCGATCTATTCGCTACTTCTGGTCTTCGTTGCTGGTGCCCGTGCCTGGACTACCGATAGGCATACCATTCGAGGTATGCCCAGCTCCGGAGTTTCGCTGCGCCTGGGCGGCGGATGGAGACGTCCCATTTGCCGTCGGGGGCTGGACGTTCGGATTGTTCTGGGAGGCGGTGCTGTGATTGGCGCCTGTCGTGGTGCCTTGCGTTCCCATACCGGAGGGGCCCGAGGGCCCGGAATTGGCGCTGCTCGACGAGGTGCCTGTGCCCGCGCCGGAACTCGCCGCCGATCCGGCGCTGGCGCCGGCGGCCCCTCCGCCTGCACCACCACCGCCGCCGCCGCCTTGGGCGAAGACCGGCGCGGACAGAGCAAAGCATGTGAGTGCCACGAGTGCGGATTTTTTGAACATGGAGAAGCTCCCTTGGTTTGAGGGGCAATCCACGACTGACGGAGGAAGTTCCTTTCGCTAGCGGCGATCGTCAACATCCGCGGCGATAAACGATAGGCGCGTCCGGCCCCAGTTGATGAGAACAGGCCCAGATTACCGTAGGCGAAAGCATCGTGTTTGCTGAGTCAGCTGCGGCAAAGGAGAGAGTCGGATTGCGCGGCGTTACTTCTTCGCTCCGCCCAAGAGATCGCTCTCGACATGCATGTCGAGAGCGGCTGAGCAGCTAACTTTGCGCCTTAGGCGGATCTTTCTTTGAGTTGGAAATCCATGGTCCCACGCCGAGTTCCCGGACTGCTTGCGAAATATCCATATTGTCGCGACGATCGCGGCGAGAACCAAAGGGATGGCATGAGACATCGGACAATCTCCTTGGAGCCATTAACCGAACAGGGACTTTTGCAGGGAAAACGCCCACCGCAAGGCGCCGCCTTGGCAGAGTAGGTGGCGAGAAGTACCTGAGAATCCCCAGAAATCCCCAGCGTCGCGGCGCGCCGCGCCCGGATCGGAACAGGGAATTTTTCGCCGGCGAACAGCGACTCGCGTTGCCCTGAGCACGGAAAAAGTCTCCGGCGGAGCAAGCGTCCATTTCTCACACGCGTGTTTCGCGGCGCGCGGACGCGGTCTGTTCTCCCCCTCGATGTGCAGATGCAAGGAGACCAACGATGGACGAATGAGAGCCAGCTGCGTGTTGATATGGCGAGGCGCTTTGGCGTTGCGCACCATGAGGCGTGGCAGCGAGCGCGTGGAATCAACGAGAGCCTTGCGGCGCTTCGCAGAGCTCTATGCGATCAAGACGGTCATCCGCGGCCAGACCGCCGTCGCCCGCCAAGCCCGGTCGCTCCTGCTGGTCACCGCGATGAAGGCCTGGCTCGAGACGCAACTCACCCACATCCCGCCCCGCAGCGGCCTGGCTGATGCAGTCCGCTATGCGCGGACCCGCTGGGACGCCCTTCGCAGCTCCTCGATGACGGGCGCATTGAACTCGATAATAACACGGTCGAACGGGCCATTCGCCCCCCGTCACGCTCGGCCGCAAGCAGTACCGACCGTTGGGCACCCGTCTGCTCCCTCATCACCACCGCCAAGCTCAACAACGTCGAGCCCTTCGCCTACCTCAAGGATATGCTGGAGCGCATGTCCAGCGGGCATCCCAAGAGCCGGCTCGACGATTCCTGCCCTGAAATTGGCGTCCGTCGACTGCTCTCAAACGACACCACGTGTCAGAAGTGGACGCTTACAACAGGCGATGCGCGCGCACCGGCCGCAACGGCTGCCGCATGCCGGGGCGCGTGTGTGCTCAAGCAATCGTTCTGTGGATAACCGCTGACGCGGGGGCGGCGTCCGCGCGCTGCGGTGATTCGTTAACCTCGGTCCAATTTAATTGGCTCGGCTCCTCTCTTTGCTCTTGCAAGGCGATCCGATGCGAAATTCCGATGTCCAGACCAACGCTTATCCGCTGCGACATGACCTCACGCCCGTCATGTGCGGATCGAGGAGCTCAAACCGCTTGGCCAGCAGACGCTGCCGACACGCGAAGAGCCAGATTGGCAAGCTCGCGGCGAGCCTGCAGGAGTTCGGATTCGTTCTCCCCATTGTCGTTATGCCAAACGCCGGGTGGTGTCCGGCTGGGCGCTGGTCGCAGCCGCCCAGCGCCGGCCGTTCCCTACCGCTCACGGCGAGCGCACTGCCGGGCGAGTTTGAGGCATTGGTGCGGCCGCCTTTGCGAGAGCCTCGGAGGCTCCCAGCGCTACCGCACCTCATTCGCCGAACCGATGATGTTGTTACTTCTGCCGGAATGACTGGTTGAACGACATTGCGAGCGGCCCAACGAGGTATTCAAATGCGGTGCGCTGAACGGTCGGGATCATGACGGTTGCCGGCATCCCCGGGTAGAGCTGTATGTTCGGCAGGGTCGCCAGCTCGTCGCGATCGATGCGGACGAAGGCCGTGTAGTACGGATTGTTGGTCTTGGGATCAGTCAGGCGATCGGCGGACACTTGAATGACGTCGCCGTGGATGATCGGCACGATTCGCTGCTTGTAAGCCGTGAGGTGAACCTCGGCCCGCGTGTTCGGATGCACGTCACTAATGTCCTCGACGGCAACCTGAGCTTCAATCGTGAGCGACTCCTCGTCAGGTACGATATCCAGGATCTTATCGCCGCGCTGAATGACGCCTCCCACCGAGAAGACATTCAGTCCCACGACCCGGCCGGTATAGGGTGCGCGAATTTCCATTCGGCCCATTACTGCCTTGGCACTCAGCGCCTTCGGAATCACCTCGAGCAGTCTGGCTTGCGTATCGCGGAGGTCCTTGCTGACATCGGTCATTCGATCGTTGTCCAGTTGCGAGATCTGTTGCTCCTGTTCGGCGATCGCCTGACGCAACTTGGCGATATTGGCGTTTGTGTCAGCAATCTGGCCTTCCAGACCGTAAGCGGTCCGCTCCAATTGCAGGATGCGGGGCCGCGCGATCAGTCCTCGCTCGACCAGCGGAGCAATATCTTTTGCCTCGTTGCGAACCGAGCTGATCTGATCGCTAAACGACTTGACCTGCGCCTCCGCACCAACGATCTGCGACCGCAGCTGGTTGATCTTCTCGCGGATCACGCTTCCTTGTCCTTCCAGCGAGGCCCGTCGACTTCCGAACTGGCTGAGCTGACCGTTCCAGACGCTTGTGAAATAGGGATCCTCAGAGCGCGCCTTCAGATCCGATGGCAACACGAGATCGGATCTGTGATCAAGCTCGGTCAGCAGCCGAACTTCCGTCGCCCGAAGCATCGCATATTGCTGCGTGAGCACCTCATACTCAGCACGCGTCTGGGTTTCGTCGAGAACGATCAGGAGATCTCCCGCGAGCACCCGCTCGCCTTCCCGGACATGCAGTTCCTTGACGATGCCGCCGTCGAGGTGCTGGACGCTTTTGCGGTTGCCATCAATCTTGACGACCGCACTGGCGACCACGGCACCGTTAAGCGGCGCGGTCAACGCCCAGCTGCCGATGCCGCCGAAGAAAGCGGCAATGATCAGCCATCCGGCCAGCGCCACATGGCGAATGGAATCACTCGGCGCGCCGTCCTGCCCGCCTTTCGACCGGCTCGGGGCCGCTGCGGGTCGTTTCGATCGGTCTGTAAGCTCCAACAGCGCCATCTGCCGTGTCCTAACCCGTCGTTTCCCGGACTGCGTGGATTGGCACCGGCCGCGTCAAACGCGCCAGGATTTCAGCGCGTGGGCCGAACATCTCGACGATGCCTTCACGGAGCACCAAGATCTTGTCGACCACGCCAATGGTGGCGGGCCGATGCGAAATGATTATCACCGTCGTTCCGCGCTTCTTCAGCTGCATGATGCAGGCGGCGAGAGCAGCGTCGCCATCCGAATCGAGATTCGAACTCGGCTCGTCCAGCACCACCAGACTTGGATTGCCATAGACCGCGCGCGCCAGCCCGATGCGCTGGCGGTACCCCCCTGAGAGGATCGCGCCCGCCTCTCCGACCTGGCTGTCATAACCGGCGGGAAGTCGTAGGACCATGTCGTGCACCCCGGCCATGCGTGCCGCCAGGATAACCTCGCTATCCTCGCCGTCATTGAACCGGCAGATATTTGCGGCAACGCTATCGGCGAACAATTCGACGTCCTGCGGGAGGTAACCGAGATGCTGGCCGAGCGAGGTTTTGATCCAGCTGGACACATCGGCTCCGTCGATACGAACGGCGCCGGCCGATGGGGCCTGCACACCCACGATGTGGCGCGCCAGCGTGGATTTGCCGGCGCCGGACGGGCCGATGATTCCCAGCACCTCACCCGGCTCGATCTGAAAGCTGACGCCGCGAAGAATCGGTTTCGACATGCCAGGTGCGGCGTAGGACAGTGCTTCGACCGAAAGGCCGCCCTCGGGTCGTGGGAGCGTGAGCCGGGGCTCCTGGGCTTGAGCGCTAGCCAGCAGCTCGCGCAGGCGCAAGAACGCGACGCGCGCCGAGACGAGGCCGCGCCATGATCCAACGATCTGCTCGACCGGCTGCAAGGCGCGGCCAAGCAGGATGCTGGCGGCGAACATCGCGCCGGCCGTCGTGAGCCGCTCGATCACCAGATAGGCGCCAAGTCCGAGAATCAAGGACTGCATCGACAGCCGCAGAAAACGGATCAGGCTCTGCATCATGGCGGCGCGGTCGCTGGCGGTGACCTGGCGCTCGAGCATCCGGCCGCGGTCCCGACTCCAGCGTCTCAGAAGCCCCGCCGTCATCCCCATCGCGCGCACCACTTCGGTGTTGCGCAGGCTCATCTCGGTAAAACTATAATTCTTGCTCGCCGCTTCATTGGATTCCGCAAGCGGACGCTTGACGATCCATTCGTTGAAGACCGCCATCAGGATCAGAATGATTGAACTTCCCAGCGCAAACGCGCCCAGGGTCGGATGCAGACAAAAAATCACCGCGATATAGATCGGCGTCCAGGGCAGATCGAGGATGGCGTGAACCCCTGTGCCGGTGATGAACTGGCGGAAGGTGTCGAAATCGCGCAACAGGTGCCCGCGCGCACCGCCCGCCGAGCGATCGATGATGGCGGTCATCACGCAGGGCGCGATGTTCCGGTCGAGCCGGATGCTGGTGCGCGTCAGCACTTTTGCGCGCACGGTGTCGAGACCTGCGAGTGCCGCAAACGCCAGCAACAGCGCCATCGTGAGCATAACGAGCGTGGTCTCGCTCAGGCTTGATATGACCCGATCGTAGACCTGCAGCATGTATAGCGGCCCGGCGAGATAAAGCAGGTTGATCGCCAGGCTGAACATCGCTGCTGTGGCGTAGTGCGACTGGCACAGTTTCAGCAACCGGCCCAGTTCGTCATGCTTTTTCGAAGGGACGGTCACGTTTGATACCTCAAGGCTGATGCGCTCCGGTCATGCCGCTCAGGCGATGTGGTGCGGGTCGTACGCGATCACCGTGTGGCTCGCTGTGTCGCTTTTTGCGGTAAAGCCGGCCGGATCGTACTGGCCGAGCAGGACGATATTCGCGGTGTGAGCGCCATCGGACACGGTCAGGGTGCCGCCAGTCCCGGCTTGGTTTTCGGTGAAGCTCAAGGTGCTTTCGCCGCTGAAATTGACACCCTTGAGATCGACATCGTCGTCGGCCGTCAGCCCGCTCACCGTTCCCGTGAAGTGGAAGGCGTCATCCAGGACGAGGTGGCCGGTGGCGTTTGCGTCGATCGTGACGTTGGCGCTGGAAGCCGCTCCGAACTCTATCGTGCCAATGCCGCTGATCTCCGCGCTACCCGAACCGCTGACCTCGCCCAGCGCCGTAACGGCACCGCCATTGGCCCACAACAGGCCCGTGTTGATGATGGCACTGTTGATCTGCAGACCGCCGGCTCCAGTGGCCTCCAAAGTCCCGGCGTTTACGATCACGTTCTGGCCGGTGTCGATCACCAGCGCATGGACACCATCGGCAAGGATGGTCGCCGCGTTGCTGAGACTGAGGTTTCCCTGCCCCAGCTGGCCGGCCCCGGAGATTGTGTTGTCGATGTTGTCGAGCGTCACATCCGGTGCCGTGCCGGCGATGATGTTGTGGTCATCATCCGACAGGATCACGTGGCCGCCCCCCTCCAGCTTGACGCCGGTCTGGATCAATTGCAGCAGCGTGTCGTCGCCGGATGCCTGCAGCTCGATTGTTCCGGTGTTGTCGATGATGCCGGAGAGCGGCAACATCGCGCCGTCGCCGATGGTCATCGCGCCCGGATTGTGGACGGTCGGCGTGACGTCGAATTCGAAGTTTGCCGCGGTCAGGTCCGCCGCATGCACCCCGTCGAGTGTGATCGCCTGGCCGGCAGCCAAGGTGATCACGGCATTGCCGTTGGCATCGTCAGCAGCATGGGCCTGCACGTCGCCGAAGCTCTGCCAGCCGTAGCTGATCAGGTCGATGACGTCGGAAGAGACGTCGAAGCTGTGCACAACGTCGTTGCCGATCGGCTGCGAGAGCACGAAGGTGTCATGGCCGGCGGAGCCAGTCAGTGTATCGTCGCCAGACCACGCGAAGATGGGAGAGCCCGGGGCGTAGGCTTCGACGTTGTCCACCAAGGTCGCGCTTCCCGTGCTTCCGTCAGCGTTGGTCCAATTCTCGGTAACTTTGAGGACGAGCGCTCCGACAAAGAGCGGAGTCGTGGTCACCGTGAGAGAGGAAACCTGATTTGTTAAGAGCGTCCAGGATCCGTCGAGATCTACCGTGGCTCCATTTATTGACCAACCCGTCGGAACTCCTGAGACCGTGACTGTCGTTAGTGCTTCCGATGCATCAACGAGCCCAAGATTGATTGGCTGACCGCTAATGCCCGCAGGTAGGTTTCCTGAACTGCCCGAGCTTCCCGCGTTTCCGGCATCGTCGGTATAGGATCCTGCGGATACACTCACATTCGCCGCACCTGTCGCGGTGCGGGTGAAAGTCGCAGTGTAGGTATCTCCGTCGACTACGGTAAAGTTGCTCAGCGTGCCTCGAGTTGTCGAGACATCCGAGGCCGTGAAGCCGGTGACCGTTTCGCTGAATTGGAAGGTCAGCGTTGTGGTCGCCCCAACTGTGTTCGGGAGACTTGGGCTCTCCGTAATCGTGATGGAAGGAGCTGTATTGTCCACCATATAGGTGGCCGAGCCTCCCGTCGTCGCAAAATTGGTCAGGGCGTTCCCGGCGAGGTCATTAACCGTGGCTCCCCCGCCGGTTGACTTCAGTGCAAGGCCAACCGTCCCATTTAGGTTAGCAAGATTACCGCCGGAGACCGTGACGTCGTACACACCTGCACTGACCAGCGAGACATTTGTCGCGGTTGCCGTTGTGCCACTGACAGTAAAATCCGCAGTGTCGACATTTGTTGCGGCCTCGCTAAACGTGACGCGGAAGACCAGGCTGTTTGCATTCGTGGGGCTCGTTGATGGTGTCTGCAATGCCACGGTGATTAAAGTCGGATTTTGCGTGTCGATTGAGGTGCCCGACGACACGTTGGTGGTCGGCACCTGGGTATTGCCGGCCAGATCCTTGGCACCGGACACGTTGAAGGTGATGTCCGAAGCGGTCACATTCGCATCTGCCTCGATGTAGCTCACCTGGTACGTGGTTGAACTTGTCCAGTGTCCGTTGGTCGCGTTGATCAGCGTGCCCGCGGCATTGTTGCTGACCACCGGCGTCGAGGTCTGATCCATCACCTCCGAGAAGGCAATCGTCGCATTCACCGTGTTCCCGGCGTCTGCATCGGTGACCTTGCTGTCGGACAGCACCACCGACGTCACCGTCGGCGCATTAGTGTCCACCTTGAAGTTGGCATTGTCCGCGACCGTCGCCGCCGTCGGGCTAGCCGTATTCCCAGCAGGATCGGAGATTGATCCGCCATTCAGCGTGATCGCATTCGCGTTGATGCTGATGCCATTTGTATCAGTCTGGCCAGCCTGGATCGTGTAGGTAAAGACCAACTGGTTGCTGCCGCTGCCAGAAGCATAATTCGCCTGAACCGTGGTGCCGCCGATGTTCAGCGCGAGCTGCGGCGTGCCGCTCACGTTCACCACCTCGCCGAACGTCGCGGCTACGCTCACCACATCGCCGGCATTCAACGTGTTGTTCTGAATCCCCGTCGCGCTGGCAATCGCTTCCGTGCTTACCGTAGGCGCGACTGTATCGATCGAAAAAGCGAACGAGCTCGCCCGGGGCGATGATGTTACAGCCCCAAATGTTGAATCAGCATAAGCGAGCTTACCCGTCCCTTGACCAAGTGTGACGATATTGCTTGAGGTCAGCGTGTAGCTCCAATTTCCGCTTCCATCTGCCGTCGCGGTTCCGAGCAGCGCACCTCCGATGGCGGCAGTATATATACTTATTGTGTCACCGGCCTCAGCAGTGCCGGACACGACGGCATCGCCCGACTGACTGCTGACGACGTGATCCTGGCCTCCACTGGCGCCGCCGTCGCCGATGTGAAGGAACGTGGGGCTGTCAGGAGTACCATTGACCGTCACCGTGAAGGTCTGGCTGGCCGAGGCCGTGCCGTCCGACGTCGTGACGGCGAAGCTTTCGCCCGTGGCCGTCTTGGCCGCGTTGATGGCCGCATCATTCTCCTGGTAGATGTACTGGCCCGTCGCGCTCTTCACAAACAACGTGCCGAAGCTGCCCGCCTTCGAGACGTCGTAGGTGATGCCGCCGATGGTGGTGCTGCCGGTGGTCCCACCCGTGATGCCGTAGGTCAGGGTGTCGGTCGTGTCGACATCATGGCCTGTCAGCGTTCCCGTAGCGGGGCTGAAGGTGTCGTTGGCGGCCGTGTCGGTGTAGGTTGGCCCGGTCACGGCAGCGAGCGTTGGCGCATCATTGGTGCCGGTGATGGTCACCGTGACCGTGCCGGTGGCGGTGCCGTCCTGGCTGGTCACCGTGAACTGGTCCTGGACCTGCTGCCCGGCCGTGAGCTCATCATGGGCGCCGTTGCCGGCGTAGCTCCAGGCCCCGTTGGCATCGATGCTGAAGTCGCCATAGCTGCCGTGGGCGTTCGATTGCGCCACGACCTGGGCCTCGCCGCTGTCGGGATCGACGATCGTCAGCTGCCCGGAGGTGTTGAGTGCGGTCGCGGTGTCGCCCTCGGTCACGGACTTGGCCTCGGACGAGACGGTCGCGGCATCGTTGGTGCCGGTGATGGTCACCGTCACGGTGCCGGTGGCGGTGCCGTCCTGGCTGGTCACCGTGAACTGGTCCTGGACCTGCTGGCCCGCGGTGAGCTCGTCGTGGGCGCCGTTGCCGGCGTAGCTCCAGGCCCCGCTGGCATCGATGCTGAAGTCGCCATAGCTGCCATGAACATTGCTCTGCGCCACGACATGGGCTTCGCCGCTGTCGGGATCGACGATCGTCAGCTGGCCGGAGGCGTTCAATGCCGCGGCAATGTCGCCCTCGGTCACGGACTTGGAGTCCGAGCTCACCGACGCTACGTCGTTGGTGCCGGTGATGGTCACCGTCACCGTGCCGGTGGC
>NZ_JADPJJ010000047.1:0-11671 GCF_023073375.1 Bradyrhizobium sp. 197 | reverse complement strand
CGAGAACTTCTTCGGCAAGCTCAAGGAATTCAAGCGCATCGCAATGCGCGCCGACAAGACCGACCAGAGCTTCACTTCAATGATCTATCTGGCCGCGGCCGCGATAAACTCCAGATGAATCCCAACAGACCCTAGTTCATGTGTATCGAGAATCCGGCCTCGCTTTGAACTGCGAGTGTTGCAACTCAGCTACAGCCACGTGCACCTGACCAAATTACTATCCTCTTGCAGGTGGGCGAATACACCGATTCATTGAACTCGTTTCGGGGGAGACACTCGCATGAAGAAGCTTTTAGTTGCCGCAGCCGGAACACTAGTTTTGGGCCTGTCGGCTCCCGCCAGTGCGGCCGACCTCGCTGCACGTCCCTACACCAAAGCTCCGCCGATGGTCGCTGCCATCTACGACTGGAGCGGCTTCTACATCGGCATCAACGGTGGCGGTGGTTCGAGCCACAAGTGCTGGGATTTTGTGGATGCGACTGGCGTTGTGACCGGCGTCCCGGGTGCTCTAGCAGCCGAAGGTTGCCATAATGCCGTCGGCGGCACGGTCGGCGGCCAGATCGGCTACCGCATGCAGTCGGGCCAGTGGGTGTTCGGCATCGAAGGTCAGGGCAACTGGGCTGACTTCTCGGGCGACAACGTCAGCGCGATCCCGGGGTTTGGGACTCGCAACCGTTCGCGGATCGACTCGTTCGGTCTGATCACCGGTCAGGTCGGCTACGCTTGGAATAATGTTCTGTTCTACGTCAAGGGCGGCGCCGCGGTCGTCGGCGACAAGTATGATGTGTTCGATATTCCGACCGGTGCGCTCTTCTCGTCGGCTCGTGAAACCCGTTGGGGCGGCACCGTCGGCGCGGGCCTCGAATATGGTTTTGCACCGAATTGGTCGGTTGGTGTCGAGTACAATCACATCTTCCTGGGTGATCGCACGATCGACTTCACTACGCCCATTGGAGGTTTCGCCGGGAGCGACCGCATTCGCCAAGACGTTGACATGGGCCTCGTCCGCGTGAACTATCGCTGGGGCGGTCCGAGCATCGCGCACTACTGAGCGCACCTCGATTTAATAACGAAGGGCCGGCTTAAAGCCGGCCCTTTTGTTATGGAGACCGAGATGACGAAAAGATTTAGTCCCGTCGTACCCTCGCAGTTAATTAACGAGCTGAACGAGGCATTCGAGTCGGCCGAAGCTCGCACGATCTGCAGGGCCATGGGGAAGGCGCTAGACAACTTCAACATTTCAGAAGTCGCAAGAGAAGCCGGTCTGCAACGAACGAGCATTTATCGAGCCTTCGGGAACGAACGGCTTCCAAACTTTTCGACTGTTGTTGGTGTGCTCACGGCCATGGGATTGGGGATCAGGGTAGTCCCCCGGCGACGTCGCAAGCAATCGCCTACCTTTTGATGCCATCAGCGTCGTGGTCGTTAAAGAGACCCATGTTGTGATCTCGGCCCTCGCGCGTGGACACAGGGCTTCCGAAATAGCACGTGTAAAGGTTTGGTCCTTCAAAGTACCACCCGCGGCACCCGAACTGATCAACCGGCCGTCGAACGGGCGGCGAGTGCCAACAGCAAGCAATGACTAGCGACCACTCGTAGCGACTGGCTGCTGCGTCAACCTATCCGTAGATTTTCCGCCGAGTCTTTTCCGCGATTGTTCACAACGTCGAAGCTGACCTTAGCTCCCTCTGCGAGCGAAGTGTAACCAGCCTTCTCAACTGCGGAGATATGAACAAAAACATCCTTGCTGCCCGAATCCGGTTGAATGAACCCGTATCCCTTCGTCGGGTTGAACCATTTGACGGTGCCTATAGCCACTTAACTTCTCCATTTTTCAAAAACCAAAACTAGTGCTCGAACTTTGACCAAAGAAAGGCTGGTCGCGACACGCGCCCGCGCCTTGGACCACCCGACACGATCGAACCGACGCGCGTCCGCATCAGTTCGCTAAGCCTAGGAGCAAGCCTGAGAAAATGGATGGGCCGATGATTTGGGAGAGGCTCCGCGTCGAAGCGGCATTTACCGGCTTGCCGGCCGTGGTAAACGCGCCGAACCCCGCTAGACCGATGCGAAGGAACAAGTGAGATTTCAATGACCGAACTAAGACATGGGTGCCAGCTCAATTTCCGGTTCAAGAACCGCCGATTTCTAATTGGAACAGGGCCATATAGCGTGCGTTAACGTGCCATCACTGGCCAAGGCTTGTCCGTAGGCGTCGGTGGCTGAGAGACCAATGGGCTCCCGCCTGCATGGCACGGGAGCATCCAATGCCGCATCAGAAGCTAATTGCGCGCCTACGCGCGGTGGTCGGTCTGTCTGAACAAGATCAACTTAGGCTCACACGCATACCATACAGGGTGAAATCCCTTGGAGATCGCGAATACGTCCTGCGCCAGGGCGACAAGCCTGGCGTCTGCATTGTTGTGATGAGCGGGCTTCTGTCTCGGCAAAGAGTGGTGAACGCTCGAAACCAGATTTCGTCGTTCTACATAGCCGGCGATATGCCCGACCTGCCTACCCTGCATCTGCCGGTCGCGGATTGTGATCTTTGCAGCGTGGGCAGTTCGACGATAGCCTCTATCCCCCATTCATATCTCAGAAAGACGATGACGGAATCGCCCGCGCTCACGCACGCTTTTTGGCGCGAGACGCTGATTCATGCTGCTATTTACCGCGAGTGGGTTGAGAATCTCGGATCGCGCCAAGCCTTGGGTAGAGTCGCGCATCTTCTTTGCGAGCTTATCACCCGCATGGAATTCGTTGGGCTGGCGGACAACGGCAGTTTCCGACTTCCGCTCACGCAGCAAGATGTTGCCGACGCATGTGGGCTTTCAATCGTGCATATGAACAGGACGATCCAGGAACTCAGGCGTGAGGGCCTGATTGAATGGCAGAACCAAACCGTGACTCCGCTCCGCCCACAGAAGCTTATGGATGTAGCCGAATTCAGCGCTGAATATCTTCATGAGCTGAATTCGAGCGAAGGATCAAAGCTCAGCAAAGTTTTTGGAACGTCCCCACCCGGACTGATTTAGCCGGCATGACCCGATACCACTTCGACTACCATGAAGCGGAACTCGTTACCGTAGACCGCGCGGGCGAGGAATTCGAGAGCATTGATGCGGCCCGAAAGATGGCGACGATCGCATTGGGCGAGGCCGTGCGCGACTTCACTTTTGCTGGTCGGCCTGGGAGGATAGCTATTCTGGTCAGGGACGACATTGGCCCTGTTTTGAGTGTCTCTGCTGCGATCGAGCAGACTTGAACACGAACCCCCTCAATTGCATCTGTTGCCGGTTCGGTGGCGTCTAGTGGAGCGTTGTGAATATCAGTCATTTTGAAACCTTGCTGATGTTCTTCATCAACTGCGCCCGAAGTACGAGCGCGACCTCGACCGGCTCGCGGTCGCCAGCGATTGGCCGGCGGCAGACGAGGCGCCACGCGGTGCCCCCCTCAACATTTGATTTGCAGACGCGCGTGAAACTGGGGGCGAGCGGTCGCTGAGAAACGATTGGTGTTGAAGCTGCGGACACCCCTATCCACCCCCTTACACGCCCGTGACACACATTCGTTCACGCCCTTCCCGCTGTGCGGCGTTTGGCGGCGGTGTCGTTGCCGACGGCGATGCATTGAAACTTCATCTACCTGGTAAGCATTGTCCTCTCTCACATCGCTGCTGCCACGTTCGTAGCACCCGTGTCCTGAAAAGCAGACCGGTCACCACGGACAGTTCTTTTAACTGCACCTGCCGCAATCACACGCAGTGGCGTGTCTTCAGCGGCCCGATCACGTCTGCTCACGAGGCAAAAGGCCACTCGCGCAGATGGATGCCTCTTGTCCGGCGCCACCGAGAAGGTTACTGCCTGCCATCCATTGGGAGAAGACCGACGTCTGGATGGCCGATAAGAGGATGCCGCTCAACGCCTTGCAGCGTAAAGGTGAAAGATCAACCAATGCACGCGTAATGGCCGACAAGAAAACCCGCGATGGCATCTTCATCGTCATGAGCCGTCGACCGAAGCTGCGGACGATGTTTCCGTGGCTCATGGAAAGCACTGGCTCACATCTTTAGTAGATGTGTCGCCTATCAGGCCATATGGCGCAGATACGAGGCAAGCAAAGCTAAGTAGATGGCTCCCCTTCCTGGAACGCTGAAATCGTGATTGTCTAATCCAAGTTGGGGCGAGAATAATGCGACCGTGGCTGGCAATTCCTTTTCATTTCGGATTTTTAAGGAGGCCGGGGGCCGCGCTGGCCCCAGTCATTTAGGAACGGCAGTTCACGCGTTGGGCTTTCTTTAAGTCATCGCGTCCAGAAAGCGCGAGACCCTCCAGAGGCCCCAGTCTTTTTCCTTCCTTAGGCTGGGGCCTTTTCTTGCCCGCTGTCAGAATCGATCGAGGTCCAGCGCGTAAGCGCCTGCCCACGCCGCCTGCGCTTCGCCTCCCCATCTTCACACCCCAGCGCCGCTCCGCCGCCGCCTGCATGTCGGGCTTCTTCGCGTTACCATACCCGGTCGCGTGCTTCTTGCTGGTCATCAGATTGAGCGGATACCACGCAGATTCAATTGCTCGCAGGTGTAGACCGCGACGCCGAACATACCGAGCATCACGTCAATGCCGAAAGAAGCGCCGCAAAGGCTTGTCAATGCACACGCCGACCCAATCGAGGTTGGTGTGGTGTTCGGTTTCCTGCGGCAAGGTCAATAGGCGAGCCTGAACTTCCTTTTGAGGCTATCGAGCACGTCTCAACGGTCCCTTCAAGGGAACACGCACAAACGCGCTTCGGTGCCGAGGTCCACCCCGATGACGAACTTCCGTGCTATCGCCCCAGCTTCTCACTGGGTGTCATCGGCTTGCGAAGTTGAGCCCTCGTATTGCCGCATCTGCGAATGTTACCCTGATGGTGCCATTGCCGATGGCGATCCGATATCGATTGATTGACTGCGCCAGGTGGGCAGAACACGGCACCGGCAACGACGGCCACGTGGTAACCGGAGATCGGTCAAGCAAAGATTTTATATAGGAAATACAGCGCGCGCGAGTTCGTCAATGTCGTGCTGATGTCGCCCCATGCCGGCGCATCAGACTCCCGCCGCGTGGTCGCCGTCAAGTCTAGGGAGTCCGCCGATGGCCCGCGATTTTCCGGAGGGTGAGCGGGGGTTTCTAAGGAGCTCGGGATGCTTTTTGATTCGTGTTTCCCTGCCACGGCTTAGAGTGCTCGTGCTCAGCAATCCACTTGACCGCGTCGCCTTCCGTAATAAAGCCCTTGATTGCTTCCGTTTCGCCGTCGGGCCACAGAATATCGACCCCCCAGCCAAGTCCGGGATTTTTACGAGCCATGAAAGTTGGTCGCTGCTCGAGCATCCGCCGAATATGCGCCTATGGTGCCCAGGTTCAAGCCAGCTATCCTGCCGCAATCACACTATCCCACACTGACCCCGCGTCCTCCCGCCAGGCCAGGCCGGGCCGGTTCGATTCATGTGCAATGTTTTGCCCGCAGTAGCTCGCGCGCGTTCCGAAGCCCTACGGATTGATAATTTGCGAGGTGCATCGAATGCCGCTTTGATTGCGGCATACTCCCCCCGGTCCGCATCCGTAAGCACGAAGCCGTGCCCCAGACAGGCAGCTAGCCGGCGAGACTTAATCTGATCCCGAGACCTTCGTTCCTCCTCTTCGCCTTGCTGGCCCAGTGTGCGCGGTAGACCCTTGGATGTTCCGATTGCAACTTCAGATTTCACGATCTCTCTCGTGGCGGGCGCTTGCGAGACCGCAGCTATATCTTCGGTTCTCGGAGAGGAAAGCCCGATGCGCCTTGCTTTGCCTTATATAGGAATCGGCTGCTGCGTGGTTCTGGCAGCATGGTTATCCCTTGCGCTGAGGCGCGTCTGGTGGAGCATCAAATAGCCGCGATCGAAACGGCATAATTGATGCCGGTCCTGAGCTCACCTTTAGTTCAGAGCGTGAACAAGGCGTTGATCTTCTCGATGTGAATGCGGCTATTGATGACCTGAGTGATCGCTACTGTTTGCTACGCCTGTTCTTTTGCGGTTGCTGTACGGTCGAGTTCAGATCAGCCCTCGAAGATGCCAGTGCATTCAGCCGTTCGCCAAACGAACCCAGCTGATCCGAGAGCAGCTTGCGCTCTCCTTGTCCAGTCGCAACCCTGCGCTGAAGTTCACTGACTTGTTCACTCAATTTCTGCTGGCCGATCTGGATTTCTTCCGTGGTTCGCTGAAGTGTGGCTATGGCTTGCCCGGTCTTGTCGATCTTGATTTCTTGACGCGTAGCCACCGCCGCCTGAAGGACTTCAATCTTCTGGTTCATCCAAAAGGCGGCGCCCCCCGACGCGAATATGACCATGGCAACAATGACCCAGGGGAATACTGATCGTCTGACACCGGCCGAAGCCGACGGCTCATCCATGATGTAAACTCTTTGAGTTTCGAGGCGAGCCAAGCCAACGCGTGAAGCTTGCCTTAGTTGCTTCAGGCGGCCGAGGCGAAGGGCCTTTTAGCTTTCGGTTCCTTTGTGAGATGGGAGTGATGGTGGTCGGCGTTCATTGCGCATTCATGCGCGCAACCTACAACAGCCTCGGGGCCGCGCGTGAAGGAAAATCCAATGAAGAAAATCATCTATGCACTCGCAACTGTGGCTCTGCTCGGAGTTCCTGCGCTTACAGCTCCAGCGGCTGCACTCCCTGGCCACCCCGCGCTGAACGGCATCGCCCGCTCGGAAGCCATTGGCGTGCGGTATCACTACGTCCCCCGCAAAGTCTGTACGACGCGCACCGTAGTGACCCGCGGCTATCACGGCCGCCGCATCGTCAAACGAGTTCGCGTATGTCGCTGATAGCGGCACGGCGTCGAAGCAGAGCGTGGCGCTAAAGTCTAGCTACTTCGCCCCGGATCATCCGTAAGCACAGGAGGCCGCCAACTGAGGCGGTCTCACGGTCGAGTGTGGTGCATGAGGCGCGCAATGCGCCTATCGCCCCGCCAGCCTTCAAGGTCGTGCAGATCCGATATGAAGCTGGCTTGCGGGTCAAAACCGGCGCGCTCCCGCTGCCAACAATAAACGAAAGAACGCCCAAGCACCGCGTTAGGTCGGACCAACAAGGAAACGGCCTCAGCGGCACCGGGGGGATATGCTGAGGCCGGATCAATGTCTGCCGCATGCGCGGAAGGCTAAACGTGAACGCAGATTAGTCCGACATGGTTCCAAAAGGTCGATCCAGGCATGTCCGCATTACTCAAAGTGCCCTCGATGCCATGCTCAAGAGCGCAGGCGGCCTCTCTCGGTAAGCCAGGACGCTAGTTTTTTGGCGCTCCTCCAAACGAGCCCACAGATCGCTCGCCCCGCATTTCGGCGTGGTACTGCGCCTCAGACGGGCTCCCTCCAAACGAGAGGGCCCATGCTATTCAACAACGTGATCGCAAACGCGAACTCATCGTCGACTCCTTCCACTGACTGCTGCTCTCGGGCGTTGCTCGTGAAGCCGAGGAGGCGCAGCGCCCTTCACTTCTTCGGGCGCTTATGACGAAGGATCTGCCCGATGAAATAACCCACGATCGGATATGATCTTCGCAGCTTGCACCTGCAGCGTAGCGTGACGCAGTATTTGGTCCGCAACTGCTACAACGGCGTTCTCACGCTTAACCTCAGTTTCGATTTGCTCGGTTGTCAGATCCTCGTTTCCGAGCCGCCGAGGGCACTTTGAGTAATGCGGACATGCCTGGATCTCGCGGAGTTGGCGAAAAAGTCTGGCGTGGGGTTCTCGACAATCCAGCGCATCGAGGATTCCCGGCAGCACGCGGCGGCAATATCGACGCCGTGTACAAGACACTATCAGCCGCGGGCATCACGTTCCTGCCCGAAACTGAGGAAGGAATGGGAGTGAGGGGCAAAAGCAAGGCGCGCCGCGCAGCGAAATGATCTAGGGCCCGCGAAGTTGCAGCGCCGTGAAGAGGTCAGCTTCTATCGACCGGATTAGGTAGCGTGATCCAGGTGCAGAAAGATGCGTGCCGTCTATTGCGGTCGGGCCCTGATGACTAATTCGGGTAAGACAGCCCGACGCTTCGCAGAACACTTCCCAGGCGGAGAGGTATTTAGCTCCGTGCTCCGCAAAGAACGTGCGCGCGCTTTCCTCATCCCACAGATTGCTCACGAACTGGGACGACCTCTCCGGCAACATTTTGCGGCGAGTGATGTAATAAGCGATTTGTTGCTCAGGCAAGCCGCGCTTCCATGAAGGAACGGGCCCGAGCACTATTACCGCGGCCCCCGCCGACTTAAGTGCAGCGATTGTATTGGACCACCCTGTCCTCTCAACTTGGTTTAGCGGACCATTTGCGTGCAACAGCACAGCGTCTGGCCTGATGCTGGCAATAGTCCTGATAACCTCCTCATTATGACGAGTGCAGACCGAAGGCGATCCGTCCAATAGCGGCATGCAGCTGCTAGCAGTGAGCTGCGCAATCCCGAAGGGATACTCCGCTTGCATCGACCGCAAGCCCGGCATGAGAGCGCCGGCAGTCGAGTCTCCCCATACCGCAAGTGTGGGACGTACGGCCTCCAAGCACTCAGGAAGAATCTCCGCGCTAGTGCCAAGGTCGAGAAGGCAGACCCCAGTTCGCCACGCTTCAGGGCGTTCGGAGTTGGCCGTTTGCAGATCGGCGGGAAATCGCGACGTGAAACCATTGAAGTTGGCGAAGACGGCCCCCGCCAAAGCAACCGCAATCATCGCGGAGGGCAAGGCATATTGCATCCGGCCGCGTGCGGCGCGTCCAAACCTAAATGGCCTCTCGACGAACACGAAGGTTGTCCAAGCCAGACCGTAAGAGAAAATGACGGCGGCGCCTCGTTCCAACAAAGTAAGTGGCAAGAACTTCACAGCGACCGCGAGAACAAGAATCGGCCAATGCCAAAGGTAAAGCGGGTAACTGATCTTGCCAGTAAAAACGGCCAGTCGATTAGAGAGCAGATGAGAGGCAAGGCGGCTACGTGCTCCCGCGACGAGGACAAGCACCGCGCCAGCAACCGGCGCTGCGGCTCGCCAACTCGGATAAGCCATGCTCTGGTTTAAAAACACAAATGTGCCGACTATCAGGAACAGACCAAAGGCGACGAGCAACTCGGGCCCGTCGATCCTGGCGCCGGGGCGCTGTTTGAACCGCCAAGCGACCAGAGCGCCGGCCATCAATTCCCATGCTCGGGTGAACGGCAAATAGAAATCAGCGTCTCGATGCGAGGCCAGCGCAACCGAGAGAATAAATGACGGAACGGCGACGACCCAGATAGCCGCACGCCATCGCGTGGGGCTTGCGAGCAGCACGACGGCCACAGGCCAGAAAATATAAAACTGCTCCTCGACGCCGAGCGACCAAAGATGGAGCAGCGGGAGAGTATGGGCGTCGGGGCTGAAGTAACCAGATTGAAGCCAGAAATAGAAGTTTGCGAGGAACGCTGAACCGGCGACGATTTGCTGCCCAAGCATATCGAGAGATGCCGGCAGCAGGACAAACCAGGAGCACGCAGCTACGCTCGCGAGCACAATTATCAACGCGGGGAAAAGGCGCCGCACGCGGCGCGAATAGAAGCTCGCGAGGGAGAACGACCCTCGGGCGACTTCATCGAAGATGATGCCCGATATCAGATAGCCGGATATGACGAAGAACACGTCGACGCCGGCAAACCCGCCGGGCAAGAGTTCCGGGAAAGCATGGAAGGCGACAACGCCAACCACGGCTAGCGCCCGCAGCCCGTCGATGTCAGCCCGATATTCTGGATGTGCCCCCATGACGGCGCACGCTAACTGCGAATTGTTTCTGGTCAAGCCGAATGCAGGCTCTCCAAAGTCTTGCTTGACGAACAGGTGGCATTCCCGTCCGTCGAAGCTACAAAACCTAGCGGCTTGCCTCCGGGATGCCGCCGGAGGAATCTTCCGGCATGAGCACCAAGTCGCGAGAGGTCATCTGGGGCGGCCAGATCATGGGCGCGAAGATCCGCGCAGAGGGGGCCCGCCAGCGCGCTCAACAGGCTGCGCGCGAAGCAGACCGGGCCGAGGCTGAAGCTTGGTCCGTCCGGATGGAAGGTTACGGCGGCCCAGCCCAACCCTCCCCCACAATCGCTCAATGCCTCAACGGCGGGCTTGCCTGGCTGGAGGTCGAGTGCGCCCGCTGTAAGACGCGCGCCAGTCTGCCACTCGATGCCATCCGCCGGCCCAAAGATACGCCGCTTTGGAAACTCGAAGCTTCGCTGAAGTGCCGCTCCTGCCGCACCACTCGCTACGCGTCACCTGCCCGCATGATCAAACTAACCAAGACAAGACAGATCACGCCCTATAAATGGGTTCACCCGAGCGAAGAGCGGTAGAGCATTGGCAAAATTTGCGACCGAACGTCCTTATGCGGATCCCGAAGCCGCGGCCCGCCGGTTGGTCCAGCTCGCCGCGAGCATCGAGCCGGTCCAGGACGGGCGCATCCACATCGAGAAGGTCAACGCGCCATTTATGTCTACGCTCGGCGGCAACGGCAGCGAGTTCGGCGCCGCCATCAAGTATGCTGTCCAGCAAGGCTGGCTCGAGCTGCACGAAAGCGGGACCTATGTGCGTCTGCTGACGCCGGGCAAAAATCTCCTGAACTAGGAACTTCGCCTTCTTCAGGGGAATTGATTCTAGGCCGACTCCCCCGGGCCGGCGGAGCGGCCTCGGCCCTACCCCAAAAGCCCCCCTGAAGCCGGGGCCGTGTCTCCGCCGTCGGTAGTTTCGGAGTATGCGTATGCGTACCTCGCCCTCGATCGTGCCGGCCGATCGCTTGGACCGCGACATTTGCCTCGTGCTCGAGGACTTCGGAGCCGGCGCCGCATGCGCCTGGCGCGAGACGGATGAAGCCGACACCGACATGGCGACTGTCCTGCAGCATCTTCTGTCCGGCCAATATACCTATCCGGTTAGGATCGTTTGCTTCAATCCGAGCCAAGGCTGGTCACGGGACGCAACCTCTGAGTTTGCTGACGCTGTAGCCCAGCTGGCGGCAGATACCGACGCCGAGGTCTCGCCTGCTCTGCAGGCCTTTATTGCCACCAACGCCAGCCGGCACTTCGACCCAGCTCGCCCTCCCCTTGCGCGGCGCCATGATAATTGAGGAGCCGCCAACTGAGGCGGCCTTGTCCATTTACGGGCGGCTTACTCCGGGGGTTGCAGACCAGGCGAGTTCAGCCAATCGCTCAGATGCGCGCCCGTCTCAGCTAAGCGCGCCTTCCTGAGAAGCCGCTCGCGCTCAGCACCAGGGGGGAGCTGGGCAGCTTGTTCTTTGAGCTGAGTGGCGTGCTCGCCCAATCGTTCTTCAAGCGACCGGTTGTGCTTCACTCTGCGGCGTCGCTGAGACATGGAGTCATTCCTTGTGCCATTAACGACGACTCCAAAAACCGAAAAAGGTAAGTTCAGTTCCGGCTCGGAACGAAAATTGCCGTCCAACTTCGAGGGGCGCTTCGTCTGCTCCACCTGCGGAAGTATCGCTAGCGGGGCAGAGACGGCCCCGGCCAGGGGGGCTTTTGAGGTGTGGAGCCGGGGCCGCTGGAGGTGCCTGGACCTAGGGGAAGGCCAAGCGTCCTGAGCCTAGGAAAAATCGGCAATTTGTTCTGTTCGCTTTCGGACGGTGGCTATATTGTTCCCTCGG
>NZ_JADPJJ010000089.1:0-11711 GCF_023073375.1 Bradyrhizobium sp. 197 | reverse complement strand
CCTCTATAAAGGGCGCAATGTTATCGAGCGCTGTTTCTGCCGGCTCAAGGATTTCAGGCGTGTTGCTACTCGCTACGACAAACTTGCCAGAAACTTCTTGGCCGCCGTCCACCTCGCCGCTCTCGTCGCTTATTGGATCAATTGAGTCTGAACCCTAATTCCTATCCTTTGGGAATGACGCAACCGATGCACTCGGCCCGATCGGCGACTCCGCCTCCCAGCACGGTAAGCGCTCGCTTTCTGGACATAAACTTGGTCCTCCTAGACCTGAGCTTTAAGTGCGAGCTTCTGGCGCACCTGATGCGGGCTCATCACCTCCACGCCAATTCTCTCGAGAATCTCCACTGCGCGTTGCGTAAGCTCGGCGTTCGTGGCCAATCGCCCGCGAGAGAGGTAAATGTTATCGTCCAAGCCTACCCGCACGTTCGCGGCGACCAACGGGGCCAGTGCGGCATGGGGTAGCTGCATCCGTCCGATCGAGAACACCGAGTAAATGGCGTGTGGCGGGAGTTGGTGCAGCAACGCCATCAACGTGGTCGGATCGTCGGGCGCGCCGTAGCGAATCCCCAAGCACAGCTGGATCAACGCCGGATCGTCGATCAGCCCTTCCTTTATCAAATCGCGCACCGACACCAGTTGACCAGCATCGAACACCTCGAGCTCCGGACCTACGCCCATCTCCTTCACACGTGCGGCCATCGCGCGCAGCGTTCCAGCGGAATTGACCATGACGTACTGACTGCCAGCACCCCAATTCATCGATCCGCAATCCAGTGTATAGATCTCGGGGCGGAGCTCTTCCACATGCGTTAGCCTCTCACTCACGCTCGCCATGTCCGTGCCCGAGGGGTTCGGCGGCAGAGGAGAGTCCGGTTCACCCAGAAGAAGACCGTTGCCCATTCCCGTAGTCAGGTTGACAACCGGATTGACGTCTGACTCCCGAATGCGCTCCATCACGGCCCGATACAACGCCGCATCGCGCGAACCGCGCCGCGTTTTAGGATCACGCACATGGAAGTGCACCACCGCCGCCCCGGCCCGTGTTGCTTCGATTGCCGCGCGGCAATTAGGATGGCAGCGGAGCGTCAATCAGGATGAGGGAGCGTCGCCGGGCTCGTGACGCAGGGAGGGCGTAGCGCGACCGGAGTTGCGAGCCCGGCGACGGCGCGGCCACAGGGGACCGCGCCGTCTGGTGATCGCGGCCGGCTGGTTATGCACGTGGTTCTTCCGCCAAGAGGAATCACTCGCTTGCCAGGCCGACACATCATCGATCACCAGATGAGGCTCTACATGAAGTACCGTCAGACCGATAGCCCGCCAGGTGCCGCCGCCAGGCGTCGTTCAGCACGTCAACCGCGTATCGCATCGAGAATGATTCCCGACTTCCATCGCAGAAGAAGGGCGCCCGCAGTCGTCGCCGGCCGGACCCGTTGGCCAGTGTGTTTGAGACAGAAGCGGTGCCGATGCTCAAGGCCGCCCCCGGCGTGCGGCCGGTTGCGATCTCCGAGGAGGTGTTACGGCGCGATCCTGTGCTCGGAGCTGGAATCCGCCGCACGCTCGAGCGCCGGATCCGCGCCTGGCGAGCGGTCCACGACGAGGAGCAGGAGGTCATCTTCCAGACCCATGAAGTGGGCCAGGTCCGCCTGTCCGACTTCACCGATATGGGCGAGCTTGGGGCCACGATCGCTGGCGTGCCGCTCGATCATCGCCTCGATCACGTCCGGTTGGCCTATTGGGGGTTTTGAACACGCCCATGTCGTGCTCGGTGGCGAGAGCTTCGTCGCATTGGCCGAAGGGCTGCAGAATGCCCTGTGGTCGCTCGGTGGGGCACCGCGGGAGCATCGGACCGACAGCCTGTCGGCCGCCATCTGCAATCTCGATCGCAATGCGAGGGACGATCTGACCCCGCGGTACGAGGACCTCTGCGCCCACTACGGCATGCAGCCTTGCCGCAACAATGGCGGCATCGCCCACGAGAACGGGGCGATCGAGAGCTCGCATGGCCATCCCAAGCGGACGATCAACGATGCGCTGCTGTTGCGCGGCACTGCCGACTTCGATGATCTCGCCGCCTATCGCGGCGATGCCCGCAACACCAAGCGGATCGACCACGAGCGCGCCACCCTTCAGGCGTTGCCAGACCGCCGCACCTCGGACAACGAGGAGGGTGATTGTCCGCGTGACGTCAAGCGGGGCTTCACCTTGCGCAAGGTGTTCTACACCGTGCCGTCGCGTTTGATCGGGCACCAACCTGCGGGTGCGCCTTTATGACGATCGTCTCGACGTGTTCGTCGGCGGCACCATCTCGTCACCCTGCCGCGTGGGCGGCCACATCCCAACGGAAGCACGACCAGGTCGTCGAGTATCGGCACGTGATCCATTCCTTGCGGCGCAAGCCAATGGCGCTGCTCAATCTGGTCTACCGTGATCGGCTGTTCCCGCGCGATGCCTATCGCCGGACCTTTGATCGCTTGCGCGAACGATTGCCGGACAGGAAAGCCTGCCGGCTGATGGTCGATCTGCTCGCGCTGAGCGCGGCTGCGAGGCCGAACTCGCCGGTTAGCTCGCCGCCGACCTGGACACCGGTCAACCGCCCGACCTCGGACAGCTGCGCGCCCACTTTGCGCCCGATCCTGCCTGCGTGCCGCAGGTCGTGGTGCAGCTTGCCCCCCTCGCAAGCTATGAGTGCCTCATCGGCGCCAGCCAGATCGGAGACGCCGCATGAACACGGCCAACACCGTCGACATCGCGGGCCTCAATTTGTTGCTGAACGAGCTGCGACTGCCGGCCATCAAGGTGCTGTGGCCACAGTTCGCCGAACAGTCCGACAAGGAAGGTTGGCCGGCGGCCCGCTTCCTCGCCGTCATCGCCGAGCACGAAATCGTCGAACGCGGCCGCCGTCGCATCGAGCGCCATCTCGTTGAGGCGCGGCTGCCCGCCGGAAAGACCTTCGATAGCTTCGACTTTGAGACTGTGCCGATGATCTCCAGGGCGCAGGTGACCGCGCTCGCGCTGGAGAGATGCGTGCAAAGGCATGGAACACTACGATCGGTGTCCTTCGCCCCGTCAATTGACCGGAAGCCAGAATGTGCATCGCGGCGAGATAGGCTAGCATTACGCTGGAAAAGACAAGCACGCGCGCGCAGAATATTCTCTGACAAGCTTCCTTCGAGTTCTCTGAGAACATCGAGATTGTATTGGGTTCTGGCGCAGGAGTAATGCAATGACCGCTGAGCCTCAATCGCATGAATCGCGCAAGCGGCGATCGCCGGGTGATTATCGAAACCAACGTAGGAGCATCGCACGAAGTCAATTGCGTCGCGATGAATATGAGGGGGACAGTGCCCCTAGCAGTTGCGCATCCGGCTATGGCACGTCCATGGCAGCTCATGAGACCAGGCCGACGAGCTGCGTCGAAATATGGATCGGTAATCCGCACTTTAGCCAGGTGGTCGGCATTCGAGGCGGCAGTCTGCTCTCGCATTTACTGCGTGCTCGACGTACCGAAACTGGTCGCGCGGCTGTAACCTGCTCACAGCGAATGCTTGGCGACAGTGGGCAGAAGTAGCATTTTCTACACAAATTGCGGAGACAGCTCGATCCCCTCAATCGTCAAACAATTAAACCACGGGTGCTCGCTTGGGCAGCTGCCAACTTAAGTAGGACGAGCTAAAGTACAAGACATGACGCTAAATCACACAATACCTTTTTGGCAACAGAAGTTCAATGGCGCTGAACGCCACTGGCATGCCATTGGCTCCGCTGGCACGTCCCTTGCTATCGAGCACCAGCAACACTGAGTGAAAGAGCACCTGAATGCATTCAGCGCGCAAGACGAACGTAGTTCTGCTTTCGCTAGAGCGATATGGCCTGCATCGAAAAATTGGCGTTGAACACCTTAACGGCACCGAGCGAGGCTGGCCAAGATCCTCGCTAGGAGCTGACTGTAGGGCCGATCCTCGCAGTCGCCCCGGAGACTTTTGAACATTCCCACACGTCGTTGATCCTGTCCCTGCTTTCTGGCTTACGAGGAATGCCCATGAGTAACGAGAAAACAACCGTACAAACAGCGACACGGACCTATCGGCCTGTTCCGGACAAATTGGAGCCGACCAGCCACGAACGTAGTTTTCAATCTCTCTTCGAACCGCAGGGAGTTGCGGTTGTCGGGGCTTCGCCGAAGCCGGGTCTCGCGAAAAACATACTTACCAACATTGTATCGTCCGGATTCGATGGAAATGTCGCCGCCGTCAACCCGAACTACGGCAAGGTGGACGACGTAAACTGTTACAGGTGTATCTTAGACGTTCCGTTCCGAGTGGACCTGGCCATCCTATGTGTTCCGGCTGAGAGCATTCTGCGCGTTCTAGAGGAATGCAATCGAAGGTCGGTGGGCGCCGCACAGATCATCTCGAGCGGTTTCGCCGAGCTCGGCTCAGAAGAAGGGCGCGCTAGACAGCAGCAAGTTCAGCAGTGGGCGAAGGGTTCGCCGACAATCGCCCTTGTCGGGCCCAATACATATGGAGTCGTTAATCTGCACCGGCCTCTCATTGCCGTTGGAGAAAGCAGGATTCCTAGTATCGTCCCGGGAGGGGTCAGTTGTGTCTTCCAGAGCGGACAGATGGTTGCAATCATGCATCCGTTGATCGCTAGGGGCATCGGCATCAGCAAGATCGCGACCACAGGTAACGAAGTCAGCGTCACAACGGCCGAAATAATTAACTTCTTTGCCGACGATCCACAAACCACGGTGATCGTTAGTTATTCCGAAGGGATTAAGGATCCCGAAAGTCTCGCCGCTGCTTGCACGCGCGCGCGGCGACAGGGCAAGCCGATCATCATGTTGCGCGTCGGCGCTCATTCCGAAATCCAAAAGACTATTAACCGTCATACGGCAACCCAAGCAGCGACCAGCTACGAAAGCGACATCCGGCTTCTGGAAGAACTGGGGGTGATAACGGTCGATTCGGCGGAGGATCTGGTCGAAACTGTCGTAGCTTTCAACGCCTCCCTAAGACCACGAGGCAACCGTGTCGCCTTTGTAAGTTTTTCAGGTGGAATGGGAAACATTATGGCCGACCTGATTTTGGCGACACGAGGCTTGAGGCTCGCTTCGTTCTCGGACCAGCTGCGCAAACATCTGGCGGACGTGCTTCCGAGATTCGCGAACAGCTTCAATCCCCTGGATCTGAGTGCTCAAAGTGCCTTCGATACGAAAGTCCTGCGCAGTTGCATGCAGGTACTCGGAGCAAGCGGTGAGTTTGACATCCTTCTCTGGGGTAAGGACCTACCGTTGAGCATTGACGACGAGTCGCCAGTTGGTCTAGCTCTCAATGAGCTAGTGACCCAACATCCTGAAATCGTTCTTGTCCCAGTCTCGCAGATGAGTGGAGTTTCTCAAGGTAGGGAGATTGACGGAAGGCCGCCCGTGTTCGCCGGCCGACCGCTTCTGCAGGGCACGGGAATTTCGGTCCGAGCGCTAGGCAAGGTGATTGAGTGGCATACGTCGAAGCAGAGAGTGGACCGCTAAGACCATGCCGCAGGCGCGGCAGCCAAGCATGAGCAGCACATGAAATCGAGGTGTCGCAACCCGCGCGAGCGCCAAGAGAGCAACCGAAGGGCGAACTGATCTTCCCCCGAAAAAATGGACAGGGTTAAGCTGCGTTTAGCTCCATCTCGATCGGGCTGAGATAGCCGATGGCGGAGTGACGACGCGTTTGCTCGACACAGGTAAAGATATCACGTGTGGCTTCTTGCCCTGTTGCATAATGCCGGTGATGGACGAGTTCGGTCTTGAGAGTGTGGAAGAAGCTTTCCATCCGGGCATTGTCGTAGCCGTTGGCCTTGCGGTTCATTGAGGCCAGCAAGCCGGCGAGTTGGTTTGGGTCGAGCGGGTCAAATTAGCATGAGAACGGTCGCTGTCGCGCCGCTTCAGAAGATCTGGTACTATACACACCGGCTGATCTGCGGGGCTGTTATTCTTTTTTTGATCGCCCCGATCCTGGTAATCATTCCACTCTCCTTCAATTCTGTACCCTTCTTTACTTATCCGCTCGAGGGGTTTTCACTGCGTTGGTACGAGGAATTTTCCTAACGCAGCGATGGCAGAGCGCGCTGAGCACTTCGCTTCTCGTGGCGACATCTGTGACAGCACTTTCCACGGCGTTAGGGACGCCGGCGGCACTTGGGCTTAGTCTGACCTTGCCCCTCAGGCTTAATTCAGTTTGAAGTTCGTTCTGGCCCAAGCCGAGGACCAGAGCATGAAGCGCAAGCGGTTTAATGAGAACGATGCAGTCTGCACAAATGTATCCGGCCTCTTGCAAGTGGGCCGCTGTTGCGGCCAGGCCATGATGAGATCCGCGCGTGCCGTTCCCAGATAAATGGTTCGGGTTCGAAGCCCGCTTTTTTGCACAGGGTTTACGGCGCGCCGATCGACTGTTTCGTCATCACCTTCACGAACCTCGCAGTCTGGAACAAACGGGATCAGCTAAAGGCCGGATCCCGCCGTTCATAGCTTGCGCCGGGCTTGGTCATCACCACCCATGCGATCCGCGCAATCTTGGCCGCCAAGGCGACGGTGACCTTGTTAGTGTGCATGCGTGCCTGAAGTCCATCAAGCCACGCGCCAAGGCGGTATCGCGAGCGATCAAGATGAGTCACGCAGGAACGGGCGCCATGGATGATCATCCGGCGCAGATATCGATTGCCGCGCTTGCTTATCCCCAGCAGCTTCGTTTTGCCTCCCGTAGAATATTCTCTCGGGACAAGACCTAGCCAAGCTGCCATATCGCGGGCCTTTTTGAACTGGCGGGCAGATCCAGCTGCTGCCAAAAGCGCCGTCGCGGCCAGCGGCCCAATGCCCGGGATGGTCATCAATCGACGTGCGGTATCGCTTTGAGAGGCAATTGCCTCAATCTCGCGGTTGACCTCGGCAATCCGCAGCTCCAGCTGCCGCAGCTCGTCAGATGTAGATGCAAGAATGCGACGCATCGCCGAGGTTAGATCATTCGACTGATCGGCCAAAACCCTCGGCAGATCAGCCTTGAACTTGCCGGCACCCTGGTGAATAGCGATCCCATATTCCAGGCAAAAAGCGCGCATCTGATTGATGAGGCACGTCCGTTGCGACATCATCCGATCGCGAACACGATGCAGCGCTTGCAGGTCAATGTGCTCAGGCGACCTTAGCTCGACGAAGCGCATCGTTGGTCTCGTCACGGCTTCGGCGATCGCCGCGGCATCGATGATGTCATTTTTGTTGGACTTCACATATGGCTTCACGAATTGAGCTGGGATAATGCGAACGGTGTGCCCCATGGCGGCGATCTTGCGGGCCAACCATTGCGAGCCGGAGCAGGCCTCCATCCCCACCAAAGCCGGTCCTGCACATTCGAAGAACTGCAAGAGCGTATCGCGCCGAAAGGTCGCCTTCTGGATCGGCATTCCGGCGGCGTCGAGCCCAACGACGTGGAAAAGGTTCTTGCCAATGTCGATCCCAAACACCGTTGCCGGCCTGGGCTTGTTCCGTGTCCTCATTGCTTCCTCCTTTCAAAAGCCAACTCAGTCTGACTGAGAGGACGGGGCGGGTCATCCCATTAATGGTGACGCCCGCGGGGAAGCGGAAAGCTGTCGCTCATCTGGTGGATGGCCATGGGTTGAGCGAACGGCGGGCGTGTAAAGCCATCGACTGCTGCCGCATGACCATGAGATACCGGACGACCCAGGCTGACGATACCAGCCTTCGCCAACGCATGAGGGCGATCGCCCAGGAGCGCCGCCGCTTCGGCTATCGGCGGCTGCATGTTCTGCTCAGGCGGGAGGGCTATCTGATCAACCACAAAAAGCTCTTCCGGCTCTATCGGGAAGAGAAGCTGACGGTGCGCCGCCGTGGTGGCCGCAAGCGGGCGATCGGGACCAGGGCGCCGATGCTGGTTCCGATGACGTCGAACGACCGGTGGTCGCTCGACTTTGTGTCGGATCAGCTGACCGACGGCCGCCGCTTCCGAATCCTGACTGTCGTCGATGATTGTACCCGTGAGTGCCTGGCGCTGGTGGCCGATACCTCCCTCTCCGGCATCCGCGTGGCGCGGGAACTGGACCGGCTGATGATCGAGCGCGGCAAGCCCAGGATGGTGGTCAGCGATAACGGCAGCGAACTCACCAGCAACGCCATCCTGGTGTGGGCCGACCAAAGCCGTGTCGAATGGCACTACATCGCGCCGGGCAAACCCATGCAGAACGCCTTCATCGAGAGCGGCCGGCTGCGGGATGAGCTGTTGAACCAGACGTTGTTCACGTCACTGGCACAAGCCCGCGTCACACTTGGAAGTTGGCGGGCCGATTACAACGACACAAGACCACACTCGCAGCTCGGATGGAGAACCCCGTCCGAGTTCGCGATGACCTGCCACCCGCGCCGGGATCTGGCGGTGCGCTATGCCGAAGGCTCCGCGCCAGCTCCCGTCGCTGCCACCGCCCAACCGGGCAAATCCAACGGCACGGGCGAACTCAGGACTGGATAAAACCTGGGGGCAAGGTCAAGTCGGCCGAAGTTTCCGTACCGTGCTGCGGTGCTTAGTTTGTTGATTACCCCGATGGTAGTTCCCGCCGTGATTACCGCAGTGGCGATTTACTTCTTTTATGCCAATGTCGGGCTGCTCAACAGCTATGCCGGACTGGTCTTGGCGCATATTACGCTAGCCACGCCTTTTGTGGTTGTCGCTGTAACTGCCACCCTGACCGGCGGCGATGTCCCGGGTTCTGTTGAATTTCTGAAGAGGTCGGCGTTGCCCAGCTTGAGCCCCGGTCGGCTCGGGGTGCTGATTCTACAAAGGAGAGCAACGCCATGAGGAGAGATCTCACACCGGCTGGTTCGCCGGCGATTGGGGCTGTGGACGAAGCGTTTGCAGAAGTGCGGGGCGAGCTTTGATCGGTTCTGCCTTGCGGCGGGGATCGAGGCGCTCGGCACGATGATGGAGGCGGATGTCACGGCGGCCTGCAAGCCGCGCCACGGTCGCGATGCGGCGCGGCGGGCGCACCATTGGGGCCGAACGCGGGGACGGATCGGCTTCCACGGCGGCAAGATCGACGTCGAGCGCCCGCGGGTCCGGGGCGTGGACGGCCGCCAGGTCACGATCCCGAGCTGGGAAACGGCGGCGCAGGAGGACTCGCTCGGTCGCTGGGCGATGAACCTGATGCTGATCAATGTGTCGGCGCGCCGGTTCGGCACCGCGCTGTCCGGCTGCCCGAAGGTGACGTGCCGGCACCGCCCGGATCGGGGATTTCGAAGTGGGCGGCCTCGCGGAGGTTCGTAGCGCTGTCGGCGGCGCGGCTGGCCGACTTCATGGCTGCCGATCTGTCCGCGCTCGACCTTCTCGTGGCCAAATCGACGGGCTGCATCTCGGCGAGGATCTCGTGCTGGTCGCCGCGCTCGGGGTTGACGGCGAAGGCAACAAGCATCCGCTGGCGCTGGTGGAAGGGGCGACCGAGAACGCCGCAACGGTTCAGGCCCTGCTGGACTCTCGCGCGGGCTCGATCCGAAGGTGCCAAGACTGTTCATCGTCGCCGGCGCGAAAGCGTTGTCGAAGGCGATCCGCCGCACCTTCGGTTCGGCCGCTGGGATCCAGCGCTGCCAGATCCACAAGGCGCGCAACATCATGGAGCGCGTGCCAAAAGAGCATCATGCGGCGACCCGTCGGGTGCTGCGCCAGGCCTGGTAGCTCGATGACGCGGACAAGGCTGAAAAATTGATCCGCAATCTCGCGCGTCGACTCGACCGGCATTGGCCCGGCGTAGCGGCCAGCATCCTCGAAGGCCTCGACGAAATCCCGACTGTCGTCCGATTGAAGCTGCCGAAGGAGCTTCGTCGATCGCTTGCCTGTACCAACATCGCCGAGAACATGATGGGCACCATTCGCCGCGTCACCCGCAACGTCAAACGCTGGCGAGATGCCGGTATGGCCTTGCGATGGGTCGCGGCCGGGAGGCTTTGACGGTTTGGCATGCAGAGCCTACGCGAGAGAACGTGTCGAAGAAATGGGCGATCGTCTCCCTGACCTGCGTGTCGGGATCGAACGTCACATCGCCGGATTGGTCATAGATCAGGCCGGTTGGAAGGCTGCAGCGATACTCGCCGCGTCTCACCTTGTTGAGAATCCCGCCGCGTAAGCCGTGCTTTGATCACGTGCAACTCAGCCTCGCTCATTGTTCCCTTGAGGCGAGCAGGAGCCGCCGTTGAAGCTTGTCGGATCGTACACGCCATCCTCGTCGAGGATCAGAGTGTCAGCGAGCGCGCAGATCTCCAGCAAACGTTGCCAGTCGGCATTGTTCCTCGCGAGCCGGGGAGACCTCCAGGCCGATGACGATGCCTGCGCGTCCCATGCCGACGTCGCTGACTAACCGCTGAAATCCCTCGCCAGGCGGCCGATGCACCGGACTCGCCATCATCATTGTCAAGGACGATGATTTGCTCGTCGCGCCAGCCGAGCAGTTGCGCACCCGCGAAGCGCATTTTGCCGCTTTGTACTCTCGACGTTCTCAACGACTTGTCGCATCGAGGACTGGCGAATGTAGAGGTAGGCACCCCGTTCGAGGTGGTGAGGCTGGACTTTGAGGGACTCCTTCATGGCGTTCTCCGGTCGGGTGTGCTCATCGCCATTGTCGCGAGCACGTAAACGACAGCTGTGCGCTCGTTACGCGGCACCGGTGGAGTACGCGATGCAACTGACTTTTGAACAGGGCCTGCGGCGGCCAGCGTCTGCGCCCACCCCCACATGCCCCGGCGCAGAAAGAGCATGAGGCCACTGTCGGCCGTTGGCGGCAGCGCTTTGCCGAGAGCTGCCATACGCAGCACCCCATGTTGGGCCGCAATGGCGGGCGAGAGGATCGAACATGCCGGTGTCGTGGCGTGTTCATCCGGCAGTTTTTTTTAATGCTCGCTCGATCGCCCTCGGATGAACCTCGACGAGCTCGGCGCGGATCAAGCTCGCCAGCGCCCGAGCGCGAACCGGCGCACCCTGGACCAGCCGCGCCTGTCACCGAAGCGTTGTCGACGGAGACGCGACGCAATATCTCGTACTTGACTTGCACGGTTGCGGATCGAAGAATTCGTTTCCCCGAAACTTTGGATCGCGCACATTCTCGGGCGTCGGGATTGAGCGTGCCCTTAATCGTATGACCGCCATCGCCTGCCAGCCGATCGATACAGGCGCGAACAAGGAAGTGAGCGCCAAGCTCCTGGGTCTGGCAATACAATTCGTAGATGTCGCTTTCGCGGTCACCAATGAATGCAACGCTCCGGCTGTCCGAGCCGCTCGATTGACTGCCTGAGATTGTCGAGCTAGCGAACGCTTCGTTCTTCTCATTTGCAACGCGGGTCGGGTTAATCTTCTTCTTGAGCTGCGTCGTGCCTTTCAACTTTTCCGCGTCCAGAACTTCACCGCCGCTAATCCCAGCGGCAGGGCCTCGACAGTCACAGCGAGACTAAAATGCATCAGCATTCCGCAGACCGTGTGATGGCGCCAACGGTTGTCCTTGTCCCGGCCGCTGTTGACGCTCTTGGTAAGGCCAATAGGGCTAGGGTCTGTACCTAATTAGCGAGTTCTGATTCCCTGGTGCCAAGTTGATTCGGCACGGGGGACTTCGATGCGCAAAGGACTGTTCTGGCTCAACGACAAGCAGTGGGCTCAGATAGAGCCGCATCTGCCAACGAA
>NZ_JADPJJ010000086.1:0-12297 GCF_023073375.1 Bradyrhizobium sp. 197 | reverse complement strand
CCAACGCGCGAGCAGCGCTGCTGGGTGCACAAGACCGCCAACGTGCTCGCCAAGTTGCCGAAGAGCCAGCAGCCGAAGGCCAAACGCGCGTTGCAGGAGATCTGGATGACTGAAACGAAGCTCGCCGCCGACCTGGCGTTCGACGCCTTCATCGAGAGCTACGCGCTGAAGAGACACGCTACTGGCGTTCTACGACTTCCTGGCCGAGCACTGGAAACACTTGCGGACGACCAACCCCATCGAAAGCACCTTCGCCACCGTTCGCCACCGCACCATCCGATCGAAGGGCTGCCTGTCCAACAAGACGGCACTCGCGAGTCTTCAAGCTGCTCGAGGCCGCGCAGAGAAGCTGGCGTCGTCTCGATGGCCACAACCAGTTGCCAAAACTCGTTGTCGGTGTGACATTCAATGATGGGATCGAGGTCATCGCCAAGCCGACCGACCGTCAGCCCATAACCGCCGCCGCCTGACCGGCTCCGGCCGTCACCAAAATTTGGCGATAGCTCGGCGGTAGGCGGCGGAACAGGTGTTGGAGAGAGCCGGTCGCGGAAATCTGGACAGGACGATAAGTGGAATTTCTGCCTGACAATGGCGATAATTGCCGCGATCAGGAGAGACCATGAAGAGACGATCGCGCCGGAACCACTCACCGGCTTTCGAGGCGAAGGTGGCTTTAGCCGTCATCAAGAGCGATCGGACGATCGTCCAACTGGCCGATCATTTCGACGTTCACCCCCAACCAGATCACAGCGCGGAAATCGCAGCTTTGAAGGCAGCGTCTCCGAGGTTTTTCGGATCGGGAGGAGCGGCGGCTGTCCCCGCGATCGATGTGCGGTCGCTCCATGCCAAAATCGGCGAGCTGACGCTGGAGAACGATCTTTTAGAAGGCGCGCTCACTAAGGCGGGATTGCTGGGCGCAAAGCGATGATCGACCGTGAGCACAAGCTGCCGATCACCAGGCTTTCATTATTTGGGCGGGGTGTGCGTGGACGTGGCGGGTTGGCCTGTCCGGCTCATCCCCTCGGTCTGTTGACCCGTGGCGCTGTTGCCGAACTTGTTCCCCTGGTTGGTCTGGACGGTTCCGCCCACGTTGGTTCCGGCCGTGCCTTGGACGCTGGACGAGCTTGCCGAAGTACGATTCGCATCGGAACTGCTATTGGAGCTGCCCGCGCCCATCTTCTCCGATTGCGCGGTGCCATTTGTCGCGCCTTCCGAAGCAGCTGAGGCGCCACCGGTTTGTGCAAGTGCGAAGGTGCTCGACAGAGCGAATGCTGTCGCGAGTGCGATTGTCGTCATTTTCATGGCCGTTTCCTCGATATTCAAAATGACCAATCACGACTGTCGAACTATGTTCCCCACCCTCCTTCAGCGCGATAGAAGCCGCCAAGCCGCTCGCATCTCGCAAAGCCTCAACGCGGCAGCAACCGTCCTCTATCGAACCATACACGTTGTGTCACAGCAGGTGGAGTAGTACACCAAACAAGCGGCGGTTACTTCGCTCGACTAGGAAGGGACGGCCAAGGACGCAATCTTCCCTGCTCTACCTCGCTATCTTGAAACTCCGCCGCGGCCTTCTGATGCGCCAAGGCTCGCCAGCGTTCAGCTTCGCGGAGCCACTTTGCCCTGTCGGCACTTTCCAAGACCGCTCGGTGTCTGCAGAGAATCTCCATATCGTGACAGGTTAGTCGGTCCGTCATAGCAAGCAACCTTTTAGGTGACGCAACGTACGCCTTTTCGCGCGATTGTCTCGTTACAAGCGTGTGGTCATTTTGTGGAAGAGAGAGCGAGCTTGACAAAGCCCTTCACCAGGTGTCTGGACCCTGATCCTTCAGACGCACCCAGCGTTGACCAAAGACACGTCACTGGCGTCAACCTCGAAGGCGCAGACGAGCAAGAAGGTGACCCCACCGCTGCGGACTACGCGATGATGAGCCACACATAACTGAATAGGCTTATGCGTGAAATCAAATTCCGGGCGCGGCGCGGTTCAACACAATCAATGATTTCTCAAGGCCTGACCGGGGAGAGTACGGCATACACGACTAGCCTACCAAACAGTGTGGAAGATTATTGACAGCTTCTCCAAGCGGAAAACGAATGCCTTGCAAGAGGGGACGAGGCACACGTACTCGCCGACCGCCTCCTCTGCCTTCAAAGTTTGCAAGTCCGGTCCGGAGGACACCCGGGACAGAGGCGGACAATTCGTCAAAAAGGGCCCCGCGAAGTTGAGCGGTGTGGCGGGTATCCTTAACCCGAGGCAACCGCCGGCCCGTGATGGAACACGTCCACCACGGCCTCGTTGTGGACGAGGAGCAGATGCCGTCTTTGGATTTGGGATGAAGATTCTACTCGTCGGCGCGACCGGCCTGATCGGCTCCACAGTGGCTGCTGCTCTTCGAGAGCAAACCATCTCGTCGTTGGCGTGGCGCGCCAGCCGCGGCCGGATGTGCCGGTATCTCTGAAGCTGGATGTGACGTGCGCCCGGCACGCTAGGGATTGGCTGCCTCATCTGAAGGACGTTGATGCCGTGGTCAACTGCGCCGGCGTGCTGCAAGACAACACGCGGGAGAACACTCAAGGCGTTCACGCCTCCGGGATTGGAGTGTTGTCCGAAGCTTGCGAGCAGGAAGGCGTTCGCCGTTTTATCCATTTATCTGCGATCGGTGTCGACCGGGCGCAGCCTTCAGCCTTTTCTGCAACAAAGTACCTTGGTGACCAGCAGCTGCCGCACGCGAGCTGGATTGGGTGATTTTGAGGCCATCGGTCGTGCTCGGTAGTCCCGCCTTCGGCGCAAGCGCGCTCATTCGTGGGCTGGCCAGTCTGCCTCTTTCTGCCCTTGATGCCGGGCACCGGGGCGCTTCAGGTGGTTCAGCTCTCCGATCTCGTAGCCATGATCTTGTTCTTTCTCCGGCGAGAGGCGCCCTCGCGCGTTGCCCTCGAAATCGCCGGCCCCGAGCGGCTGGCAATGGGAGAGATCATCATGAAATATCGAGCTTGGTACGGCCGGAGCGCGCCGCGATGCTTCGTCATCCCCCGGTCATCGGTCGGCTATCGCAATGAACAACTTCCTGTACGAAACGCGAGCTTTTGAAGTCGCTTCGCGTGACGGTGCGAACGCTCGATCACCGGGAAGCGCTCTGCCGTGAAGGCGATCCCGCCACGCAATGTGCGGTCGTGCATGCCGGCTTTCTCGCCAGCTATAAGATCGCTGCCGATCGGGAGCAGATACTGGCGTTCCACGTTCCAGGCGATTTTCCCGACCTGCAAGCACTCTACGCGCCCGTTCTGGATCATGGCATCATCAGCATGGGCACGTCGCGCGTCGGCCTGATCTCTCATTCGGACTTGAAGACCTTAATCGCCGCTTCGCCCAACCTGGCCGGCGTCTTCTGGCGCGAGACGGTCATAGAAACGACGATCCTGCGTGAATGGATCTGCAACGTCGCCGCGCGCGACGCAGTCGCCTCCATCGCGCACCTCATCTGCGAAATTGCATCCCGCCTGGATGCCGTAGGCATGATCGCGGAGGATAGCTTCCACCTTCCGCTGACCCAGCAGGACCTCGCGAATGCATCCGGCTTTTCGATCGTTCACGTCAACAGGACCCTGCAGGAGCTGCGGAAACGTCGCTTGATCCGGTGGGAAAACAAGACGGTGACGCTCCTGAATTTCGACGAGCTGAAGCGCATTGCCGAGTTCGAACCCGACTACCTGCATGCGAGGCCTTTATAGGAACTGCGCCTCAGATGCTGCGTTCGCCCGTTCAATGCCACGGTATTTCTTCCACGTTCAGAGGGCACGCGACCGTATCAGGATGACGGCGGCGTCGACCTGCCCGACGACGCAGCGGCATGGCAAGAAGCCAAGAGGTTCGTCCGCGATATCGAAGGCAGTCTTCAGCCGGGCGACAGTTGGCATCTCGAAGTGCGTCGAGGGGATCGCCCGATCTACTCCTTGAAGATCTGTACCCGCACCATTGGCTGATCGAGGCTGAAGATCTTGAATGAACTATAAAGAAGCCTGTTCGGCGATCGCGTCGACCTTCCGGGAGCAAGTCAGCACCGACCCGGCTCACCGCGGCTTCTGGTTGCACCAGATTGAGGAATGGTCGGGCGCGATCACGAAAAGGAAAAAGCCGATATCGCCGAAACAAAAGCCGATATCGCCGAAACACATGAGATTCGCCAGGGTTGGCTGGTTCCAAAACCTGCAAAGGAAGGAGAATAAGCCCTAGTCTAGGCGCTCGGCCTACTCTTTGGAGTGAGCCCTGCTGCCGCATTATCCTCCTGGCTGGCTGCATGATCAGTCTTCCGCGACCACCGCCAGCGTCAGCTTCGGCCTTCGTTGATCAAAGCCGTCCGGCAGCCAGCTACGGTACCCGACGGGTGGGCTGTCGGCAAAAACGCCAGCGGGGAAGCCAGCTATCGATAGGACGGCTTTGTGGCCGAAAAGTCGTGCTCTCAGCGCTGGAGAGAGCATTCGGACGACCGTTTGCGGGCCGCCCGGTCGATTCAAGTTTCGCCACCACCGGCGGAATACAATCATCTATAGCGACCCCAACAGCCGTATCGGTTCCCTTGTGGTCACTGCCAACGGCTGGAGGAATGTATTGGCTTTTGCGCGGCTCGCCTCGGCTGCAAGCCTAAAGCGAATTGATTTTTTCTTCGTTGGATTGGAGCCGATGCCCCCCGCTTGGCGTTAGCGGTCATGCGGAAAAGTCGGTTCATTGTCGGTGGCGAATTCAGATTGGCGGTGATCCTGATCGCCATCGGACTACTGCTCATGACATCCGGAAGGAAGCGATCCCGATGATCAATGCCGAACTTCGCTTCGGGCGAGATCGGGCTATCGATCGCCCGATTCCAAAAAAAATTCCCATCGCTGTCGCGAAACCGCGCTCAGCGCCACCCTTCCTGAGATATTGCCGGCAATCTCTGCAATCCCATGAACGGTCTTCAAGCCGTGCAGATCATATTCCTCAAAATTTGACCCCGGGACACGAAGCTCCCGGATCGTCGCCTCAATATCCTCCACTCCCCCAACCCATTTGGGTGTGAGTGCTCCATTGCATTCCCGCTGATACGAATTGCGAACGTGCCGGCGCCGAGGCATAGCAAAGCACGCCATCGCGCTGTTCGATCGGATCGAGCCCTAATCTCCGAACAGAAGGCCCGCGCACGATTCAAGTCTTTCGCCGGAGCTGGTTGCGACTTTTGCATGCATGTCCACTACGTTTCGTCTTTATGGGATATCGGACCCAGAAGATATGTGCCGCGGCCTATTATGAGAGACTGTTTTCAAATGCCTTCGAGCGCCGACGGTCACGCCGTGACTACGTTTTTCATGGGCCAGTTGCAAGGATGGCCAGTTGCAAGGATTAGTCTCGATTCTGCTTTCACGAACTGCCGCAACCTTCAGCTAGACGGCTGGACGACACGCGATACCCTCGACGTGTTGGCGGCTGGTACCGCATCTCACACGCTACGCTCCAGTGATTCATTTGTGCGTTCGGATGGCTAATAGGATTGAGAAAGTTCCTGACCAGAGTCGCGCATCTCGTTCCAAAAATGCCGTCATCCACCTTCCACGCAAATGCGGCTGCCAACCAGAGAGCCGGTACAGCGCGCGCTAAGGAGGTCCGTTGATGTTTTCGAAAAAAATTGCGGATAGGTTCGATCATCGAACCTTCGCCAACATAAAGGTCGCGCTGGAAAGGGCTTGCCAACGGGGCGGATGACATCCCCCATCGCCAGCAGGATCATCGAATGCGCGCAGTCAGGCGATCGGACGCTTGGCGGCTAACGATGCCGGGAACGTCGCAGCGGAGCTTGTGCCCCACAGGCTGCATAGCTCCCACCTCATCCGCATTGAAAGGCGAAAGCCCGCTGGCTACCCAAGATTTCCTCAGCGTACTGTGAAGGCGTACCGGGGCCAAGGGCGAAGCCCTCTGCGGTGAGGCCGGAAAGGCCGAAGGCGTCTGTCTCTTCTCCGACAGCAAAGCGACCGGCGCTCACAAGCGGCGAAACACCCCTTCGCTCTCAGTCGACACGAGCCTCAAGCCGGGCCCGGCCGCGGATTGAGCCCGGTCGCAGTTCTTCTTTGTCCCGAGCCTATTTCTTTTCCTTAGGATCACGCTGCCTATGTTCCGGCTCCGGCACTTTGCCCGCGTCCTCGTCGCTTTGGGAGCCGGCGCCAGATATATTCTCAGAGCTCGAATCCTGCGCTCGGCGCTTGCCTATCGGCTGTTCCTGATTCCTTTTGTCTAGCGCGATGCCTTGACGTGATTGGTGCGATGACATGTGACCCTGCTGGGTCTTATGCGCCTCCTGGGATCGGTCCTCGTCAGCACGCTTCTTCCGGCTCCTTTCGTCGGCAACGATGGCTTGGGCAACGATGGCTTGGCTTTTATCGCGCATGAGATCCCTCCTCTAGATAACCTTCCTGGCCAATGGGCTTTCCGCCCACTTTGCGGCATGGTTTTCATTGGATCAACCTGGTCGCATTTAGGGCACCGAAGTCCGGTCTGGCCGTTGGAATCGGTTACGGCGACGAGTAGCATGTTGCAGTGCGGGCATTATTTCATGATTCATAAGCTCCTCCCGATCACTTGTGCTGACAGTCTGTTTCGAGCGAAACGCATGTCGAACTTACCGGTTTCAGTCCGATTAAAATTTAATGGTGACGCCGCTACTGGCGCGACGGCTTACTTCAGTTGGACCGGGCGAATACACCGAGCTGGAACGACGAAGATTGCGATCTCATCCAACTCGCCAAACCTGATGGCAAGGCATGCTTGCAGCCACACACGATCTCTTTGTTGCTGCGGACTAACGAGAGTCGCCTCAGCCTCAAGTTTCAAACCGAACGACACTAACAACCTGCCCGACATCGCTTTTGGCGGGCAAAGCGCCTCTCTTTATATTCTTCCAGCCCTGATCAAGTTGTTGCGCGACGGCGTGGCACCACGGTCCCACAGTTCAGACGACGTTCGGAGATCCGGGTCACACGGCGCAAAGCTCCTCGAAAATCATGGTAACAGCTTCAGGCCTGTCGCTCCGTTCGCTGCGGCTATCGGAACTGACATAGCCGAAGCATCCAAGCGTATGCGTCCTCATAAGCATGCATGAATGCAAAAACAAACCGCATCCACTGCTGGCAGACAAAAACTGGCGCGGAGGAACAGGAGGGGAAAGGAAGAGATTACTCACAGGCCTGATCAGGACATACCTCATGCTGTGGAAATACACTCTTGGAGGTGTTGCTGGCTTAATGTGGATCGGAACTGCCTCTTTCGCGGCGGAAAGTTCCACAGGAAGCGCGGAGGTCCTAGCTGCGACAAGCAGCAGCAGTTCCGAAGTCCCATTTGAGCACAACTGGCGCGCTTCGAAAATGGTCGGACTGGTCGTCTATGACGGCCACAATGAGAACGTGGGCTCGATCAACGATCTCTTGATGGACAACAAAGGGAGCGTCAAGGTGGTCGTGATAAGCATCGAGGGCTTTTTGAGCATCAATGCTCGGTTGGTCGCGGTGTCCTTCGATAAGATCAGGTTTGCCGAACAGCCCGTCAGGACTGGTCGGTCCGGCGCGCCGACCAGCGAGGACTCCGCGCCGCAGATGCCGCCCACTAAGACCATCGGCACGACGAGCACGCCGGTGGCCATAACGGAGCCCAATCCATGGTTTCCAAACCACGCCATATTCAATGGGACCAAGGATGAACTGAAAAACTTGTCGGAATTCAAGTACTGAAGCGAATAATTCCTGCGGGTGAGCAGCGCCTCAAAATCCGAACGGATAGGTGTCCGGAACGCCGGTCCGGCGATGCTCCGGCTCCAGGCGTGTCACCGCATGTGTCTCATCCAGCCAGATGAGCTCGTCGAATTGGTGAGGCAGCGACGTTTCGGCGTAATGGCTTTGCAGTTCAGTATCCGGCCGGTAGATCACGCCGATAAATCGTTCGAGGCGAGGCTCGAGCAGGCGCCGCCGAAGAGCTTCATGGCGCCGGAATTCAACCAGGCCGCGCTCTACGCCTGCGTCATGGAACAGCCCCTCATAGCTGTCCGCGCGGGACGGACGAACGCACAGCACTTCCATCTCGCCGTCCCAATTCGAGGCAGCCGCCACAGTGCCGGTATGGGTACCAAAACCGACGAGTGTGGCCGCCTCGCCGAATTTTTCGCGACAGAGCTGGCCGATATTAAGCTCGTTGCGGACCGTGCCCATCTCGGTGAAGCGGGCGTCGCCGATATGGGAATTGTGGGCCCAGACCACCGCCTTCGATTGAGGGCCGTGCGCGTCAAGGACGTGGCAGAGCGTCTCGAACATGTGGGTATCCCGCAGGTTCCAGGACTCGGCGCCGCCGTAATACAGGATCCGGTAGTAGCGTTCGGCCGACGCGATCAGGCGGGCGTTCTGCGCCGCATCCAGGAAGCCCTCCGGATTCTCCGCGCCATAGGCGAGCTGCTTCTGCAGGATCTGCTGGCACTGACGCACCACCTCGGCCTCGCATTTGCGGTAGCCCTCCGTCAGAACGGCGCGGCCATAGGTCGACGGCTCGCGCTGCCACGGCGTCAAGCAGCCGTAGCGCTCGCGGGCGACCGCTGCGGCTTCCGGATCGACGCTGTCGAGATACGCCAGAACGGCCGCGATCGACCCGCGCATGTTATAGATATCGAGGCCGAAGAATCCGGCCCGATCGCTCGGTGTCTTTTGTTCGTTGTGTCCGCGCATCCAGTCCACGAACGCGGCGACATCCGTATTCCGCCACATCCAGATCGGGAAGCGCTCGAAGGGCGTTTCATGCGATCCTGGGTGTTCTCGGCCGCGAACGTAGCGGTCGATCGCGGCGGCGTCGGGCCAGTCCGCTTCCACGGCGACGATCGCAAAACCGTGCTTTTCAATCAGCCGGCGCGTGATCGCGGCGCGCGCTTGACAGAACTCCGACGTGCCGTGACTGGCTTCGCCCAGCAGGACAACGCGCGACTGTCCGAATCGATCGAACAGCGCGCCGAACGCTGGATCGTCGAAGGCCGGCAAGGGCTCTATGGCGACGCGGATCATGTCTGTGACGGATTGGGCGCGCGCGTGACCGGCGGCGTGGTTGCTGGCCGCGCGCGTGCCATCCTCGGCCCATCCCTGCTCCCCGATCAGCGGCACAAAGCGGACGGCGCCCAAGGTCTCTTCGTCATAGTCGGTCTCAGTCCGGCGTGTGATCCGGAACAGCGATTGTTCGTCCTCGAAATTGCCGACCGGGATGACGAGGCGGCCGCCGACGGCCAGTTGCCGTTTGAGCGCGTCCGGCACCGACGGGCCGCCGGCAGTGACCAGAATCGCGTCGAAGGGCGCCTCATCGGGCAAACCGCGGGTGCCGTCGCCCGTGTGAACGGTGCAATTCGCATATCCCAGCGCCGCAAGCCGTTCTTGAGCCGTTCGGGCGAGTGGCCCGTGCCGCTCGATGGTCTGGACCGTTCCGGCCAGTCGCGAAGCAACAGCGGCGGCATAGCCCGAACCGGTGCCGACTTCGAGAACCTTGTCGGTTCGCTTCAGCTCGGCTGCTTCGGTCATCGCCGCGACGATATAAGGTTGCGAGATGGTCTGGCCGTTCGCGATCGGTAGCGCACCGTCTTCGTACGCAAATTCCTCGAATCCAGCCTCCAGGAATCGCTCCCGCGGAACCTGGCGCATGGCATCCAATACTCGGATGTCGCGAATGCCGCGGCGAGCGAGCTGCACGTCGACCATACGGTCGCGGAGATCGGCATATTGCGTCATGATAGCGTCGTCCGTTTCTACATGCGTGAATGCAGCCGGAACGAGTCAAGTTCCTCCGGTTCTCCGGTGAACCGGCAAACCGTGACGCCGCGATGCCTATTAGGAACAATTTCCAGCTGGCGCGTTGTTGCGGCATGGTTCGTGAAGGTCCAGCAGAGCCGCCCCCGCCTCCCAAAGGATCCTATCCGGCGGAGAAGGCGCGAGGCGGTGAGATCATTCTTCGCACGCCGGCAAGACGAGCAATCTTCCTGGCGGGGCTGATTGGCGTCCTTGTGCTCGCGGCGTTGATCATCATGCTGGCGCGCTAAGTACATCCGCGGATTGCCGGATGGGCGTCGCTGCGCGAGGTTCACTGCAGGAAAATAGTCGCGCCAAAAATAGTCGCGCCAATCGAAAAAATAGCAACCGTGACTGATGATGCGGGTTGGGCGACAAGCAGACCTCGAACCCGACAATATGAGGTCCGATGATTGAAGCGAACACCATATCCTCGAGCGTAGGGAACGAGAATCTCGGCGACCGTGGTTACTTCGTCGCGCCGCTCGACGATCTCGTCACGTGGGCTCGGTCCGGATCCCTGATGTGGATGACGTTCGGATTGGCCTGCTGTGCCATCGAGCAGATGCAGGTTTCCATGCCTCGTTACGATGTCGAACGCTTCGGTTGCGCTCCCCGCGCGTCGCCAAGACAGTCGGACTGCATGATCGTCTCGGGAACGCTCTGCAACAAGATGGCGCCCGCGCTTCGCAAGGTCTACGACCAAATGCCGGAGCCGCGATACGTCATTTCAATGGGATCCTGCGCCAACGGCGGCGGCTACTACCACTATTCGTATTCCGTCGTCCGCGGATGCGACCGCATCGTTCCCGTCGACATCTACGTGCCCGGCTGCCCTCCGACCGCGGAGGCTTTGCTTTACGGGATCATGCTGCTTCAGAAGAAGATCAGACGAACAGGCACGATAGAGCGATAGACCCCGCGCCGCGTCGCCTTGGCGACGAATTTGGAGATCGTTTTGGGCATGGCCAGACCGGCCATTGATTGATGGAGTGAGATCCGAATGCCGAAATGTGAAACCTGCGGGAATGATTATGACAAGGCGTTTCAGGTCGTCGTGAAAGGCGAGACCCACACCTTCGATAGCTTCGAGTGCGCGATCCAGGCGCTGGCGCCCACCTGCAAAACATGTGGAACGCGTGTGCTTGGACACGGGCTCGAGGCCGGCGGCAACATCTACTGCTGCAATCACTGCGCCGGCAGAGATGGCGTCACCGAGCTCACCGACCGTTCGTAACCGGCTAACAACGATGGAGAGGCAAATGCTCGTTCGAGACGCAATGACCCGCGACGCGAAAGTCGCAAAACCCCAGGACACCGTTCAAGCTGCGGCCGAGCTCATGTCGGAACTCGACGTCGGCCTTTTGCCGGTTGGAACCGGCGACCGTCTCGTTGGAATGATTACGGACCGCGACATCGCGATTCGCGCCATCGGCAAAGGGCGAGGACCCGACACCCCGGTCGCCGAGGCCATGACGTCCGACGTGAAGTATTGCTTCGAAGACGAAGACGTGGAGGCGGCCTGCCAGTCCATGGGAGACCTTCAAGTTCGTCGGCTGCCGGTCCTCAACCGCGACAAACGTCTTGTCGGCATTGTTTCGCTTGGCGATGTCGCTCGAAGCGAGGACGCAAGCGCCGGCGCTGCACTTGCCCAAATATCCCAGCCAAGCGGCGAGCACACCCAGCAATGATGTCTTCCGCGCTGCGAGCCGGGTCATCCCGGGAGGATCGAAGCACCGAAGACTTCGACAAAGCGTAACAAGTCCAGCGGCGAGTTCATGGGCGTCAAGAAGAGCGCGAAGAAGTTTAAGGGTGTTCGCAAGGAGAAGTAGTGGCCCGGTTCTTCGTCGGCATTATCATCGTCAGCGCCGCACTTATTCTCGCGGCGTACGCCTTCGCGCTATAGGCTTTTGCCGAGGCGCGCCGTAATCTCACGTTGCGGTGTCCGCGGTCACAACGTTGCTCTTAGTGCCGATCGCTAGCCAGACGATGTTCGCTTGTCTGATATCGAGCCGCGCTTCGCTTGCGGCGGGTGCGGCAATCGAGGTTTTGAAGTCAGGACCGGATTTCAGCAGCGGCAAGCCGCCCTAATTTGCGACCTCGAACGCCGGTTAGAGGAACGAACGCGAAGAGGAGAACTTGGAGGTTTTGCTAGCTATCTCCTTCGAGCTGGTGGAGCGGCCCCGGCCTAACCTGTCCCAGGATCCAAGCCGGGGTCGTCTCTTGATAGGTCCCGGGGCGCGCCATCAGGAAGACGCCTTGCCTGAGCTGCACCCGGTTCTGTTGACACCGGCTTAAGCTAATCCGACCTTCCGTTCGAACTCCATAGGGCTCAGATATCCGATCGTCGAATGCCTTCGCTTCGGATTGTACAACGAGGTTTGAGAACGCCCACAGGACCGTTCTTCGCGAGGTTCTTTATCGATATCATCCTTGGTTTGGCTGCCGAGTTTGCGTTCATGGGGC
>NZ_JADPJJ010000174.1:0-13969 GCF_023073375.1 Bradyrhizobium sp. 197 | reverse complement strand
GATCCGCTGGCTGAGGATTTTGTTGCGCCAAATCCTCAGCGCTCTCTTCGTGGGGCCGACGATCAATCCGGTCTGAAATTAGCGTTCTTCACGGACGACAACTTAACGAAGTTCCAAGAACGCGATTCGGAGTGTCGGCTTGATGCGCGAAGCGACGCAACTAGGGCGATGAGGCTTCGTCGGACATCAATGCGGCCAGCCGCGCTTCCTCGTCGGGCGTGAGCGGCGGAGCTGGGACGTCTGCGCCAGTTCGCGAGCGCCGGCGGATTTGCAGCCACAGCACCAGGCCGCCGCCCATCAGCAGCAGCGGCGCGAGCAGCCACAACAGCATGGTGTTGCGCTCGAAGCGCGGCTTGAGCAGCACGAACTCGCCGTAGCGCGCGACCAAAAAATCGAGCACTTGCGAATTGCTGTCGCCGGCGGCGATGCGCTCGCGCACCAGGAGCCGCAAATCGCGCGCGAGCGGCGCATCGGAATCGTCGATCGACTGGTTCTGACAGACCATGCAGCGCAGCTCGCGCGACAAGTCGCGCGCGCGCGACTCCTTCGCAGGATCCGACATGATCTCGTCGGGCTGCACGGCGTGCGCCGCAGGCAAGGCCAGCAGCATCAGGGCGACGAACGCAACCATCATCCGGCGCATCGGATCACTCCGCCGGCTGCAGGCGCTGCTTGGCCCGCGCCGGGCTTGGCGCGCCGACCCGCAGGCGCCGGTCGGACAGCGACAGCATGCCGCCGAACGCCATCAGCACCGGTCCCCACCAGATCAATAGCACCAATGGCTTGTGATAGATGCGCACGGCGATGGCGCCCTCGGCGTTGGCGTCTCCGAGAGAGACGTAGAGCTGGCTTGCGCCACGCGTCAGCAGCGCGGCCTCAGTGGTCGACGAGCCGCGGGTGGTGAAGCTGCGCTTGGACGGCGTCATCACGCTGAGCTTCTCGCCGTCACGGCTGACGTTGAATTCGGCGATCATCTCGTGGAAGTTCGGCCCTTGACGCTGAAACAGGCCGTCAAGCTTGACGTCATAGCCGCCGACATGGGCGACGTCGTTCTGCTTCATGGTCGCGATATATTCGCTGTTCCAGGTGGTCTCGCAGACGATTCCGATCAACGCGACGCCGAGGCCAGCATGCGCGAACATCGAGCCCCAGGCCGAGCGCGGCAGACCCCGGGCACGATGCAGCGTCGTCGCGAACGGCAGGCGAAACAAGCCGGTTCGTTCGGCCAGATCCGTCGCGGCACCGGCAATGACGAAGACGCCAAGTCCGATTGCCAATGGCGCCAGCGCGCTGCCGCCGCGCGCCCAGCCCCAGACCATGGCGACGGCGACGAGCCCGGCAACGCCGGCCGCGAGCAGCCGTTGCGTCACGCCGAGCAGATCGCCGCGTTTCCACGCCAGCATCGGCCCGAACGGCACGGCGAGCAGCAGCAGCGTGAACAGCGGAGCGAAGGTGAGGTTGTAGAAGGGAGCACCGACCGACATCTTGAAATCGGCGAGCATCTCCATCGCCAGCGGATAGAGCGTGCCGAACAACACCACCGCGCAGGCGACCGTGAGCAGCAGATTGTTCAGTACCAGCGCGCCCTCGCGCGAGATCGGCGCAAACAGGCCGCCCTGCTTCAACGACGTCGCGCGCCCCGCAAACAGCGACAGGCTGCCGCCGATGAACAGGCAGAGGATCAGCAGAATGAACACGCCGCGGGTTGGATCGGTCGCAAAGGCATGCACCGAGGTGATGACGCCCGAGCGCACCAGGAAGGTGCCGAGCAGCGACAGCGAGAAGGTCAGGATCGACAGGAGGATGGTCCAGACCTTCAGCGCATTGCGCTTCTCCATCACCAGAGCCGAATGCAGCAGCGCGGTGCCGGCAAGCCACGGCATCAGCGAGGCGTTCTCGACCGGGTCCCAAAACCACCAGCCGCCCCAGCCCAGTTCGTAATAGGCCCAGTACGAGCCCATGGCGATGCCGAGCGTCAGGAAGATCCAGGCGACCAGCGTCCACGGCCGCACCCAGCGCGCCCAGGCGGCGTCGATCCGTCCCTCCAGCAACGCTGCGACAGCGAAGGAGAACGAGATTGAGAAGCCGACATAGCCGAGATAGAGCATCGGCGGATGCACGGCGAGACCGATGTCCTGAAGTACCGGATTGAGATCGCGTCCCTCGATCGGCGGATTGGCGATGCGCAGAAACGGGTTCGACGTCACCAGGATGAAGAGATAAAAGGCGCTGGCGATCCACGCCTGCACGGCCAGCACATGCGCGCGCAGCGACAGCGGCAGATTGTTGCCGAAGGCTGCGACCAATCCGCCGAACAGCGCGAGGATCGACACCCACAAGAGCATCGAGCCTTCATGGTTTCCCCACACGCCGGTGATCTTGTAGAGCAGCGGCTTCATGGAGTGGGAATTCTCGTAGACGTTGACGACGGAGAAGTCCGAGTCCACGTGCAGCATCACCAGCGCGATGAATGACGCACCGACGAACAGAAGCTGCGCCAGCGCGGTGGAGCGCGCCACATTCATCAGCGCATCATCGCGCAGGCGAGCCCCGATCAGGGGCACGATGGACTGGATCAGTGCCAGTCCGAGCGCCAGCACCAGCGCGTAATGTCCGGCTTCCGCAATCACCGCACAGCTCCCTGCGAGTTGCCCTGCGCCGTCGTAGCCGCAGGCTTTACGCTATCAGAAGCTTTGGCGTCATAATCATCCTTCCAGTGCCCCTGCTTCTTCAGGGCATCGGCGACGTCCTTGGGCATGTAGGTCTCGTCGTGCTTGGCGAGCACGGTGTCGGCCTTGAACACGCCATCGGCGTCGAGCGCGCCTTCGGCGACGACGCCCTGCCCTTCGCGGAACAGGTCGGGCAAAATGCCCTTGAAGGCGACCGGAAGCTTGGCGCCGCCGTCGGCGACCTCGAAGGTCACTGCGAGATTGTCGCCGCGCTGGAGCGAGCCGGGCTGCACCAGGCCGCCGAGGCGAAACCGCTTGCCGGGCGCGACGTGCTTTTCGGCGACCATGGTCGGCGTCGAGAAGAACACGATGGAGTCGCGCAATGCGTTGAGCACCAGCGCGGCCGCGAGCGCGAGCACGGCGAGCGAGCTGCCGATGATGGTCATACGTCGCTGCTTGCGCGTCATGGCTTATCCGTTCCCTGCTCGTCTCGCCCTGACGTCGTCATCCGTCGAGCCCGAGTGTCTTGAGGCCTTCATTGAGCTGGCGCAGCCGCGCTGTATCGTTGGCAACCGCCTGGCGGGCATCGGTTGATGCGCCCACCGCCTTGTCGCGGTCGCCCATCACGAGATACGCGCGCACCAGCCGCAGCCAACCCTCGACGTCGTCGCCGTTCTGCCTGAGGCGCGTGGCGAGCCGTTCGACCATACCGCGAACCATGGCGTTGCGATCACCCTCCTTCATGTCCTTGGAGGCTGCAAGGGTCTCATCCGACAGCGCCGGCATCGTCGCGCCACCGCCGCCGACCCGCGCGAGCGAGGTCTGCACGAGTGAGCGCCACGGCGCATCCGCGGGCGCTTTCGCCAGCAGTGCGCGCCAGATATTGGCGGCATCGTCCTTGCGGCCGTCCTGCTCGGCGGCGAGACCGAGGAAATAGTTCGCCTTGGGATCGTCGGCGCTGAGCGCGCGCGCGCGCTCGAACTCGGTCTTGGCTTCGGCGGTCACGACGCCACCGGCCGCGGCCGACATCGCTTCGCCGAGATCGGACCGGCGCTCCGCGCTCTCGCCATTGTAGGTGAGCGAGTTGCGATAGGCGCGCACCGCGTCGTCGAAGCGACCAAGCCGCTCCAGCACGGGCGCGATCACGTTCCAGCCACGCCCGTCGGTCGGATTCTTTTCCAGATGTTGCTCGACCTGCACGACCAGATTCTCAAGCGACTGCGCCATGCCGGACCCGGATCCGCGCTCCCGCTGTGCCAGCGGAAAATCCTGAAGCCTGGGCGAGCCGAGCGGCATGTAGACGCCGATCGCAACCAGCGGCAGGCCGGCAAGCGCCAGCACGGCCGCCGCGCGGCGCCATTTGAGGTTGGATTTCGGCGCTAGTGCGGGCTCACTGCCGGCCGCGGCGAGCAGCCTGCGGCTAACCTCGACGCGCGCGGCTTCGGCCTCGGGCGCTGCGATCAGCCCCGCGGCAAGATCACGGTCGATCTCGGCCAGTTGGTCCTTGTAGACCACGACCTCGCTGCCTTGATTTTGCGCGTGTCCGCTACGGCCGAGCGGCAGAAGCACGGCGAAAATCGCCGCGACCGTCATCAGCGCGAACACGAACCATAGCGTCATCTGGCAAGCTTCCGGCAGCGCGCGAGCCGCGCCCACCCGTGGCTTTACACCACGGCCGGACGATGCGGCAATTGACAATTGTCAATTTGACGCGACCGCGCACAGTCCCGAAACGGTGAGAATCCAACGGCTTAGCCGATCTCGAAGTCCACGCTTTGAGCGGCATCCTCGCCGTGCCCATTGAAGGCCTTCAGGAAGTATGTTCCCGGCTCGATGGCGTCGGGCAATCTGATGCGCAACGCCCCGACGGGAACCGGCGATGCAACCCTGGTGAGGGTCTCAGGCAGCTGCCGACCGCTTGCCTTCTCGACCAGCACTACCTTCGCGCCGACCATCAATCTTTGATACTTGGCAACGATGACGCGATTCTCGATTTCGATAGAGCTGATAAGGGATTTCATGCGCCCACAGATAGAAATTCCAAAAACTTGCACGGGGACCGTAGGGCCCGTCACCGGCATCGTCAACCACAAATTGTGATCACTGAAAGATACGCCCGAATCAGCTCGCGCGCGACGATTTACGCTCGCCCGTGGCCGCGTTCTCCGCGGCGCGGCTCATCAGCGAGGCATAATCATCGCCGAACAGCACCTGGCAGAAGCGGATCGCAGCCTGCACCTGCTGCTGCCGATAGGTGCGAACCTTGTGATCGGCCCCGCGCAGCGACTGCACCAGCTGCTCGGTCGAACGCTCGACATATTGCTGGAGGTCGGAATAGGTGCGCAGTGTCACCTCGTTGATCGCAAGCTCGCTCGCATAATTGCGGCAGGTCGCGACAAAATCGATCAGCGCCACGGTTTCCTCGACCTCGGTGCTGTCGATCCGCGCGCCCGGCGGAATGTCCTTCTCGGCGCGCTGGCGCAGGATGCGGCGGACGCGGCCGGGAACGCTGTCGATCTCGGATTGCAGCGCGTTGGAAATGTCGGCCCGGATCGAGGTCAACTGCTTGCCCCAGGCGGAATCGTTGCGGAGGTCGAGCTCGGTGCGCAGACCGCGTACGCCGTCGTGCAGCGTCTTGAGATTGCCGGCGACGTTCTCGAAACGGCTGCGCTTGATGTCCATGCGCAGGATCGCGGCGACACAGGACAGATCATGCAGCGCGATCGTGACGGCGACGCCATAGGGCGTTGCCGCGACGCGGATCTCGTCGTCGGAGGCGGCAATCTTGATGGCGAGGCGGATGATCTGCCACGGCGCGGTCATCCGCTGCATGACGATCGACAGCGCGAAGGGCAGCATCTGCGGCGTCTGAAGGACGGGAATGTTGAGCGCTGAAGTCACCGAGACGATCTGCGCATCGCCGAAGGCGCGCAGGGCGCGCGGCAGCTTCTCGTTCAGGGTGGCGACGGCCTCGCGAACCGCGAGTACCGCCCCGATCGAATAGAGGTCCTCGATCACGTTGGGGGGCCCAACGCGGGCGAGCGCACGCGACTTGTCACCGCCGCCGGGCCCCGTCAGCTCGAAGATGGCCTCCGCGGCGACCGCCTGGAGCTTCGAGGCCAGCGCTTCGACCTGCCCACTGTCGGCCGGCATGCGCGCCAGCGCCGCCTCGAATTCGTTCAGCTTGTCTGGAGCACCGTCGCGGCCGAGCCATTGCCAGATCGGAGCCAGCGAGGAACGGCGGACCTGCCCGACCCGGATCGGGGTACCCGCTTCGACGAGGAATGGTTCCAGCACCTGGAACAGCGGCCGCGACAGATCGTCCGTGCGCGGCGGCAGGGCCTCGTCGGCTTCGGTCTTGCGGACGACCTTGCGCAGCTGGTCAAGCACGAGGGTCGCCACAGCCGTGTCCTGGCCACGCTCCAGCGCACGCTCGAACTCCCGCATCAGCAGCGCCTGCGCCTGCGGCGGGAGCTGCGCGAGATATTCCCTCAGCCGCTCGATCGATGTCTGGCTCATGCGCCCGGGTAATGCACGGTAAATGGCGGACATGGGATGCGTCCGGGCGCGATCTTAGGAGGTCCCACTTAAGAAGCCGTTTAGCAAGTGGCTCCGAATCCCAGCAGTCCCCTTCGGGTGGGTGTCGATTGCGGCGAATAAGCCCATGGGAACAAAGGATTATATTCCGGGCAAGACCAGCTCAGCCCGCAAGCCCCCGGTCGGCGCCCCGCCGAGCGAGAGGCTGCCGCCGTAGAGCGCGGCGAGGTCGGTCACGATCGACAGCCCCAACCCCGATCCGGGCTTGGACTCGTCAAGCCGCTGGCCGCGTCGCGAGACCTTGGCGCGCTCGGCCTCCGACAGGCCGCGGCCGTCGTCGTCGACGATGATACGCAGCCGCGGACCGGCGCCCGCTTGGTGCAGCGTCTCCACCAGAACTTCGATGAAGACCCGCGAGGCCGCCCATTTGCAGGCGTTGTCGACGAGATTGCCGACCATTTCCTCCAGATCCTGCCGCTCGCCGCGAAATTTCGCCGACGGATCGGTCTCGGCCTCGACCACGATGCTGCGGTCGCGGTGGATCTTCTCCATGGTCCGCCGCAGCGCCTCGATGGCGGGGGCAACCTCGGTCACTGTTCCGACGACCGAGACCCGCGCCGCGATGCGCGCGCGCTCCAGATGATGGGCGAGCTGGTCGCGCATCACGTTCGCCTGCTCCATCACCTTGGTCGCGAACGGATCGATGGCATGCGCGCCGGCCTCGTTGACGATGACCGAGAGCGGCGTCTTGATGGCGTGGGCGAGATTGCCGACATGGGTGCGTGCGCGCTCGACGATTTCGCGATTGGCGTCAATCAGCGCGTTGGTCTCGCGCGCCAGCGGCGCGATCTCGACCGGGAATTCGCCCTCGAGCCGCTCCGCCCGCCCCGAGCGAATGTCGGCGATGGATTCCGAGATGCGCTTGAGCGGCGCGAGGCCGAAGCGGACCTGGAACACGGTGGTCAGCAGCAGCACGATGCCAAGCGCGGTGAAGGTGCCGCCGAGATAGTAATCGAAACTGCGCGTCTCGTCGAAAATCTCGGTGTCATCACCGGCGACGCTGACGAGAAATTTGCCGTCCGCGCCGAGATCGACCGGCCGCTCCACCATGCGCAGGTTCTGTCCCTCGGGACCGTCGACATAAGCGATCCGGATGCCGGCGGCGGTGAGCTCTGTGCCCTGCTCTTCCAGCTTCGGCAGCTTCTTGTCCCAGAGCGAGCGGGAGGAGCGCACCTCCGGCTTTTCGGTGCCGGTCCGCGTGATCTGCCAGTACCAGCCGGACAGCGGCAGGTCGAACAGCGGCTCGCCGAGCGACTGGAACTGGCGGTCCGGCGGTTCGTCCGGGGTGGCGACCTCGGCGATCAGCGTGCGCAGATAGAGATTGAGCCGGCGGTCGAAGGCGCGCTCGGTGGCGTTCTTGTAGACCGACGACAGCACCACGCCGGTTATGGCCAGGATCACCACGAGCCACGCGGTCGCCGACAGGAACAGGCGGTTCGCAAGCGAGCTGGCGGGCATCTGAATGATCCCGGAGGCGCGGGGCGGCATGGCATCGGAACTCATGACCCGACCAAGGCCCGCGCCGGGCCGCCCGTCAAGACAAGATACTTCCAGACAAGATACTTCGAGACAACACGCTTCAAGCGCCGGGGGCCGGCGGGGTCAGGAGATAGCCGAGGCCACGGACGGTCTGGATGATGTCGACGTCGAGCTTCTTGCGGATGCGGCCGACGAAGACCTCGATGGTGTTGGAGTCGCGGTCGAAGTCCTGGTCGTAGAGATGCTCGACCAGTTCGGTGCGGGACACGACGCGCCCGGAATGGTGCATCAGGTAGGCCAGAAGCCGATATTCGTGCGAGGTCATCTTGATGGGATTGCCAGATACGCTGACCCGGCCGGTCCTGGTGTCGAGCGTGACGGGGCCACAGCTCAGCTCGCTCTGGGCATGGCCGGTGGAGCGGCGCAGCAGCGCGCGGATGCGTGCCAGCACCTCCTCCAGGTGGAACGGCTTTGCGACATAGTCGTCGGCGCCGGCATCGAAGCCCTGGACCTTGTCGCTCCAGCGGTCGCGTGCGGTGAGGATCAGGACCGGCATGGTGCGGCCGTTGCGCCGCCAGGCTTCCAGCACCGAAATGCCGTCCTTCTTCGGCAGGCCGATGTCGAGCACCACGGCGTCGTAGGGCTCGTTGTCACCGAGATAATGCCCCTCCTCTCCGTCGAAGGCGCGATCGACGACATAGCCGGCGTCGGTCAGCGCCTTGGTGAGCTGGCGATTGAGATCGGGGTCGTCCTCAACGACGAGCAGGCGCACGCTTCTCTCCAGAATTAGGCCGCATGAACACCAGCAGAGATGAGCAATTCCGGCGTGAACTGAATATGAACGCGGGGAACCGGCCGCGTTACTTTTTGGTCATATACGACCTGTTCGCGGCCAACGCACTGCGCCCGCCGGGCCACCGGACGAACGGGGCATGGCGGGCGCAATGTGCCGCGTTACGCGGTGAGTCGGAAGGTACGAACCGTCCGGTCGATGTGCCGGTCAGGTCCGGAAGAACACGAACCAGACGACGGCAAGGATCAGGATCGCGAGCCCAGTCGAGATGGCGAGCAGCGCGGCCACTGACGGCCCGGGTTCGCCCTGACGGGCCTCGGTCGCAGTTTCAACGATCTGACGTTGGTCTCGCGTGGTTGCCATGGTGACCTCAAATCTCTGGCTGTCGCGTCGGATGGCCGCGACCTCCTCGCAACGTGATGTCCCGTGGTAACGCGTGATTGGATATGATGTTCCGGTTTTTACGGCGGGATCAGGCTGCAACCGTGCGCCGGGCGGCCGGTTAACGCAGTTGCAAGATTCCGCTATCCGGCTTGCTATGATTCGTTGTTCCCCGATGGTATCTTCGTCTTCTGTCCCCGTTGCGTTTGGAGTAGCCCATGGCCCCCCGTGCCAATTGGAAGGGTTTTTTGCGCCTCTCGCTCGTGACCTGCCCGGTCGCGCTCTATCCGGCCACGTCGGATACCGAGAAGGTCTCGTTCAACCAGATCAATCGCAGGACCGGCCACCGGATCAAGTACCTCAAGGTCGACGCCGAGACTGGTGACGAGGTGACCTCCGAGGACATCGTCAAGGGCTACAAGGTCGACACCGACACCTATATCGAGGTCACCAAGGACGAGCTCGACGAGATCGCGCTGGACTCCACGCACACCATCGAGATCGACGAGTTCGTGCCGAAGACCGACATCGACAGCCGCTATCTGATCCGCCCCTATTATCTCGTGCCTGACGGCAAGGTCGGCCACGACGCCTTTGCGGTGATCCGCGAGACCATCCGCAGCATGGACAAGGTCGCGATCGGCCGCGTGGTGCTGACCAACCGCGAGCACATCATCGCGCTGGAGCCGCTCGATAGCGGCCTGATGGGGACGCTGCTGCGCTATCCCTACGAGGTCCGCGGCGAGAAGGACTATTTCGACGACATCCAGGACGTGAAGCTGACCAAGGACATGCTCGACCTTGCAAAGCACATCGTCGAGAAGAAGTCTGGCGCGTTCGAGCCCGAGCTGTTCGAGGACCATTACGAGACCGCGCTGATCGATCTCATCAACAAGAAGCGCAGCGGCGCGCCCATCACCGCGAAGGCCGCGCCGAAGACCGGCGGCAACGTCATCAACCTGATGGACGCCCTGAAGAAGAGCATCGCGAACGAGAAGGACGCAAGCCCCGCGGCGAAGACGGCCAAGGACACCACCAAGGACACCACCAAGGGCAAGAAGCCGAAGAAGCGCGTCGAAGGCCAGCGCGAAATGCTGCTGCCGATCGCCGGCAAGGGTGGCAAGGACGCCGCAGCGAAAGCCGCTCCCAAAAAGGCCGACAAGCCGGTGCGCGCGCCGACGCGAGCGAAGAAGGCCGGCTAGCAGCATCGCAGCTCTCGACCTCGCCGTGATGCTTCCCCTCGCCGACCGGCCGACCTGACATGCCCTGGTCGACAGCGTTCGACGACCCCATCTCGTTACGAGGCGGGCGCAAGCTGCGGACGTTGCAAGAGGCTGCCGATCACATCATGGGACTGCCCGCGGATACGCAGCACGCGAGCCATTGGCAGACCGCGATCGAAACTCTGATCAGCGCGGCCGAGACCGGCGGCGGCTGGACGATGTTCGCCCGCATCGCAATGTTGCGGGCGCTGAATGCGGACGGTCGGCGCGAGTGAGCCGGGCGCCCGCTCAAGAACAGGCTCAACAATCCGTTAAGCCGAGCCAGTGCTTTCAGCGCCTGCCTGCGGTCGCGGGGGCGGCACGTAATCCTACGGACGATAAAATTAACCGCCGGTTCCCGCTCAGCGCAGCATGGTCACCCCTCGATTGAACCCGGGGTTTGCAGGCTCGTGCAGCAGCAGGACGCCAGAAAGAACTACATCGGGCTCGTGAACGACACGGCCGAGGAAGAGAGCCTCGCCGGCAACTGCGCGCGGGCGCAGCCGCGCGTGGTGAGCTATCTGGCCGGACGCCTTGCTGCGGTGCTGAAACGCCCTGGCAAGGCCGCGCCGGAACGCCCGATCTCGTCCTGAGACGGGACGACGACCTCGGCAAATGCGCCTGAATTGGGTGACGGAACCTTAAGTCAATCGATGACACCATACAAACCGCAGGTGAGGACCATCCGACCTGCGTTTTGACGCGCCCACAAAAAATTAATGAATCACTTTACCATTCCGATAACGGCACCAGCCTACGTTGGACGGATGAACAGGAGTTGACGATGACTGTGATCAGGTCATTTCTTGCCGACGAAAATGGTGCCACCGCCATCGAGTATTGCCTGATCGCCGTCGGCATCGCGCTCGCGATCATCACGGCCGTGAACAATACGGGCAGCGCACTGCTGAGCGGCAAGTTCAACTCGATCGACGCGGCGGTGAAGTAACCGGCATCGCCGGCGCTCCACAATTCCGGCAGTGCGGGCTAAGACGGGCGCAAATGCAACTGGCGACCGGCTTCCATTCGCTCTCCCGCGGTGAGAGCACGCTGAACCGCGATCCAGCTCAGGAGCGCGACTGCCAGACCTGCGGCCACATCGCAAAAGTAATGGCTTCCGTCCACCGGGGTCGCCGCAATCATCGCAACATTGAGCAACGCGGCGATCCAGCCGAAATATCTGACCGGCCAAAGCGCCAGCAGGAACAGAAGTCCAAGCGCCGCATGCAAGCTCGGAAAGCTGATGATTCCTTCGGCCCCCTCCGCCACCAGATGGCGGAAAGTCCCGTCTCGCAATCCAAAGAATACGGGAAGGGGTAGATCTCGCGTCACCGGTACGATGGCGGGAGAATCAACTATCGACAGATGCAAGTAACCCCAAACTCCCTGCGCCGGCATCAGACTAGAAACGCCGATCGTCAGAAGCGTCGTCAGCACGAAGCTCAGCATGAAGATGCGCAATCGCAGGGCGTGCCCTGTCGCAGCCAGTAAGACGACGACGGCCGTCGTCTGCACGGTAAAGCTCGCATACGCAGTCGCCAGTATTCGATGCAGAAGCGGCGCAGCGTTCATCGCGGCAAGCCACGCCACCCAGTCAAAGCCGACGCGCTGATCCAGTGCGGCGAGGTCGCCGTCCCATAGCGGAAATGCCGCGCCTGCCGCGACATACGACAGAGGCGCTGCCACCGCCGCAAACGCAATGATCTGGGCGGTGCTGATCAGCGCGCCGGCAAGAGCCGCGTCCCTCCTGATGGTTGCGTAGAACCAGCTCATCAAGATGAGCAGACCGGCAACGAGGGCGGCCTTCCGGAATGAAAGCCATTCGATTTGGAAGGGCCCGAGCGTCGACGCGATCAACACGGCGCCGGCCGTGGCGCCGATCGCGATCCAGACGACACGATCGGCCTGCTTCGCCCGGTCGAGGTGGATATCAGCCGGGCTCAGCGTGTCCGTCATGGGGCATCCGATCGCCGGCCTGTTCGTCACGGCTCTCTTGTCACGCTAGCGGGGCAAAATTGCGCCTCCGTTAATGCGGTGACCCTAAGTTGATTTTTGCGAGCATCGCAGTATGGCGTTGTGTCGTGCAGTTGCGCCATCGTCGAGCGCAGGCTCAAACCCCAGCGGCCCGACATGGTGTCTTCCGATAGGCCAATCTTGAAAATCCCGGTTCCCCCTGGCCTGGACCGGTCCGTGACTTTGGTCGTTTTTGCCGTGCTGGCGGTCGCCTCGTTCCTTCCTGTGCTGCTGACCCCCATTCCCGCGATGGTCGATTATCCCAATCACCTCGCCCGCATGTACATTCTGAGCCAGAACGGCACCCCCGACGCCAATCCGCATTACGAGGTGGCCTGGGCCTTCTATCCCAACCTGGGAATGGATCTGCTAGTCCCGCAGATGGCGCGGCTGATCAGTGTCGAGAACGCCACGCGGCTGTTTCTGCTCCTGAGCCAATTATTGATCGTCGGGGGCGCGCTTCTGCTCGAATGCGCCCGGAAGGGACGCGTCCATCTCGCCGGCTTTGCGGCGCTCGCCTTCCTTTACTGTCTGCCGTTCAGCTGGGGCTTCGTCAATTTCGAGTTCGGACTGGGCCTCGCTCTCTGTGGCATCGCCGTTTATCTGATGCTGGCCGAACGCCGATGGCCACTGCGTTTCGTCGTCAACATGGTCTTCGTCGCGGCGCTGTTTGCGGCGCACTTCTTCTCCCTCGGCATCTACGGCGCGACGCTTGGCCTTTACGAGCTCTCGCGCATTTGCGATCGGCGAACATCGTACCGGGTCGCCGCCGCGCGGCTCGGCGCGTTGGCTCTGCCGGCGCTTGTTCTGTTTGGGATCATGCGCATGACCGCGGGATCGATCGGAAGCGAAGGTACGAGCTGGGTCCTCGAATTCAAGCCGATCTGGCCGTTGCGGATCATGAACGGCTACAATTTGACGGTCGCGGCGACGACCGGGCTGACGCTGATGATCTCGCTGCTGTTCGCCGCAAGACGCGGCGTCCTCAAGCTCGAGCCAGCCGGGATCTGGCTCGCGATCGGCTTTGCGCTGCTGTTCGTCGTCATTCCCTCAAAGCTGTTCGGGACCTCGTTCGTCGACCTCCGCGTGATCCCCGCGGCAGCTCTGATCCTGCCTGCCTTCTGCTCGCTGTCGCTGCCCAGTCGGACATGGCGAATGGCTGCACTCGCCGCGATCAGCGGCATCACATTGATCAATCTCGCCGTGGTCTTCGCGGTGTGGTTGCCTTACCGCACCGACTATGCGGCCATCGTCGAGTCGTTCCACAAGATTGATCGCGGCTCACGCATCCTCGTCGCCAGCACGGTCGACAAGGGAGACCCGCCCTTTGCCGACCTCACCTCGTATCCCATGTATTATGCGCCGACACTGGCCGTGCACTATGCCAACGCATTCGTGCCAAATCTATTCACGGAAGCGGGCAAGCAACCCGTGCGACCACGCGAGGCCGTGCGCCGTCTTGCCATTCCCTACGGAGGGCCGGTGCCGTTAGCCATGCTGACCGCGATTGCGGCAAGCCAGCCGCCGACGGAGGTCCCGCCGTTCGTCCGCACCTGGCAGCAGGATTACGACTATCTCTATGTCCTTGGACCGCCGGCTCCAAACCCGCTGCCAGACCTGCTGGAAGCGCTGGACGCCTCCGAGCGATTTGTCCTCTACAAGATCCGCCGCAGGTCCTAGGGTCTGTTGGGATTCAGGATTCTCATCGGGGCTTGGTTGTGATTCAAGCTTGGGATGGACCGATTCGTTTTGACTGACGCCCAATGGGCGAAGAT
>NZ_JADPJJ010000078.1:0-14253 GCF_023073375.1 Bradyrhizobium sp. 197 | reverse complement strand
CGGCATCGCCATCAGCATGGACGGCAAAGGGGCTTGGCGGGACAACGTGTTCGTCGAGCGGTTGTGGCGCAGCGTCAAGTACGAGGAGGTGTATCTGCGGGCCTACGAGACCGTCAGCGAGGCGCGCGACTCGATCGGCAGATATCTCGACTTCTACAATCGCGCATCGGAACACCCATCTGGCTATGTGATTGAACAGAAGAGGCTTTGTTGGTTGGGATGCGATCCTGCGGGGTATTTTGGGTTCAGCCGCGCCCGTTCGGCAATGGCTTGTGCAGCGGATGTTGTGAGTGCGGCGCGGGCGAAGATCCAAGGGCCATCAGATAAGGGATGGATGGCCTCGATCTCGCCGGCCTCCGCTGCCAGCCGGAGCGTCTTGGGCGCGATCTTGAGAAGCTGCGCGGCTTTGCTGAGATTGAGCCAAGGCTCTATCCCGTCCTCCGCGGGCTTGAACACCGGGGTGCGATAGTTCGAGCGCATTGATGTGACGCGCTCGCGGGTCCAGCGATTGCCGTTGCCCGTCTTGAGGCCGTTGCGGTTGAGGAGGCCGGCAATCAGATCGTCGCTGGCGATCAGCACCAGTTGACGCACGGCTTGGATAATATCGGCAGAGGTGCTGTTGCGCTGTCCGCGCCGGCGCTTGGGCAAGCGCAACTCGCTGTGGACGCCTCCCACCCAGTGGACGATGAGAGCGATTTCGGAGGCCGCATCGTCGATATCGGCCACGACCTCATGGATCAGGGTGCGCACGATGCGCTTCTTGATACGGGCATCGGTCGTCGGCGCTGACCAGACGGTTCGCAGGTTCGACGGCAGGATGCCGAACGAGGCCGGAGCGACGGCGGGAGCAGGTGTACTCGCATCAGGCGCGGCAAGTTTGCCCTCGACCTCCGCCAAATGGACGAGCGCCCTATTCCAGCGCGCTTCAAGCTCGCTGGCCACCAGCCGGTTCGCGGGGTCAGCGGCATCGTATTGCCGGAAGGCCCGGTCGGCGGCATAGCGCGCCGCTTCGAGGTCGCGACTGAGAGCATCGCGCACCTGATCCCGCCGTTCCCTGGCTTCCTTGGCGGCCGCGGTTGCAGCGGCGATAGCGCCCGGACCGACGACGCCAAGCAGCGCTTCCTCGACTGCATCATCGACGCGCAGTCCGCCGAAGCCGATGCAGTGAGGGCCACCATTGTCCATCCAGGCGCGGCTGCAGCTGTAGCGCGGGATATGGTGCTTCATGCCGGAGTACCGGAGCGTGAGCTTGCGGCCGCAGCGCTTGCACCGGATCAGGCCGGCCAGCAGCCCGTCACCATGCTTGGGCGCGCCGTGATGCCGACCGGTGGGAATGTTGCTGCTGACCATCGTGCGGATCGCCTCGAACCTCTCCCAGCTCACATACCCTTCGTGGGTGTTGGGCTTCAGCGCCAGCCATTCGTTCCGCGCCTTGCGGCGGATCTTCACGCTCACGCCTGCGGCGCTGTATCCCGCCGCCACAGCCGTCTTACCATAGGCATAGGCGCCGCCGTAGACCGGGTTCTCAATGATCCGGTGGATGGCGGAGTAGCTCGGTCGCCGCCAGGCCGTATCGCCGTTGGTCTCCTTCACCGGCAGATCGAGATTGTACTCGTGAAGCCAGCAGAGCGCCTGTCGCGCGCTGCCCAGTTCCTCGACCTTGTCGAACACCAGCTTGATCGCTTCCTGGACACGCCGATCCGGATCCTTCTCATAACGGTCCCCGGCCTTCACGAAGCCGACGGGCGCCACCACGATTAACTCGCCCCGGCGCGCCTTCTCGTAGCGGGCCGAGAGCGAGCGCTGACGCAACAGATCCAGCTCGTACTCGTTGAGGCTGCCCTTGAGCCCGAGCAGCAGGCGGTCGTTGCCGTGCCTCGGCGCATAGATTGTCTCCTGATCGACCAGAACGGTATCGACCACGCGGCACATCTCGATGAGTTGCTGCCAATCCCGGCTGTTGCGAGCGAAGCGCGAGACCTCGCGGGCGCAAACCGCACCAACCTTACCGAGGCAAACCTCCGCCACCATCCGCTCGAAGCCGGCGCGTTGTACCCCGCCGGCGGCTGAACGACCGAGATCATCATCGATCACTTCGATCTCCGACCACCCGAGCACCGTCAGCCGGTCCCGCATGGCGTATTGCAATGCGCTGCTCTCGCGATTGTGCAACACCTGATGTGCTGAGGATTGACGCACGTAGAGAATCGCCTTGCGCTCCAGATGATGCGGTCTGACCTTGTCAGAGATCATGACCGGCCTCCTTCGTGGGCGGCGTCGCTGTCGTCGCAGCATGGTCGAGGATCAATTGCGTCATCAGGCTCGTGAGGGCCGCTCGCGCTTCCGCCGGCAGCTCCCGCCAAGCGGGCGCGCCGATGGCGCCATTTGCCAGGCCGCCCCCGAACGGATCCATCTGCTGCTGCAGCCGCGGTCGTCGATTGTGTCGGTATCCGCTCCTTGGCATTGCCGTCTCGCGTGACATGGGTCTCTCCCCGATTCTGGTCGTGAGAGGCTCTGGATGCGCCAGAAAGCAGGGCAGCTGATGGCGTTCGATCCTTCAACGCCAGATCGAGAAGCGCAGAGAGCGCCGCAAGTGCGTCGATGCTGACAAACGGCTGAGCTGTCAAAAGCTGCGCGTCAGGGCATGCCGTCCGGTCGAACATCCATGCTGGAACTTCCAGCCAACGATCTGCTCGCGACCCATCCAGCGTGCAGCGAAAAACGACAGCATCAGCCTTGTCGACAGCCCCATAAACGCTAACTCGGCGACCAAACCAAGGATGATGCCGATAAAGAACTTCGCAAGGAGCGATCCTGTGGGCGTTCTCAAACGTTGTTGTACAATCGCCGCCGTCCCCACTCGAGCCTTGACGGCAGCACACCTGATCAAGCCTACTTCACCCCACTGCCAATCCGCTTGGCAGCCTAACCCCGGCAGAGGCTCCACTTATCAAACGCGGAGATTCTGTTCAGACAACCGGGACCAGCTCACTACTGCGATGCGCATTCCGCGTGGGCCTAGTTTCGATGGACAGCAAGATTGGTGTTTCATGGATCGAAGGTGGACGATGACCAGACGGAAGTTCAGTCGCAAGTTCAACCCCGAAGCGGCGAAACCGGACAGGTAACGCGCGGCTTTCCTTTAGCGCATGGTCGAGCGCCGCAATCATCACCACGTCCGCGCTCGGCCTACCCGGATGGTAATGTCAGCCTCGATCGCGATGCCCCAGGCGTCGCAACACCGAGCCCGGACATCCAGCTCGGCACCTCAGGTACAAACTGCCGCCGGCGCCAAGTGAACACTTCTCGCGGGTCAGCCCGTGTCGCCGGGCAATCTCGGAAACGGCCGCGCGAGGTACCCTTGTCTCCTGCCAATCCGGGCATTGTCGTCCTTTCAGAAACAAGGACGTTTCTGGACGCCGGAATTGCCTTTGCTTTAACCTCACAATAAGATGATGTTAATGCCCGCGCGATCTTCAATGACACGCCCACTCACAGATCCCCGAGAGCAGGTTCGCTTGGCGTCGGTACAACCGTGAGGGCTTTTTCCATTACAGCGCCGAGTTAATGTTCGCAAGTCTCCAACTTTTGAGCTGAGTTGTCCAAGTTTGGCTGGCGCCAATCATGCGAGAAACAGAGGCCGAACCGCAGCGAACGCCTCCATCCTCCAGGCTTGACGCCGAATTTCGAAGCGATGCGGCTCTACTTTAGAGGAATTCGCCCAAGAATGAGGTTTATTCTTTCGAAATTAGCTGTCATCTCTAGGAGTGCCGAATGGCACCTCAGTGCCTACCGTCTCTCGGAATTCTAAACCTCGAACGAGGAGTGCCAGCAGGCGCCACGCCACGGGGTCCGTTGCCCGGCGGATTGATGGGTCAAGCCACCTACAATTTTCCCGTCACTTCCGAGACACTCGAAGAAGCCTGGGCCGATACAGATATCCGCGGCGATACGGCGCTCGAGGCTGCTTACATCGCGGCTGCTCGCCGGCTGGTTGAGCGAGGCGTCATTGCATTAGGCTCGAACTGCGAATTTTGGATCCGGCATCAGGCGGCGGTCGCCGCTACAATGAGGGAACCTGTCGCTGTGTGTAGCCTGCTCTTGGTGCCGACATTACTTCGCGAGTTGCTCAATTCAGCCAAGCTCGCCGTCGCGACTGCTGAATCTAAACCATTGCGGCGAAGATCCGCTGGAATCGGTGATCCGGCTGATCGAGAGAGGCTAGTTGCCGGCGGCACCGAGGTGAATTGTTCTGGCAAAATGAGATGAAGCGCCCGCCGCCACGGACGGGCTCGAGGAGATCGAGGCGGACGTTGTCGCCTGTGCGACACGTCTCTGCGACGCACACCAGGAAATCTCAGCATCCTGTTCGAATGCACAGTTTTTCGGCTATCGGCCCCTGCGATCTGCCGCCTGACCGGGCTTCCTGTCTGCGACCTAACGAGTCTGCCGCTTGACGCTAGCTTCGGTAACCTGATGGAGCCCTCAGACGTCGGTGAAACATCCGTTCATTCTTCCAACGCTAAATACTCTTCTGCCGACGTTTCTCTCCCACGAGAGCGCTTTACTGCATTCGCACTGGACGCGTAGCAACGCACGGACTCGGGCCTGTTCAAATGAGATCGTTGGAACTACATATGCGCAGCATCGAGCAGTTCGGGGATTTGCAACGCGAGGTAATCGAATGGCGGCGCTATCTCCACGAAAATCCGGAGCTCGACTTCCACGTCGACAATACAGCGCGGTTCGTTACGGAAAAGCTGGCATCTTTTGGAATCAATCGCATCGAAACAGGAATAGCAGAAACGGGCATCGTCGCATTGATCCAGGGCGAAGGCGGGGACGGGCCTACGATCGGGTTGAGGGCAGATATGGACGCTCTGCCAATTCTAGAGGCATCAAACAAGCCCTGGTCGTCCAAGGTGCCCGGGAAAATGCATGCATGCGGACATGATGGCCACACTGCGATGCTGTTAGGTGCGGCCAAATACCTTGCGAATACCCGCAAGTTTAGCGGTTGCGTTGCTTTGATCTTCCAGCCGGCCGAAGAGGTCGAACTACCATCCGGGGGCCTAAAAATGGTCGAATCAGGCATTATGGACCGGTTCAACATCTCCCAGATCTTTGCGATGCATAATTCGCCTGGCATCGAGGTCGGAAACTTTGCCATTTGCTATGGGCCGATGATGGCCTCTCAGGACGATTTCGATATTGTCGTGAAAGGCAAAGGGGGGCATGCGGCCGCGCCACATCGAGCCATCGATCCCGTGGTCATTGCGGCGCAGATCATCCTTGGGCTGCAAACTCTAGTGTCGCGAAATACGGATCCGACTGAGGCTCTTGTAATCTCCGTCACCAAGCTGAAGGCCGCTCAGGCCTACAATATTATACCCGATCAGGTTGAGATGGCCGGCACGGTCAGGACCCTCATGCCCAGTGTACGGGACTTTGCCGAGCGACAGATTTGCATGACCGCCCGGGGGATTGCGCGCAGTGCTGGCGCTGACGTCGACTTCAAGTACATTCGATCCGTGCCTATCACCATTAATCACACTAAGGAGACAAGCCTGGCCATTAAGGCAGCCCGCGATCTCGTGGGGTCGTCCTCAGTCGACGATAAGATAAAAGCGCGGATGGGGGCGGAGGATTTCGCCTACATGCTTGAAGCTCGGCCAGGTGCTATGATTTACATTGGCAACGGATCGACCGCCGGCTTGCATCACCCAGCGTATGATTTCAACGACGATGCGCTGCCTTACGGCATTGGCTATTGGGTTAATTTGGTCGAAATGGTGCTAGCAGGTCGTTGAAAAAGGCACTCGCCGCCGACCGGCGACCGTGATCATTGGCTCCGACGAGATTCGGAGATGGTGCGTGCGCGGCGGCGAGAATCGAACGGGCGAGCTGTTTAGCTACGTTGATCTGGAGGCGCGGGTGCGGCGTGATCATCCCGTGCGAGCGAGCCGGACGATTGTGAATGAGGCGCTGTCGGCGCTGGAGCGCGAGTTTGCCGCGCTCCATTCGCCGATTGGGCGGTCCCACCGGAGAAGCTGCTGCGGGCGATGCTGTTAGAGGCGTTTTACTGATCCGTTCGGAGCGGCTTCTGATGGAGCGGGCTGGAATACTACCTGCTGTTCCGCTGGTTCGTCGGAATCGGCGTCGATGATGCGGTCTGGGACCATTCGGTGTTCTCGAAGAACCGCGACCCTGGAAGGCGACATTGCGGCGAAGTTCCTGGCGGCGGTGCTGGCGCAGCCTGAGGCGAAGAAGCTTCTGTCGAGCGATCACTTCTCGGTCGATGGCACGCTGGTCGAGGCTTGGGCCTCGATGAAGAGCGTCAAGCCTAAGGACGGTGCGGGCGAGCCGCCGGCGCAAGGCGGCGGGCGCAATGCCGTTCGACCTCCGATCCGGACGCCAGGCTCTACCGCAAGGGAAAAGGCAAGGAGACGAAGCTGTGCTTCATCCGGCACGGGCTGATGGAGAACCGCCACGGCCTGCTGGTCGACGCCTGCCTGACGCAGGCCGACGGGCATGCCGAACGGGTGGCCGCGCTGCACATGATCGAGCCTCGTGCCGACCGGCCGACAGCGATACGCTTGGCGCCGACAAAGCCTACGACGCAGAAGACTTCGTCAACGAACTGCGCTCGATGAACGTGACGCCGCATATTGCACAGAACACCAGCGGCCGTAGCTCTGCGATTGACGGACGAACGACCCGGCACGGCGGCTATGCCGTCAGTCAGCGCATCCGCAAACGCATCGAGGACGCTGGATCAAGACGGTCGCGGGGCAAGAGAAGACCAGCTTCCGTGGCCGTGATCGCGCCGCATCGGCCTTTACCTTCGCTGCCGCCGCCTACAATCTGGTGCGGCTGCCCAAGCTGCTCGCGGAGACCGGCTGATGGCCAAGTTGCCCGGCTTCGCCAAGGCCTTTGTCGGCCGCTGGCGCATCGTCAAGATGGACGTCTGGGACAGCGATTTCCTCGACTTTTCGAAGAGGTGCATCTCACCTTCCAAGCAAATCCGACGGCGAAATCGCCTTTGGGGCTCTCAAGGGCTTCCTGGACGTGCGCTACGGCACCCGCGACGGATCGGCCTGCGCCGAGTTCTCATGGGAGGGCACAACGAAAATGATCCGACCCGTGGTCGCGGATGGGCTATGGTCGGCATTGCAGGCAGTTCGTCGGCCACTTCTACATTTGCAAACGTGGCTGAGTTCTTCAACAGCCTGCTAGGGGCCTGAAATTCGATTGAGCGGAGACGCAGAAACACTGCCTTCTAAGCTATACCGCTTAAACGGGTAGGCCTCTCACGCACCTCGGGACACTACGATGCTGGCGGTCACCTCAGCGACTATTCCGCTATCGCCAAATTTTGATGACGGCCGGAGCCGGTCAGGCGGCGGCGGTTATGGGCTGACGGTCGGCCGGCTTGGCGATGACCTCGATCCCATCGTTGAATGTCACACCCAGAACGAGTTTTGGCAGTAAGCGCGAAGCCGATACCCTTGCTTCAGAATTCGAATGAACGTGCGAAGAAGCCTCCGGCTCTGGACGGAGGTTTGGGATGGGATTGGACAGCAAAAAGGACGTCCATTTGGACGGCTCAACGAGGGGTCGGTGAGCCGGCTGGTGGTTCTTGAAGGACCATCGGGGCGCCGCGTACGTTCGGAAGCCGAGAGAGCTCGGATCGTCGCCGAGAGTCTGTTACCCGGTGCCCAGGTGTCCGAGGTGGCGCGCAAGCACGGAGCGACGCGCTGGCAGATCTACGATTGGCGGCGGCGGTTTCGACAGCGAGGCATGTTGCCGCCGCGCGAGGCATCGCAGCCGACATTCGCGCCGCTGGTCGTGGAAGGTGCGTTGGAGGAGCGTCAGGTTCCGGCGATCAAGCTCGAGATCGCGATCGGCGATGTCGTGCTGCGGACGGACACAGCCATAGATGGCGAGCAGCTGTCCCGTGTGATCCGCGCGATGCGAGCGTCACGATGATCGCGGCCGGTGCCGATCTGAAGATTTACATCGCGACGCGGCCGATCGACTTCCGCTGTGGCCACGATGGGCTTGCGGCGAAGGTGCAGGAGATGCTTCGTCTCGCCCCGTTCAGCGGCGCAGCCTTCGTGTTCCGATCGAAACGAGCGGACCGGATCAAGATTTTGGTCTGGGATCGAACGGGTCTGGTGTTGGTGCACAAGCGTCTTGAAGGTTGCAAGTTCGTTTGGCCAACGATCGCAGACGGCGTGATACGGATATCGCCGGCGATGTTCGCAGCCCTGTTCGAGGGGCTGGATTGGAGGTTGGTCCGCCCGGAGGAAGCGCGGCGTCCCCAGGCAGCTGGATAACTGCGGCAGGTTGACTCGGGAGCTATTTTGAACGTGGCACGCGCAGTGGCGACGTGCTCGAAATAGCGCATGAGCATTGCGGCGCTGCGCGAGGAAAACGAACGCCTGAAGGCGCTTTTGGCGAAAACGCATGCAGCCCTGAGCGAGCATCAGGGGGCACTGGCGGCATCGGAGGAAGCGCGGCGTCGGCTGGAGGTCATTCTCGGAGAATTGCGACGCGAGAAGTTCGGCGCGAAGTCCGAGAAGCTGCGGCCAGATCAGTATCACCGCTGGAAGACGTGGAGATCGCGCAAGGCATCCTGGACGCTCAGGTGAGAGCCGAGGCTGTGATCCAGGGCCGGTTGCGGAGCGCGCCGGATCAAGGTTCTCATCGCAATCGCGGCTGCTTGCCTGCCCATTTGCCTCGGGTGGAACGGATCATCGAGCCTGCGAGCACGCTCTGTCCGTGCGGTTGCGGCGCCATGACGAAGATCGGCGAGGACGTCAGCAAACGCCTCGACGTGATCCCGGCGCAATGGCGGGTGCTGGTCTTGGTCGTGTAAAAACACTGTTGCATGACGCGGACCAGCGCGGTTGAGCTCAGGCTACCGCAATCCGATCAATTTGGGCAAATTTTACGGCCACTCGACCGGAACTCATCCTGACGCAATGTCGAGCTCTTTCACGCGCCCGATGACTCGCAAGGCGCGCGCCAGCGCCTGTATCACGCCCTCACCGCCGCCAGCAGCGGTTTCATCCCGACGATGCTCAGCACGCGTGTCAGATTGTAGCCGAGCACGCAGAGCGCCATCTCGGTCGCTACTTTCGGCAGCGTCACGCACAAGAAGTGCGTCGCGCCCATGCGCATCTTCAGTGTGCCGAACGGATGCTCGACGGCCTCGCGGCGTGTGCGCATGTCGTTTGGATTCTTGTCGAGCCGCGCCTGAGCGCGTTCGAGAACGTCCTCGTGCACCCACCGCTTGATACGACGTTGCGGGCTCGGCGTGCACTTCGATTTGAGTGGACAGGTTTTGCAGGCGTTCGTCCAATAGTTGCGCAGCTTCTGGCCGTCTTCCTCGCTGGTATAATAATATTTGAGTTGCTTACCGGCCGGGCAGCGATAAACATCCTCATCTGGCAGATAAGCAAAGTCCTGTTTGCCGAAGCGCCCCGAAGCCTTCGCACCCGATGTCATCGGCTTAGGCAACGTCACCGTGATGCCAGATTGCTCGGACGCCGGGATTTCTTCGCCCTTGAAGTAGCCGCGATCGGCGAAAACATCGAGCGTGTCGGCCTCAAGAATGGCTTTGGCCTGCTGTGCTATGTTTGCAAGTTGTGACCGGTCTGAGCCACTTGTTGTCACCTCGTGCGCGACGATCAGATGGTTTTCTGTATCGACCGCCGTCTGCACGTTGTAGCCGACGATGCCGGAACCACGGTCGCTCGTGGCCATCGAACGGCTGTCAGGATCCGTGAACGATATCCGCTGATCGGGCGACGCCAGAACCTGTTTTTCAATGGCTGCGAGTTTCGCCATTTCAACGGTCAGATTTTCGAGCCGTTCCTTGATCCGCGTCTTTTTTAATTCCAGCGTTTCCGACGGCTCCTGCCGGTCGGCGGTATCGAGCTGAGCGAGATAGCGCGCAACACTCTCTTCCAATTGCGTGCGCCGCCGCTCGACTTTGCCGCGCGTGAAGTTCTTATCGCGATTATTGACTGCTTTGAATTTGCTGCCGTCGATGGCGGCGCTGGCTGCCGCGAGCAACCCCATCTTGCGGCACACCTCGACGAAGCGCGCGCAGACTTTTTTGATGCCAGGGACCATTGTCCTTGCGGAAATCGGCAATCGTTTTGTGATCGGGCGCAAGCCGGGCGAGCAGCCACATCACTTCGACGTTGCGGCCAGCTTCACGCTCGAGCCGGCGGCTCGAAGTTGAGATAACCATAAATGTAGAGCCTCAAGAGCGCGGCCGGATGATACGACGGCCTACCTGTGCCGGCAGGCTCAACGCCACCGAACCCAAGTTCAGCCAGATCGAGGGCCGCAACGAAGGCGTCGATCACGCGAACCGGATTGTCATCTAAAACCCAGTCATCCAGGCATTCCGGCAACAAAGTCGATTGCCCGCGATCAGCCCCTTGAACGAAGCGACTCATGCCCAGCCCCCGCCGATTCAGTGCGGGAATCATAGCAGACAAGGCGTTTTCACACATGGGGTAATTCCGGGCTCGGAGCCATACTCAGGCTCTGGGAATCAGCTCTCCAGGACTCGACGAGGCCCACTCCAAGGCCTTGCAATGATGGAGAGAGGCAATGGAGCACTATGTCGGATTAGACGTGTCACTGAAACTGACTTCGATCTGCATCGTCGATCGGACAGGAAAGGTCGAGCGCGAAGGGGTGGTTACGTCTGACCCGGAGGCGATCGCGACGTTCATCAAATTGCACGCGTCACACGTCGTTCGGATTGGACTCGAGACCGGAGCAACGTCGACATGGCTGTGGACCGAGCTGAATAAGATCGGGTTACCCGTTATCTGCATTGACGCCAGGCATGCGAAGGCGGTTCTGAAGATGCAGATCAATAAAGAGCGACCGAAATGACGCTGCTGGCATTGCGCGCATCATGCAATGTGGTTGGTACAAGGAGGTTTGCGTCAAGGATCTCGACAGTCATGCGACCAAAGCCCTTCTTGTCAGCCGAGCTCTGCTCGTCAAGATCAAGCGGGATATCGAAAATCAAATTCGGGGGCTCCTCAAGAATCTTGGGCTCGTCATCGGACGAGCAAAGATGAATGTGTTTGCTGTGCGCGCCACGCAGTTGGCCGAGGAACGGTCAGAGCTTTTTGCCGCTGTCGATCCATTGCTGAAGGCACGCGAGGCTGTCGAGCAACAGATTGCGGACCTTGACCGCAAGGTGCTGCGGCTGGCTCGCAACAATGCTCAGGTGCGACGGTTCATGACGGCTCCTGGCGTCGGCCCGGTCACGGCCCTTTGCTTCCTTGCGACGATCGATGACCCCGCTCGCTTCAAGCGGTCACGAAGCGTCGGAGCCTACGCAGGGCTAACGACTCGCCGATACGCATCCGGGGAGATTGACTGGACGGGCCGAATCTCGAATGCGGCGATAAGATGCTGCGAAGTTACCTCTACGAGGCGGCCAATGTGCTGCTGACACGCGTAGCAAAAGGGTCAGCACTCAAAGCGTGGGGCATTCGGGTTGCGAAACGAAGCGGCCTACGCAAAGCCAAGGTTGCGGTTGCCCGAAAACTTGCTGTCATTCTGCATCGGATGTGGATCGATGGTACCGAATTTAAATGGTCATCAAGGGATGCTGCTGATCAGCCTGCATAAAGGATAAACGAGTTCCCGCCGAACAGCGGGAGCGAACGTCCCTGCCGGGACGCTGGCGTTGGTGAGATCGCCCCTGGCTTTGCGGTGCTCGAAAGGGCAAAGCGCGCTTCACACATTGATCCGCTAACGTCATCTTACGCCATCATGCGGAGGGCACGCCCCTACCGCGGAGAGAACCATGGACCCGGCAAGGATGTTCAAGGAGAGCTTGACCTCACGCCCGGAATTAGAGAACAGCCAGGGTCACGAGCCGCCCGAAATACATCTGTCGCCGCTGCTCGGGCCCTGTCGTGCAGCCCCACGCGCCGGAGCACGTCGTGCCTGCTGAACTGCCGACCGAAGCGGCGATTGCGCACGTGATCGTCTCCAAGTTCGGCGACCATACACCGTTTTAGCGTCAGGCCGAGATCTATGCGCGCCAGGGGATCCGACTTGATCTGGCGACACTGGGCAACTGGTCCGGCCGCGCCTGCTTCCATCCAGCCGATCGCGGACCACATGCGTCGCCATCTGGAGAGTGCAGATCGTCTGTTCATGGACGAAACCACGGCACCCGTGCTCGATTCCGGGCGTGGCCAAACGAAGAAAGGCTACTTCTGGGCGATCGTCTCCGACGACCGCGGCGACAGCGGCCCAAGTCCTCCGATCGTGCTGTTCCGATATGCTCTCGGTCGCAGCGCGCCTTCGCCGAGCAGTTCCTGGATGGCGTTAACGGACGGTTCCTGCAATGCGATGCCTATGACGGTTATAACCGGCTGACCGACGTTGCACGACCGCAGGGGCCGTGGAGCTCGTGCATTGCTGGAGCCATTTGCGCCGGCGCTTCGTCAAATTGGCCCGCAACAGCAAATCGCGATCGCCGAGGCCGCGGTTCGGCACATCGCACAACTTTATGCCATGGAAGCCGTGATACGCGGTTCATCGCCGGACATCCGGCTGGCCGCGCGCAAGGAGCACTCGCTGCCCATCGTCGCCGCGTTCAAGCCATGGTTTGAGAAACAGCTGTCGATGATCTCCAGTGGTTCGACGCTCGCCGAGGACATCCGCTACGCGCTCAATCACTGGCAACGGCTGACCCGCTTTCTCGAAGACAGGCGCCTCGAGCTTGACACGAACCCGGTCGAGAATGCCATCCGGCCCGTCTGCCTGACCAGAAAAAATGCGCTCTTCGCCCGTCATGAAGTCGGCGCGGAAAACTGGGCCTTGCTCGCCTCGATCGTCGCCATCTGCAAGCTCAACGACGTCAACCCGGCCGCCTACATCGCCGAAACACTCGAGACGATCATCGACGGCCATCTCCATAGCCGCATCGAAGACTTCATGCCGTGGCGATTCCGCAAAACGTCAAGCCAGCCTCAATCGGGCTGCGGCTAAGCGCTTACTTTTGGCAACTGGTTCTGGCCACCGAGACGACGCCAGCTTTTCTGCGCGGCCTCAAGCAGTTTGAAGACCATAGCGAGTGCCGTCTTGTTGGACAGGCAGCCCTTCGATCGGATGGTGCGGTGGCGCACGGTGGCGAAGGTGCTTTCGAGGGGGTTGGTAACCGGTATGAGAGTTCTCGGTGCCAACGTTCCGCTGCGGTGTTCTGCATCGTGGCGTATGGTGCGACCATCGGGACAGAGGCACCGGGAGCACGATGTGCGGGCAGGCCGATGCATACGATGGGCCGAGAGCTCGAGTTAGTAGCTGGCCGCCTCTGCGACTCGCCCGGTTGCGCTGAGAGCGCGAATCCGTAGTTGGCGTGTCGCCCGTAGCTCCCGTCATGTGGTCTGATTGGCAGGAGGTGCAAATGCGACGGGTGATTGGCATCGACGTCCACCGACTCGGGGAGGTGGTGTTTTGGGAAGACGGCAAGCTCCGACATGCGGGCCAGGTTGATATGACACGGACTGCGCTCGAGGGATTCGGCAAGACCCTGCTTGCCACTGATGAGGTGGTGCTCGAAGCAATGCCAACAGCATGGCGGTGTCGCGGGTTCTGGCGCCGTTTGTGGCGCGGGTGATTATCGCCAATCCGCCGCAGGTGAAGGCGATCGCCCAGGCTCACGTCACAACCGCCAAGATCGATGCCGGCACGCTCGCCAGTCTCCGGGTGGCCGGGTATCTGCCGCAGATCTGGACGCCTGACGCGGAGACCGAACGCAAGCGCAGGCTGGTGGCGCGACGCTACCAGGTCGTGCGGCATCGCATGCGGCTCAAGAACGAGGTGCTTCCGATCCCGCACGCGCACCTGATCCCGAAGTGCCCGCATGCCGATCTTTTCAACACCCGCCCGCAAGTGCGGGCAGCCTTGACCGCCCTGCGCGCCGCGGCTGGGAGATCGGTGGCGGCCGGAAGAATGGCCCGCAGCGCAACCGAACAAAAGAATGGACTTACGGCGATCTCCGCAATCGCCGCCTCGGCCATGAAGAAATCGCTCGTCCATCTCATCCGTGGTCCGCAGGTGTTTCCAGTGCTCGGCCGGTAAGTCGTCGAACGCCAGCTCCTGCAACGCGCGTTTGGCCTTCGGCTGCTGGCTCTTCGGCAACTTGGCGAGCACGTTGGCGGTCTTGTGCACCCAGCAGCGCTGCTCGCGCGTTTT
>NZ_JADPJJ010000022.1:0-14537 GCF_023073375.1 Bradyrhizobium sp. 197 | reverse complement strand
TTCCGCGTCCGTAGTTCTCCGGGCATCAACGAGTTTCGGTTGAGCAATAGCAATGGGAGTGCCGCTTTCATCCCGTCGAACCAGCAACTTCAGCTCATGTGAAGTTGCCGACCTCCACTTACACAGCCGCTATGTCTGCCTTCAGGAGATAAGCCGACACCAGGTCAAGTCGGCGCGGAAGTCAGCCTGTGGCCCTTCTGAGACATGCCGCCGGCTAGGTAAAATGTCCGCGTTCATCGGCAAAGCCGACAACGTGGTGCTCGCACCGAGTTCTTCTCAGTTCGACCCGATTTGTCATTTCGGCCCCTGATGGCTCCATTGGTAGATTGAATGCCGGCCATCCTGGGCGGTAAACTGGCCGCGCGTATTTGCGAGATTGACACGCCAACTGTCGCCCCGGTCCCGAAGCTGGGTCGGGCAAACAATCCGCGCGAGGCCGCCATGCAGCAAGTTGCGGACTGGCTTAAAAAGCTCGGCGTGTCCGAGTACGCCGAACGCTTTGCCGAAAACGGTGTCGAGCTCAGCGTGCTCCGCGATTTGACGGATCAGGATCTTAAGGACCTCGGGGTCTTGCTCGGCCATCGCCGCAAGATGCTACGTGCGATAGCCGAACTGGATGGCGTCGACAACGGAACACCCAAGCCTACTGCTGCAACTCTTCAACCGAACGATACCGCCGAGTTCCGCCAAGTCACAGTGATGTTCTCGGACCTTGTGGGTTCGACGGCGCTCTCCGCCCGCATGGACGCGGAGGACCTGCGCGAGGTAATTTCGGTATATCAGAACTGCGTCGCCGAAACTGTGAGCCGCTTCGGCGGATTCGTGGCGAAGTACATGGGCGACGGCGTGCTGATCTACTTCGGCTACCCGCAGGCTCACGAAGATGACGCAGAGCGAGCGGTACGCGCGGGGCTGGAGTTGGTGAGTGCCGTAAGTAATCAAAAGACCCGGGCGGTACTGCAGACGCGGGTCGGCATTGCCACCGGGCTAGTAGTGGTCGGCGACCTGATCGGGTCGGGCTCTGCTCAGGAGCAGGCAATCGTTGGCGAGACGCCGAACCATGCGGCACGCTTGCAGGGCATTGCAGAACCGAACACGGTCGTTATTGCCGAAAATACCCGCAAGCTGCTCGGCAATCTATTCGAGCTTGAGGACCTCGGAGTAAAGGATCTGAAGGGCATACCGGTGCCTGCCAATGCCTGGGCGGCACTGCGACCGGCTTCAGTTGAAAGCCGCTTCGAGGCTTTTCACGCGACCGGGCTGACGGAACTTATCGGGCGGGAAGAAGAACTCGAACTGCTGCTACGGCGCTGGTCGAAGACAAAAGCCGGCGAAGGCCAAGTCGTGTTGCTTTCGGGCGAGCCCGGCATTGGCAAATCGCGGCTCACGGCTGCGCTTTTGGAACGCCTTGCCGGCGAGCCGCACACGCGCCTGCGCTATTTCTGTTCTCCACAGCATACCGACAGCGCGCTCTATCCCTTCATCCACCAGATGGAACGTGCCGCCGGACTCGCGTACGACGACTCCCCGCAAGCGAAGCTCGACAAACTCGACGCACTGCTCGCGCAGACTTCGACGTCAGCCCAGGACGCGGCACTCTTTGCCGAGATGCTGTCGCTCGCGAACGATGACCGCTATCCGGTGATCGAGCTGACACCGCAGCAACGCCGGCAACGAACGCTGGAAGCACTCGCCGCCCAACTAGAGACGCTAGTGCGAGCGAATCCGGTGCTAATGATCTTCGAGGATGTGCACTGGATCGACCCGACGAGTCTGGAAGTGCTTGGTCGGGTGGTGGACCAGATTCCGACCTTGCGCGTGTTGCTGAGCGTGACGTTTCGGCCGGAATTCAATCCACCCTGGATCGGCCGGTCTTACGTGACCGCCCTCACCATCAATCGGCTAGGTCAGCGCGACATCGATGCCATAATCGAGCATCTTGTCGGCAACAAGGGTCTGCCGGCAAGCATCCGGCAGGATATCATCGAGCGCACCGACGGCATTCCCCTTTTCGTGGAGGAAATGACCAAGGCGGTGATGGAGTCGGAGGGCGAGGGCGAAGCGCGGCGGACAGCCAGCGCGGTTCCGCCCCCGGCGCTGGCGGTCCCCGCAAGCCTGCACGCGTCGCTTATGGCGCGGCTCGACCGGCTCGGCGCGGCCAAGGAGGTGGCGCAGGTCGGGGCGGCGATCGGGCGCCAGTTCTCCTACGCCCTGCTGGCTTCGGTGGTGCGCCAGCGCGAACCAGAGCTGGGATCGGCGTTGGACCGTCTCATTGCGGCTGGCTTGCTGTTCCGGCAGGGCGCGCCGCCGCGTGCGACCTACCTGTTCAAGCATGCCCTGGTGCAGGACACGGCTTATGGCACTCTTCTACGCAGTCAACGCCAGGAGTTGCATGCCCGTATCGCCAAGGTGCTCGAACAAGAATTCCAGGAGACGATCGGGGCGCAGCCAGAGACTTTAGCTCATCACTACTCGCAGGCAGGCCTGGTCGATCTCGCGATCGAGTTTTGGAGACGCGCCGGAGCGCGCAGCGCAGACCGATCTGCTCATCACGAGGCGGTCGGTCATTTCGGATGCGCGCTCGATTTAGTGGGAAAGCTGCCGCCGAGCCATCAGCGCGATGAGCGTGAGCTGGGTCTGATGCTTGCTCTCGCGGTATCCCTGATCGCGGTCCACGGCTTTGGGTCGATACGTTTGGAGGAGTGTGCTGTTCGGGCCAAGGAACTTTCGGACAAGCTCGACGAGTCGCAGAGTCGCTTCGCCGCGCAACGGATCGCATGGAATTCCAGCCTGATGCGCCAGCCGCTTCCGAGGACGGCGGCTTTGGCAAGAGACTTGGTCGGCTTGGCAGAAGAAGACGGGAATCCGGCAAAACTCGCCGTGGCGCATCGGGCATCAGGCTACTCGCTACTTATTGCAGGCGAATTCCGAGAGGCCGCCGAAACGCTTGCTCAGGGAGCGACTATCGCCGACACAATTCCGGAGGGCGAATTCGCGATTTATGGCGAGCATCCAAGCATGGTTTGCCGAGCCTATGGCGGGCAGGTAAAAATCTTGATGGGTTTCCCCGAATCCGGGATGAGGCTGATTGAGGCGGCCGTAGCGCATGCGCGCCAGCAAAATAACGCGCACAGCCTTGCCTGGGCGCTCGGCGTTGCCGCGCACGTTTCTCAGTCGCAGCACGAGCCTGCGGCAACGGCCCGCTTCGCATCGGAAGCCATTGAGACGGCGCGCGAGCACCGCATGCCCCAATGGCTGGCTCTCGGTGAGCGATGCAAAGGCTGGGCAATTCATCAGCTCGGCGATTTCGAGGGCGGCCTGAATCTCCTGCGACAGGGCGTGAGGCGATGGTACGAAACCGGAGCCGTCCTGCACACCACCCACACCGAGATCTGCTTGGCGGAGAGTTTTCTCCTGCAAGGTCACGCCGTGGCGGCGCGGTCCTATTTGTCAGCCGCGCGAGCGCATTGCGCGAGTTTTGGCGAAAACTATCTCGCGGCGGAAATGGATCGGCTGGACGCTTTGTTGCTTCAGTGCGAGGGCGCACCTACTGACATGGTAGAAGAATGCCTGGCCAAGGCCATAGAAATGGCCCGCCAGCAGGAAGCTAGACTTTTTGAGCTCCGTTCCGCCACAGCGTTAGCCCGGGTAATAGCCGAACACCATGAACGGAAGGCACGCGATATTCTCGCGCCAATTTACAATTGGTTCACCCAGGGGTTAGGTACTTCGGACCTGAAAGACGCAAAGGCGCTCCTCGATCGGTTGAAGTGATGCAGTTTGTTCAGCTCCTCGCCGGCTCACATTTGTTCCTCCGCATCTGCGCATCGCCGGTCCACGCTGGCGCCGCCACGACTCCGCGCCAATGTGGGTCATCCAGGCTACCCCGGGTCCAACGCACAACCGGGCTCTCGCGCACCGCACTTGCTCTCGCTCGCTCCGTTTCATTCAGTGCGGGTCGGTGCATTCAAACACCGATCCAAACTCGCAATGACTGCTTATGAACCCGGAAGCGAAGTCGGCGCACGCCTTATCGAGGTCCGCTTAGCCGGGCACAGCGGTCGAGATTTGCCCACGCTGAGTTCTTCGCATTCTGAAGCCGAGCAAACATTTCGAAGGCGCAGAAGAAGCGGATTAAGCATTTGACTGCAACCACTCTGAGAAGGTTCGGATGGTCTTCGCGCGCGGATGGCTTGGCCTACTGACCACATGGAAACTATAGCCAGACAAGCTCAACTTGAACGCTTTCACGAGCGTACCGGCGGCGAGTTCGTGTGCGACGAGCACATCACTGAAAATCCCGACTCCCTGCCCCGCGATCACCGCCTCGATGGCGTGCAGTTCCTCCCGGAAACTCAAGTGCTGCATATCCTTGAATTGGGGCACTTCGCGCCACCTGCGCTGGGCCACGGCAAACCATCTCTGCCATGTGGGCGGCTCACGATCGGCCGGCGACCAATAGGAGTGAATCAGAACGTGGTTTGCGAGGTCGACTGGTCTCTTCAGGCGTCCCGTTGAAAGCAAACGCGGATTGCAGACGGGCCAGAATGTATCGCTGAAGAGATCATTGACGATCCCGTCCGTCGGCAGTACTCGGCTAGTCGCATAACGAATGGCGACATCGCCATCGCCGGCGTGCAGATCGAGCACGGTGTCCGTGCCGATGACTTCCAGCGGCACATCGGGATGCAACTTCCGCCACGCGGGCAGGCGGGGCACGAGCCAGCGGCTGGCGAAAGCATTCGTTGTCGTCACCCGAAGAGGCTGTTGGTCGGTATCCCGCCTGACGGCCGCGATTGCGGCGGCAAACACCTCAAGGCCGCCGCGAATGGCGGGAAACAGCCGCGCTCCGGCATCGGTGAGCGAAAGAGGTCGGGGTCTGCGGCGAAACAGAGCGCGGCCACAATACTGCTCAAGCAGCACGATTTGATGGCTGATCGCGGTTGGCGTCACGCCGAGTTCTGCCGCGGCCTTCTTGAAGCTCAGATGGCGGGCGGCAGCTTCAAAAGCGCGGAGCTCGATCAGGGGCGGCAGCTTGTGCATGCGGCTAGTCTAGATGAAACCAATTCATCTTCACCTGAATTCTTCGGGTTTGCTCCGAGAGGGCCGCCGATTGAAGATATAGCCGGTTGAATTGAGGAGACCGTGTCATGTCGTCCATCACATCTGTCGCGAGCGCCGCCGCCGACCTTAGCGCCTCCTTCGGAGGACAACTGCTCAAGCCAACGGACGAGGGCTACGAGGAGGCGAGAAAGGTCCACAACGGGTTGGTCGACAAACGGCCAGCGTTGATTGCCAGATGCCGCAGTGTGGCCGACGTCGTGGACGCCGTCGCTCTTGTGATCAAGCTCGGCCTCGAGGTCGCGGTTCGTGGCGGCGGCCATAACGTCGCGGGACGCGCGACCATCGACGGCGGGATAATGATCGACCTGTCCCCAATGAGGGGCGTCCATGTCGATGCTGTCGGCAAAACCGTACGCGCGCAGGGCGGGGCGACTTGGGGCGATGTCAATCGCGAGACGCAACTTCACGGCCTCGCGGTCACCGGAGGTGTGGTCTCGACCACGGGTATCGCCGGATTGACCCTCGGCGGAGGACTCGGCTGGCTGATGGGCAAGTACGGCCTGGCATTGGATAATTTGCGCGCTGTCGAACTCGTCACCGCCGATGGCAAGGTCTTGCAGGTCAGCAAGCAAGAGGAACCCGATCTGTTCTGGGCCATCCGCGGCGGCGGCGGAAACTTCGGGATTGCCACCAGTCTCGAATACGACCTTCATGCAGTTGGGCCAATCATTACCGGCGGCCCCATCGTCTACTCTATCGATCGCTCCCGTGACGTGCTCGAATTCTTCCGGGCCAGCACGCGATCGCTACCGGACGAGCACACGCTGTTCGCAACCCTGACGCATGCGCCCGACGGGTCCGGCGCAGAGGTAGCTGCCTTGGTCACCAGCCATTGCGGTCCGGCAGCGGAAGCCGAACGAGCCGTGCAGCCGCTGAAACAATTCGGGGCTCCGATCTTGGACGCAATCGGGCCGATGCCCTATTGCCAGCTCAACAGCATGCTCGATGCCAACTACCCCAGAGGCGCCCTCAACTATTGGAAGTCCAATTTCCTCAGTGAGCTGAGTGATGGTGCGATTGCGACCATGATCGAATGTTTCGCGCGCTGCCCGACACCCATGGGGCAGCTGCTTCTCGAGCACATCCACGGCGCGGCGGCCCGTGTCGATGCAAGGGATACGGCGTTTCCGCATCGGCAAGAAGGCTACAACTTCCTGGTGCTCGCGCAATGGATGCAGCCGGACGATACGAGGCAATGCATCTCCTGGGCACGCGAAACCTACGAAGGCATGCGACCCTTCTTCTCCTCCGGTCGGTATGTCAACTATCTCGACGATGACGAGGTGGGCGATCCCGTAGCTGCCGCATATGGACCGAACTACCGGCGTCTGCAGCAGATCAAGGCTAAGTATGATCCGAACAATTTCTTCCGCATGAATCAGAACATCCGGCCGCTGGCCTGATCCAGGTGAGGGCATTTCGTCCCTCTCATCTTGGTTCAGGATGTCAGTGGAAGGCCGCTACGCTGCGGCCCGGTTCTATAGTTGGTCTGGCGTGCTGATCCCGAAGGAGGACTCGAAAATGGCTGTCGTGTGCCGACCCGCTCGCATGGACGACTTAAAGCGAGCCGACGAGATCGTGGTCGCCAGCATCAATGAACTCACTGAACGGCGGGGTTTCGGAAAGATGGCATCCTCTCACCCTCCGAAATTTCAAGGTTTCTCGCTAAGGGACGATACCGAAGGTCTGGCGCCGTGTCATGATAGCAATCTGTGCGAGAAAAGCACGAAACGTCTGCGTTTGGCCCATTTAAGACGTCCTACGATCTCCGCCATTCAGTCGCGATCAGCAGTACACCGGACATGTCGCAGACACCGTACTACGGCGGCTTTTGATCCAACCAAGTCATGCGGTGATGTCCACTTTCAGCTGATTCAGTGCAGGATTGCGTCCCGAACAACTATGGCTTGAACTGAGCAGTCGGCGTGGAGCGCGATATCTTGAGCTCTTCCTCGTTCATGTCGGCAGAGACATCCGCGAAGAGTGGCGTGCTAAGATAACGTTCACCGGTGTCAGGCAGCATGCAAAGAATATTTGCGCCCTTCTCTGCTTGGGCTGCGACCTTCAGCGCACCCGCCATGGTTGCGCCCGAGGTGATGCCGACAAAGATGCCTTCCTTGGTCGCAAGCTCCTTGCTGCATCGAATAGCATCGGGGCCGGGAATCGGCAGAATCTGATTGATGACCTTCATCATAACGGCGTCCCCGGTCAGCTTCGGAATGAAATCAGGTGTCCAGCCCTGCATTGGATGCGGCTTGAAATCCGGATGTGGCGCCGCCGGCGTGCCATCCGGGTTCCGCTGCTGCTCGATACCGCTGCCCAAGAGCTGCGCTTCTTCGGGCTCGCAGACGATGATCTTGGTTTCGGGGCGCTCCTTAGCGAGCACCCGCGCAACACCCTTCAGTGTGCCGCCGGTTCCGTAACCGGTGACCCAATAGTCCAGTCGTTCTCCTGCGAAATCGTCCAGAATCTCGAGCGCCGTGGTTTTGGAGTGGAAGTCGGGATTGGCTTCGTTCTCGAATTGCCGCGTCATGAACCAGCCGTGCGTTTTGGCAAGCTCGATCGTTTTGTTGATCATTCCAACGGCCCGATCGGCCGCAGGCGTCACGATGACCTTCGCACCCAGAAATCGCATGAGCTTGCGGCGCTCGATGCTGAAGGGCTCGGCCATTGTGACCACCAGCGGGTACCCCTTGGCGGCGCAAACCATCGCAAGTCCGATTCCCGTGTTGCCGCTGGTCGCCTCGATGACGGTTTGACCAGGTTTCAGATCCCCGGATTTCTCTGCGGCTTCGATCACGCCCAGAGCCAGCCGATCCTTGACCGAGCCGAGCGGATTGAAGGCCTCAACCTTCACGAACAAATTGACTCCCGTGGGAGCGAGACGATTGATGCGCACGACGGGTGTATGGCCGACCGTCTCAAGGATGGTTTGATATCTGTGGCCCATGCTACCTCCTGTGTCGTACTTATTCTGGGAAAAGCAAACTGGCGCGGGTTAACCGGCAAAGCATACCCGAACTGAATTTTCCGGCAATCGGGCAGAGCTTGCATAAGGCTTCTTTCGCGGACATCAGGCCGGGCCGGCATCGATTGGGTCGGCGGAAATGACCTGAAACGGCTCGTCACGAGACGACTCAGGCGCCTTTGGCGAAATGCAATACCAAGGCGGCACACATTGGCATTCCCGCCTGACGGGCGCGATTCATGTGTATGGGGGCGATTCTCGACCCCACGCATAGAAGCGAGTGGGATCCGGAAACCCTCCTGAAGGACGGTTCGATCTTGAGCGCGCCGTCCGCCGCTTTGAAGAGGCGAACGAAGTTTTTTCAAACAAAAATGGGCGCCACGACGGATAGCCGATTGGCCGCTTTTGGACCCGGAACGGACATTGGGTCGCAGCGTCTGCGATCGATTTGGCTGTCGTTTCTCACCTGCCGCCCGTCGCAAATTGTTAGGATTGAGGCGTCGAAGAGGTTTCCCTAAGGGGGAATACATGCGACGGCGCGAGTTCATCACGCCATTCGGCGGCACGGCAGCAACGTGGCCACTTGCCGCGCGCGCGCAGCAACCGGCAAGGCGGGTCTACCGGGTGGGATACCTCTCGATCTCGTTTCGGGAGCGAACGATCCGCTATACTGAAGCGTTCGAGCAAGGCCTGCGGAGCCTCGGCTACCACGTCGGCGAGAATGTCATCATCGAGTATCGCTTCGCAAACGGCGATATGGGACGTCTGTCCGGGTTTGCGGCGGAGTTGGTCGGGCTTGGTTTGGACATCATCATGGCCACCGGAGGCAATCCGAGCGTGGTTGCGGCCATGAAGGCGACCACAGCCATTCCAATCGTGATGACCAGCGCTATCGATCCAGTCGCTACCGGGCTTGTCGCCAGCCTGGCGCGCCCCGGCGGCAACGTCATTGGCGTCGTCGCGGATGCGGGCGGCGAGATTTTGGGCAAACGGTTTGAGTTGCTGAAGGAAGCTTTGCCCGACCTCTCGCGTCTGGGCATCCTGTTCAATCCGGACGTTGTGGCTACTCGCAACCGGCAGACGGCGATTAGAGGGGCCGCCGAGGCGCTGGGGTTGACGATTATTCCTACCGAAGCCAGCGCGCCGGACGCATTTGAACAAGCGTTTGCACTAATGGTGAGGAAGCGCGCGCAGGCGTTCGTCATGCAGGGAGATACTGTGCTGTTCAACTATCGCGACCAGATTGCGGACATGGCCATTGAAAATCGGCTGCCAGCCGCCTCTCTCCAGAGAGAGTACGCGGAGGCGGGCTTCTTTCTAACCTACGGAGCCAGTTCCGAAGACTATTATCGTCGGTCCGCCGCCTTCGTCGACAGGATCTTCCATGGCGCGAAGCCTGCCGACCTTCCGGTGGAGCAGCCGACCAAATTCGAATTGGTCATCAACATCAAGACTGCGAAGGCGCTTGGGCTCACTGTGCCGCCCTCGCTCCTCGTCCGCGCGGACGAGGTAATCGAATAGCTCTTCCTGCGGTGCATGAGTCCGTTTGTGGCCCCGAAGTAGACGAAGGCTTGGGAAGGTACACAACAGCCGAACCCCTCGAACTGGGCCAGACACTGACGGAAGCGCAAGGACGTTCGTGGTGAGCTCTTAGCCAGTGTTTCTGACCGCCTCAGCCAGAATGGCGTAAAGCTGCTGCCTGGTGAATTCCTTGGGCTGCTCCCTCTCTGCTGTCCTCAACGACACCTTCTGTGCGACTGAACGGGCGCAGGCTGCCGACGACGTCGGTCTCAGCTTGGGGGCCGGCCTTATCTTGGGCCGTGCTGTGGGCGACTTGTGGCCGCGCTTCAGGCTCAGTCGGGTCAGCATGCCGCAGACCGCGTTACGACTGCACCCGAGACGGCGCGCAATCTGCGCCGCGCTCTGTCCTGCGGACCAGAGCTTTTTGAGAAGCGCTATGTCTTTCGCATCCCAGCCCATGGCAGATACTATAGCGCCGACTGCGAGACACGGGCTAGTCTAGTCTTCGTCCGGCTCGCGCACGACCGCCGGTTCGTCAGCATCATCTTCCTCATCGTCGTCTTCGTCCTCCTCGTCTTCATCGGGATCCCGGGGCGGCATCGCGGTGCCCACAAGCATGAGCGGTGTCCAGCCGATCGCTGTGGTGGAAAATGCTTCGGAGGTGTGTTGCTTCATGTCGTTACTGCTCCTCGAAAAGCACGCCCGTCGAATATTCCTGGCGGGCGGCACGCGCATGTCCAGGACGCGAGCGTGCAAACGCGAGGGTGACATCAGGTCGATTACAAGAGCAAGGCGCGGCACCCGCCACGCCAGTGGTGACGTTTGCCGCTACTTTATACCTGAAGACCCTCCAGCTCTATGTTCACCAAAACCTCGCCGGTGGTAACTTCGGGAACCCCAAGATCAAGGTCATGTAGACTCGCCTGAACAAACGCCAGTATCTTGGCGTTTGCTGCGTTGGCGCTTTCGCGGTCGTCAAATATCATCACGGCGATACCGACACCGTCGCCCGCATCCAGCACATGGTAAGATCTGAATCCCAGCGATTGCCTCAGGATCTCACCGACGCCGCTCTTGGCGCGACGAGCGGCGTCCGCTACCGAACGAACCTTGGTGTACTTGCGAATGACCATGTACATGGGGCCACCACGCGCCACACGCCCCCTCGCATCAAAGCATATCGGTCCCAGTCGGACTAGGGCCAACTTCCGGGATGGGCCACAGCGTCCGGTTGGGCGGACCGCGCAACGCCCCTTTTCCAATGAGCCATCCTCGCCCCGTAAGTGGGGGCGAGGTGCCGAGGCTCAGGAGCCCTCGAATTTGAACGATACGTTGAGCTTGGCGCGATAGGCCTCGACTTTTCCCTTGTCATCCAGTTGCATATCGAGCTTGACGACCTCTGCAATGCGAAGATCTCGGAGAGATTTTGCAGCTTGCTCGACCGCATTGGCGGCCGCCTTCTCCCATGAGTCGGTGCTGGTACCGATCAGTTCAATGACCTTGTAGACGCTATCGGGCATGTCGTTCTCCTGTTCGGTATGAAGCAGGAAGCAGGTGCTCCCTGCCGTTGTGAAATCTAGCATCAGGATATCGGCGCTGATACGACACGATACGGACTCGGACGTCGCCCGGGGTCGATAAAGGACAAACTGCATTTGGCGGGCATGGCGGCCTTTTGGCCCATCAGCGAAGTTGCTCCTTGTCTGGCGGAGGTCCGCTCATACCGCCATTGCAGGCCAGATTTGCTCAACCTGAGTTCTTCTCATTTTGACCCAGAGCAGAAGTAGTAGATGGATGTCCCTCTCTTCTTAGAAGGCGCGACACAGGGAAGGTCGCTACGCTCGATCTAACTCGACAAGATATGCTAAGACCAAGTCTTCGGTCTGAGCTTGGTTAGCAGCATTTCGATAGATGACAATCTCGGCTTCGTCAGCTCTGCGAACTGTCAACTTGGCCGTCGAGGAGCAAAGCGGGAGGCCGTTCGATGTAATCGTGGTCAAGTCATCACGAACCCACTCCTCTTTGCACAACTCGAAGGCTTCCCGGAAATTCTTTGCCTCGAACGCGAAGATAGCTTTGCCGTCAACGTTCATCGCGAATACCGAGCCGGAGAAAACAGTCATTGACACTCACCTTTCATCAGTATCGACAACCGACGGCGCCGCGAGCGTTTTGCTTCGCTTCACATTTGCTCACGAACTGGCCGCATTTCGCGAGGCGTCCAGTTACTGTAACCGGCCTCTTTCGGCCCGCAAGCAATGTCCGCTTCGTGGTTAAACGTCCGGCGATACAAGGTCGATGACGGCTTTTGACCAAAGAGGATCTTGATGTGGCGCAGCCGCGGTTCGCAATCCGTTCTCGTTGCCGACTTGTTCTCACTCGCTGCCCCGGTACTGGCCTCTTTCCGAGCGCGGTGGCTTAGCTTAATTTCAGCAGTGGCCTAGTTTGCTCTATGCTATTTTCGCTTGCGTCCCGGAACAAGCTGGCCTGAACGTCCATCAATGAAAATAAATGATCCAATCAAGGGGATTGGTCATGGGCATCGCGAGAATGCACTCTCCGAAGTCACTCGCGGGACCGCGCGGAGGAATTACGCGCCAAGGCAAACAACTGCGCATATCCTGAAACGCGGGATGCTCTTCGCATCGTTGCTAAGAGCTACGACGGCCTCGCGCGGAGCGCTGAGGAATCCGACGTACCGCTGAAGCTCGCCTGGTAGCTGAGGAGTGTGCCGACGATCAGCGCGAGCTAGAACGGAAGCTCCGCGGCCAGATGAATTAACGCCTCGCCAATGTGCTTCCGAGGCCCGCGCGAGAAGTCGGCGGCTTTCGTCCATCCGCTCCCGCGTTTCAGCGATGGCAGACCTAAGCAGTTCCGCCTCCAGTCGTATCTTCCGCACAGCTTCCTCGTCGCTAGCGCGGCGTCATCGTTTTCCATGCGCGCAGGATGAGGTCGATACCAGCCACCCGCAATATCCCATGATAAAGGGGCTTTAGTTGGCGGCCCCTTTTGTCGCACTTCTGCTCGTGGCCCATTGTGACCTCGGAGCCTATCCGCCCTCGGCCGCTGTTGGCGGTAAACCGGACCGCAGGCGGCAAGCCGCTGATAAGTACATCCCCTAGGCCGGAGGGCTCCAAAAAGCCCCCTGAAGAACCGCGTGCAGCTCTTCGTGATCGACGGCGAGGCCGCGGTGCTCGGCGTAAACGGCGTCTCCGAATTCAACGCGCTGCATTCATGCAAGCACGACGCGGAGGTGCACCTTTAGGCCTTCGATATCATTGCGCTCGGCGGCGAGGATCTGACCAGGTGTGGCTACTACTCATGTCGCCTGCTGCTGTCGCTCAGGCCCGCCGCGCGTCGCATCATCCCTATTCATCAGCAGAGCATTCATCAGCAGAGCGGCAGGGGCGGTTCATGGTGCGCACATCACTCAGGGCAAAGGCGGTACTGCGCTCGATCCAAGCCCTGAGTTTGCCAAAGCGATTGTTTAACGTTTCACAGGCGGGCCGCTCTTGTTTCCTGGAAGTCCCTTGATGTTAGTCGGATCCTGCTGTTGCACAGTAGGGTCACCCGCTGAGCCGACAGTGCCTTGCCCGGGGGGCGGTCCGCTCTTACCGCCGGGCGCACCGCTGATGCCGGCGCCTGAGTTGTGCGCACTAGTGGCGGCTGCAGCACCACCTAGGCCAGGTTGCCCAGGCGGGTGCGCTGCGGCGCCAGGGGACTCCTGACTTCCGACGTTTCCAGACGCGCCAGAGTTGTGTGTCTTTACGCCCTTATCTGTCTCGGTTTGCAAATTCTGGTTGGGTGCCGCTTGCTGGGCCATGGCGGGGCCTGCGGCCAGGGCAGAGGCGACGATTACAGCCGATAATATCTTCATGCGCTTCCTCCGTCGTTATCTCCTGCCTTAACAACCCGCGGGTGGCCCAACATTTCCCACCAACGGCAAATAAGCCGCGTGCTCCGCCCCTGTAACTCCTTTAGATGGGGCGAAGCCCTTGTCCGAATTGGTAATCCAGATCGTGCGACGATGACCGAGAAGTTGATCGGTCATTTACCGCAAGGAAGGTCCGGTCGTGGCCCGAACCGGACATTGCCGCCGCCGAAATCGCATTGTGCGAGTGCGCGTCTTTGCTACACTCATTGATTGAGGCGCCGGGGTCGCCACTTCAGTTTTGTGGGAAATCGCACGCCTTAGTCGTAGCAAATCCCCTTCGCGGAGTGCTCAACATGAACTTTCGCGGTGCGTTGAAGTTCGGAGCCGTCACTTTGCTATTTTTGTCCGCAGCTGCGCTGGCCCACGCACAGTCGCCCAAGATGAAGATGACCACCGAAACACCTCCGTACCTCGTAACGCCGAACACGGTCGAAACGCGGATCGGTACGCTCAAATTTACTGATGGCTTCCCCGACGAAGCTACAGCGGCGAAGGTCTACGACAACCTCGATTTTCAACGCGGCGTTCAAGCATACCTTGCTGCGTTGCCCGCCGTTTCGATTGAAGCGTTTCTTAAAGGCTTCGCCGAGTTTGGAGCCGTCAATCAGACCGTTTTGATCTCAGAGCAACTTTTGAACGCCAAGTCGCTGTTCCTGACTGCCAATACAACCACACCCTACACTTTGCTCTATCTGAGCACGAAGGATGGTCCGCTGGTCGTGGAGATTCCGCCAGAGGTGCTTGGCCCGATCGATGACGCCTGGTTCCGATGGGTTAGCGATGTTGGCATCACCGGTCCAGATAAAGGTAAAGGAGGCAAGTACCTGTTGCTGCCGCCCGGCTACACGGGCGCGGTCCCTGATGGGTATTTTGTGGCGCGTCCGCGCACAGTTGGAAACCTGCTGTTCTTCCGCACCTTCTTGAGGGACGGCGATCCCAAGCCCGGCGTGGATAACGTAAAGAAGAACCTGAAAGTTTATTCGCTCAGCC
>NZ_JADPJJ010000031.1:0-14753 GCF_023073375.1 Bradyrhizobium sp. 197 | reverse complement strand
ACGAAAACAGGCCGCCCTGATCCGTAAACCTGCCGCGCATGATCGTCTCCGCCGATTCGAGATGATAAAGTGAATCATCAAGTCCCCTCCCTGGCGAGGGGGTTTTTCAGCAGACTGCTAGTCCTTTCTGCCGTTGTACTCGGGCCTTGGCTCAAGAATTTGCCGTGACGTTCGTGTGGCTGACGGTTGGAAACGGCACTTCACCTTCCCCAATTTCGGTCCACGGGCAACGTGCTGTTTTCGCCCGATCGGACCAGGTCTGCACTCAGCCTTCGCTCGGTCTTTGCGACATTTCATAGCAACAGCTATGCCAGCGCCGCTGCCGCGGTTAAGGCTCTGATTGCGCTTTGAAAGCTTCCGCGGCGCGCAAGATTCGCTGTGTTCTGTAGCCGACATGCTCTGGAGGAAATTGAACACACATCGCGACCAGCTTTTTGATCAACCTACGCCGTTCCAATCGATCATTTTCGCTCGCCCATTGAAGCGGAAATCCTGACGCCGCTGGCGCGAAGACACCGGTTCGGCATCAATCTTGCTCCACGTTGTTCGAGGAAGGCGCCTACGGCGCAGCCAAATGTTTGGCGGCCGGGGATCGTCGAATTCCTCGAAGAGCTTTGCTGGGCGTTCGATTGAGCTTGCGGGCAAGCATGCACGAACATGAAATAGAGACCACCCATCCAAACTCTGGAGCCGGCATTTGCTGGATCTCAGCGTCATCTCTCAGCAACGCGCCCGGCAAATTCCGCTGCACCATCTGCGACGAAGTTCTGGACGTGTTTCTGGGGGAACGCTATCGCGTCGCAGTGGCGCCAAACCGGACGCTAAAGTGAACATGGATCAACTTACGCCCGGTAAGGCTGTGGTCTCCGGACAGACGGCGGCCGCCTCGGTGCTGCGCATTCGGGCAGTCATGCTGGGAGATCGTATCAACCCGTCGGCTCTGGAAATCGGAACGCTGGTGTCCTCGACGCCGGTCGCTTTCCGCATTCATGCGGGCCTTGTCGTGGTCTTCCGCTATGGCGTTGTAGTGCTCATCGGGTTGTCGCCCTCGGAAGAAACCGCTCTGATCGAAACCCTGATACCGCGCGTCATCGGTGAACTCACCTCCTTTGAGGAGGATAGCGCGCAGGCGCAGCTCTGCAACGAGCAGAGCGCTGAGGTCATCCTGCCGGGCGGGCGGATTTGTCTTAGAAATTTTAGTGACGATCGGCTGCTGCTGATCGCCGATACGCTAGCCAAGAGCACGGCGCTGGAGCGAGATGAGCGCCGTGTCGCCGCGGTGTTCGACGTGATCGAACCCTTTGCACGCGAACTGGCCGAGCGCGGCCGGACGCCGCGGGGCCGCAAGGGCATTCTCCAACTGATCGGCAATGCGCTCCTGGTCGAGCAGCGCGTCGCGGGCCGCATCGCGATTGCCGAAAAGCCCGACGCACTCTGGGAGAAGCCGGAACTCGAGCGGCTCTATGCGCGTCTGAAAGACGAATACGAACTGAAGGAGCGTCTTGAGATGCTTGAGCGCAAGCTGTCGGCCATCTCCGGAACGGCTAACGCACTGACGGACATTATCGACACACGGCGCTCGCTGCGTCTTGAGTGGGTTATAGTCGTGCTGATCGTGATGGAAGTTGCGATCGGATGCTTTCAGATTGTTGCAGCAGGTCACTGACGTGCGGCTGGCCGCAGCGCGTGAGGCGCCTTCGTGGGGTTTGAGCAGGCCTACTGACCGACCTGGCCGACATTGACGTTGGACGCGCCGTTCGGCCGTACTCAGCTGCGGATTTCGGCTGTGTCTTCGGCGTGCTCGTGGACACGACGTTCGGCGAAAGCCGGTGCGGCTCGCGAAGACAGCGAATAGCCGACGCGAGTTCGGCGTATTTCCCGGCCTCGAGCAAGGATAGGGGGTTTATGGCAGACGCTCGGCGGAGCGTTCATGTCGACGATCCAGCGCCACCCAAGAAGGCCCTTTCGCCCAATTTGCAGCGGGCCGCCACTCAGCTTTTCTGCTATTCTCGACTTGCTCGCGGAATACTTGCCAGGGCCGCGGCCCCCAGGGCGCAGCCAGCGACTACCGAAACAAGGGCTGTCGATTTCACCAGGACGCCTCACCGAGTTGAGCGACCGCCTTTCGCCGCTTTGGCACATCGCCGCGGCTCGGGCGACGTGTTCCTGCCGTGATTTCCCTTGCATGGCTGTTAGCGAACGGTTCCATGATCCGCCAGCGGGCAAACGCGCGCTGCAACTGAACATGAAAGCTCAGAATGCGGATCTCGTCCTCGCTAACGCGAAGGTCGCCGAGCTTGACGCGGCCGGGGACTGCGACCGGACGTGCATAGCGGCTCCGCGCCAGCGATAAACGGGAAACGGATGACAAAGGCGCTACGCCCCGAATTTCGAGGCGGTTTTGACCTCGCAAGCAGGCGCCGAGATTTTCTGACGTCCCCATCCGCTCTGGACATTCCATCTTGCAGGACTGTCCCTCAAAGCGCCCTGGACACTCACGCACGCTCGGCAGCTCCTCTCAAATCCGCTTCCGAACCGATCTCGGCATTGCAATCCTTCGCTGGCTGGTTCAGGAGCCCGGCGAGCCTAGAGGCCTTCAAGGACTCCTTCGAGCCGCTGTTCGCGAATGATTGCGGCTAGCAGCGAAACGGCCTCCTCCCGGTCGACGGTGCAGCAGACGTGAGGCGCTCGCTCAACCAACAGGTCCAGCAAGGTCGGAAGGTCAGCAACGTGGTGGCGTAAGGTCGAGACCACATCATTTGCGAGATAGGTCGCGAATCAGCATTCGGCGGCGGATCAAAGTCCAAGTCGACCTCGGCGCGCTTCTCGATCGCATGTCGTATCAACTCGCCCTGCCGTCTTGCATTCATCGAGAGCATGAACACCGCATCCGCGAGTTCTCGCGCGGCAAGCTTCTCAGTTCAGCCATGCGGGCCTGGATGTCGCCCACCGAACTCTCACGGCGTGCCTCTGCTCGCCGCGCATTAGCGGCTGCCCTGCTCTTTTGTAATCCAACCATCGTCATGCTCTCCGGCCGACCATATGTCCCAGCGATACAGGCGAAGGAAAGGGCAAAATTGTGTGCTGCATGCGCGCAGCCCGCCTGACGATGCGCAACCCGGCGGTCGCGCGGAGGAGTCGCAAATCGCTAATTTTGTGATCCGCCGTGCTTGTCTAGGGTCTGTTGAGATTCAGGATTCACAGATTGGCATGTCCGTGATTCAAGCTCCGAAATGAGTTCGGCATGCACCGATTCGTTTTGACGGATGCGCAGTGGGCGAAGATGGAGCCGCTTTGCTTGGGTAAGCCTACCGATCCCGGCCGCACCGGGGCGGACAACCGTTTGTTTCTCGAAGCTGTGTTGTGGATCGCCCGGACGGGCAGCCCATGGAGGGATCTGCCACCGACGTTCGGCAACTGGAATACGGTGTTCAAGCGCTATCGCGATTGGGTGAAGGCCGGCGTTTTCAAACGGATTTTCGATGCCGTATCAGACGATCCGGACATGGAGTTCGCCATGGTCGACGCGACAATCGTCAAAGTTCACCGTCACGGGCAGGGAGCAAAAGGGGGACCCAAAATCAGGCCATCGGCAAGTCGAAGGGTGGCTGGACCACTAAAATCCTCGCGCTGACCGACGCGCTCGGGAACTTGGTGCGGTTCATCCTGCTGCCCGGCCATCGCTTTGACACCGTCGGCGTTGCGCCCTTGATCAAGGACATCGAATTCGGCGGTTTGATCGCCGACAAGGCTTTCGATTCCAATTGGATCATCGAAGACCTGAACGAACGCAGAGCGAAGATCGTCATCTCGCAACATCAAAGGCGCGCCCAGCCTCTCGATATCGACAAGGACATTTACAAATGGCGCCACCTGATCGAGAACTTCTTCGGCAAGCTGAAAGAATTCAAACGCATCGCAATGCGATGCGACAAGACAGACGGCAGTTTCGAGGCGATGATCTACCTCGCCACCGCCGTCATCCATTCCAGATGAATCTCAACAGACGCTAGTCTACAAGGCGCTCGATGGCACGTTGTCGGGTCGGCGGCTATGGCGAAGCGAAATCGCGAGGCAGCGGCGACAGACGGATGGCTGCGAACTCCAAGAAGGACGAAACCGGCCAGCTATTGGGAAGAGAACCAGGATCGGTCCATCCGAGATGGACGACCTAATCCCGCCAATGAGTTGCGCCCTGTTTCGGATCCGGCTCGCTTTGGCTATCTCCGGGCACATTATAGCGGAAGCTGGTAAGGGCCCGCCCGGTAGATGGAAAGATCGGGACTCGATCGAATCAGGTGAAATCTCAAACTCGCGCGTGATCTCGTTGTACCGCCAGAACGCCGCAGCCTGCCAATCAGCCCCGACGCCGAAGCTTTAACCAAATTTGAATAGCACACCGTAACCGCCACGTGGGTAGCTCCACTCGATATCACCACTTTCTTCGCAGATCACCCGGCAGGTGCCGCACTCGATACACCCGTCGACTGTCACCTCAACATGACCTTTATCGCTGAGCTCGTAGCACCGTGCAGGGCAGGCCTTCAGCATCGAGAAGAGCCGCGAGGATGGTGTGGTGTGCGGCCGCACCTTGATATGGGCGCGGCCGGAATCAACGAGATAGCGGTTGTAGAATAGTTTGTCCTCGACACGTCGGGATGGCTCGCTCGGCATTGCTTCTGGCTCCGTCGTTCGTCGTTGTCTTTGGTTTGTGATCACCGCCAAGCCCGGGCAATGCGCAGGGCATCGCTGAGCAGTCCACTCCACGACCGCGCCTTGACGAACGAGCTCAGCATCAGCTTCTCTTTCTCAAGCTTTGGTGTGCCGTCGACGCGCACGTAATCCTGCATCGCCTTGGAGAAGAGCTGCGGATATGTGAGAAAGAAGTTCTGCGAGTGGGTGTGCATCAGTGCCGGCATATCCTTGTACTTCTTCAGGTCCTTGATCACGAAGGAATCATTCAGCAGTTTTTTGTAGAGCGAAAGATTTTTGGCCGTCATCGGATCATTTCGCGATTTGATAAGGCAGATCGCTTCCGCGGCGATACGGCCCGACGTCATCGCCAGATTGGACCCCTCGCGATGGATGGCGTTGTTGAGCTGGGCGGCGTCTCCGACAACGACCCAGCCCTCACCACAAAGCTGCGGGATCGCCCTGTATCCACCTTCGGGGATCAAATGCGCGGAATATTCCTTTACTTCCGAACCCTCGATCAACGGCGCGACGGACGGGTGACGCTTGAAGCCCTCGAGGAGGCCGTAAGGCGTCTCGCCAGTACGCTGGAAATCGGCAACAAGACAGCCGATACCGAGCGATATGCATTCCTTGTTGGAATAGATGAAGCCCATACCGGTCATGCCGCGGGAGATGGTTCCGGCGGCTTCGATAACGAGCCCCTCGTCGCCTTTGAGATTGAAGCGAGCATCGATTGTCTCGCGCGACAGGAAATGCATCTCCTTGACCGCGAGTGCGACCTTGTCCGGTTTCGGCCGCCCTCTTAAGCCCGCACCCGTCCCGAGCACTCCGTTTACCCCCTCGGCCAGCACGACGACATCTGCATGGATTTCACCCCCATCTCGGTCTGTGCGCACCCCGACGACCCTCCCATGGGAATCCTGGAGGAGCTCGGTCACGGTGGTCTCGCACAGCACCGTGGCGCCGGCCTCACGGACCTTCTGCGAGAACCATTTGTCGAACTGCGCGCGGATGATGGTGTAGCGGTTCGGCTTCTCCTCGTTGAAATCATCGGAGCGATAGTGAATCCCCGTGTGCGAACGCTCGTCCACGATCCAGAAGCGTTGCTCGACGAGATGCCGCTCAAGCGGTGCATCTTCTCGGAAATTCGGGATCAGCTTCTCCAGCATGTCGGCATAGAGGATGGCGCCTTGCACGTTCTTCGACCCCGAATACTCGCCGCGCTCCAGCTGCAGCACTTTTAGGCCCCGCTCGGCCATGGTTAGCGCTGCCGCATTCCCGCCCATGCCAGCACCGACGACGATCGCGTCGAATCTTTCCTCGATCATAACAAGCTCCCCTAGCCGGCGATGCGGTCGTGCGAGTGCGGCGACAGTTGCGCGCGGAATGCAGAGGTCAATGCGGGCAACAGTCGAATAGCGTCGGTGACGATGCCGATATGGGCAAAGTCGAAGATCGGAGCGTTCTTGTCCGTGTTGATGGCAACGATGAGGTCGCCCCCCTCCACGCCAACGCGATGCTGGATCGCGCCGGAAATACCTGCCGCGATATAGAGCTTTGGCCGAATGGTTTTCCCGGTCTGGCCGATTTGGCGGTCCGAGGTGACCCAGCCCTTCTGGACCAGCGGCCGCGAGCAGCCATATTCGGCGCCAAGCACGTCCGCGAGCTGCTGTACCAGTTGGAAGTTCTCAGGCGATCCCAGACCGAGCCCTCCAGCGACGACCACGTCGGCATAGGCAAGGTTGGACTTTGTAGAATCGCGGTCCGGGAGGAACGACAGCACTTTTGTGACGATATCTTCCTCTACAAGCCCGAGCGGATGCGAGATGACGCGCCAGACGGCGCCGGTCACGCGCTCGGGCATCGGCATCACGCGCGGACGGACGGTTGCCATCTGTGGACGATAGTTCAGTGTGTAGATCGTGCACAATAGTGAGCCGCCAAACGTCGGCCGGGTGGCTGCAAGCGAGCCGTCGGCATCGACATCGAGCTCGGTGCAGTCGGCAGTTAGGCCGGTGAGCAGTGTGGTGGCCACTGAGCCGGCGAGATCGCGGCCCAGTGTGGTTGCCCCTAGGAGTAGGATTTCCGGCTTGTACGTATTGACCAGCTCTGACAGGGCCTTGGTGTAGGATTCATTGCGATAATCGGCCAAGAGATCATCCGCGACGATATAGGCAAGATCGGCGCCGTAGCAGAAGGATTCGGCGACCGCCTGCTGCGTTGTCTCCCCGACCGGGCCGATGACAACCGCGGCGAGGTCAACGTTGAGCTTGTCGGCGAGCCGGCGGCCGGCACCCATCAGCTCCCAGGAGACGGGGTGCACTATCCCGCGTTCCTGCTCGATGAAGACCCAGACGTGCTTATACGCCTTGAATCGTTCGGGCAGCTCCCTCTTGGTCGCCGCGCGACCACCACCCGGGGCCGGAGCTGCGCTTTTGGGTGCGGTGCTCATCATCTGTACTCCCATCCGTGTTCAGTAGCGGCTCGCCAGCGAAGCGTGCTCCGCCTCCAGCTTTGAATCCGCGGGTGAAGATTGCTTCAGTTAAAGTTCGGCCGCGTGCCCGCCGCCATTTTTTCAACACCGCCTGGCAGCAGCGCGGGGCCGAGACACCCATTGCGGGACCTTTGTCGACGAGCCCGGAAGCACGCGCTTGGGCGTTCTTGCCCGGTTCGGCATTCTGGGCCACCGTTTGGCAATGGAACTAGTGAGGCACGCAACCGCGCGGTCACTCGATCCGATCGATTGGTCCCGCTCATCTTCGAGATGCAACCGAGTTGGAACAGACCGAGGACCTGCGAGAGGCTCGGCTGGTCCCATTGTCGGCCGCGAGCTTGCCGGTGAAAATGCGATCCATTACTCCGAATGCCCTCGCAATATTTCCGATTGCAGCGACACGCCCGCAACTCTTGGCGAGGGCACGAGGGCCGGCGGTGAAGCCGCCCGTCAACGGCGCCGCGCGACCAGCGCCGGAGAGCAAGGGCGCCGCCCGGAAAACCTCGGCCATAGATCGGCCAGGGGGAGTGATTTCGTCGACGAATCTTTGGCGCGGATCAAGCGCAGCTTTCAGCTCAGCCGGGCCGGAATATGCAACCATCGCTTTGGCGTCGCGACGTATCATGGTGTCGACAGGCAGCGCGCGCGAAACTGCGCGGCGTCAAAAACAAACTCGATGCGGACCAAAATGTGCATTCGTTTCTCCAGACTAGCTGAGTAAATGTCAGCAATTGTCGTACCAATTGCGCAGACGATGAAAATTGACCGCCAATACAGAATCTTACTGAAGGAAATCGGATTGGCGGCCTCTCACGAGGATCGGAACATTCGACACCGTGCTGAACCTATGTCCAGAATGCGACAGAAGACAGTCATCCGCATCTTGGTGCTCTTTCCTCGCCAAATATGTGCTCCTCGCTGCCGGCGTACAATTGCAGGAGATAGGTGCACCATGGGCATCAGCCTGAAGCGACGGAAATATCAGCGCTGAGCCGTGATTGGCTCTTAGGGTGGCGAGTGTCCAAGCTGCGGATCCGCGGCAGTAACTGCAACTTCCGCTTGAATTCGACGCCCTGGGGTGGTTGGCAGGTTCTCTGAACCTTCACGCTCCAGAGCACGATATAAACAGAATTCACTCCAAAGAACCGAGCTGCACCAATGCTGGATGCTTGTTCGATTGTGGTGCGGCCGCATCCCTCAAGACCTTGAACACGCGCTGTTCGATCGGGGAGGACGTGACGAAATCGGCATAGGCGCGCTCGAGCGTGGCCTTGCAACGCGAGGCGATGTCAGGATCGGATGCACCGGTAAACTCCTCGCCCGCGAGATATTCACCCATGCGACGCAGAACATGAAGCCGCGCCACGTCGATGATTTTCGCATCGTACTCGACGCCGAGCAGTGCAAAAAACTCCTCTGCCGCGGAGGCCTTGTTCAATTGCGAAAGGATCCCGTCCGTCGTCATTCTCAACCTCCATCTAGATCCGCGACCAGAACCGTCCTGGCCCGAATGTTCCAACCTGATCGCGCGAAGCGCATGTCTGACCACCTGATCGCCCTCCGTTGAGGAGCGAGCTCTCATGAATGTCGCGCCAGATCGCCACCACCGTTTCCTCGGAAACTGCCTTTGTGCTCGACGGCATGCTTACGGACGCGCGCAAGAATGGTTTGGGTTTGGTCGGCGATGACCGAAAGCTGCAACTCGGACCACAGCGAAGTGATAGCGGCAAGCTCTGAATGCTCGCCGATCACAATCGGTGGGAGCGGCCGAGCAACCTCGGGTCCCGCGCTTGGTAGGTGGCCCGGTCTTGACGTGGATGGCGGATTCATGGGGCAAGACATGCTCGCCACAAATCGCTTGTTGAGCGGAATGGTGGGGCACGCTGCGGCCGCAGCGGCGGCCGCGACTTTTTCCAGCTCGCAGAGCAGCACGCCGGTATCATGCCCGTAGAGCTGGCTGAGTGCGACGGCAACTTCCTCCAGCGGCACATTGCCGGCTCGCTCGCCCAATCCAATAAGCGTCACAGAGTCGTGCGTCGCACCGGCCTTGATCGCCGCCAGCGTATGAGCCGTCGCGAGCGCAAGATCGTCTTGGTCGTGGAATTCGAACTCGAGATCGGTGCTGGCGCGCAGTGAGGCCATGAGCGCAAAGGACGCGTCAGGATTGAGCACGCTCAGCGTATCTGCGAGACGAACGCGCCGCGCGCTGGCCGCTTTGGCGCTTGCGATCAGGTCGATCAGGTCGATCAGGCCGATCAGGAAGTTGACATCAGCACGCGAGGAGTCTTCGCCACCTAGCGCGACACCCAGTCCCTTGTCGCGAGCGTGGGCCACGACACGCTTCACCCGCTCCAGCACGGCCAAACGGCGCCACCGAGCTTCGCCGCAATCTGCGCGTCCGACGATGGAATCGATAGGATTACCATCGAAACACCGGCCTCGATCTCCGCATCCACATCCGCGGGGTTTTATCTGGCACCAGCCGATGATCGTGGCCGCAAGGCCAGCTTCGGCGACCGCTCGGATCGCGGCAATCTCTTCCTGACCCATCGCCGGCGTGCCGGCCTCGATCTCCGTGACTCCCGCCGCGGCCAGCGACACGCGCGATCGAGACATTTTCCGGTGTCGCGAAGGCCACGCCCGGTGTCTGTTGTCGCGCAAGGTGGTGTCATTACGGACTATGGACCTCGACTGATCTTTGTCGGGCGCGGTGATTGCGGCAGCGAACGCCATCAGCGGCTCCGTAGGTTTATTCCGGAAGCTGTTCAGCAACTGCTGTGCCAACCCGCTCGAGTTCCCGAGAACCTGTGAATGACGTCGCATTTCAGATTTGTCGGGTGTGTCGCAAATCCGACAGGGTGGAACCGGCGGAGCGCCAGCTTCGCTGCGCTTGCGACCGAGCTGGAGGCAAGCGCCGAGCTTGAAAGCTTGGCAGCCGGGCAACGGTTCGGGCCTGACCTCAAGCTGCAACAGTTCGGGGAAGGCGCGTGCATCCCGGCGCTGATCGAAGAAGATTCTTGAGCCATCGCATCGTCCAACCACAAGTCGGCGTTCGTAAAAAGTCAGCGGGGCGCGATCGAGAGGGCGGATGTTGGCCTCGATCGCGTCAACATAGAACATATTGGCGGTAAATGTGACGGTCGCATCCACCAGTTATCAAGCCCGTTGATCAGGCCCCGCCGCGTCCTGCTTAGGCTGCCTGCGCGAAGTTGTTTACCCGGTGTCTTTTCAAACCCTCAGTCCGGTCATGTGACCGTTGGCCGAAAGCTGGTCCGATACACCGGGACTCGCGCCGAGGAGCGGGCATCCAATATGAGCTCAGCCCTGCGAACTTCGGATGGCTTGGACGGAGTCATCGAGACGACGCAGATGATCCCGCCGGCGTCCGGCCATCCGGCTCTCCCCGCTCTCCTCGCCGAAGCAAAGATCAAAATCATTGCATTCCGTGCAGACCGGCGTGGTACACATCACCAGACCGTCATCTTCGCATAGCGTGCGATAGAAGAAGCGCTTCCACCGCATGTTCTTGGTGTTGCGAGCCGCCAGCGGCCCGAAATGGCGCATCAGGAGGCGGGACAATTCGTCCCGCTCCCGCAGACCGAGATCTTCCCACAGGTGATTAGGCTCCATGGCGCGCCGCGCGATCATCGTCGCGAGCCAGCCGCCGACCTCTCCATGAGTGGAACGTTGCGCAAGCAGGAGGTCTCGCACCATAATCGTCTCGTCAGGAGCCGGTAACGCGGACTGTTCGCGCCAGGTACAACTCCTGATCGGCGTCGATGGAAAGCATTGCACCAACAGCGCATCGAGCTCCTGGTTAGTCAAGCCGGCCCGTTCGGGAAGTTGGCCGCCATCCATAGCGGATGCGGCGAGAACGCAAGCGAGCACATGGCGATCGAAATCGTTATCGTCGCTGATGTCGACTTCTGTTGGATGGCGCCCGGTCAGAAGCCCGTAGAGCTCACTCGCATCGCGCTGCTCGGCGACGTGAGCTGCTGATACAGGAGATGACACCGTATTGGCAAATTCGCTTTGTATGCCAATCATGAAGGTCCCGCAGCTTCTGAGTGGACGATGTCGGCCTTCCCCGGTCGAGAAGGCCGACAAGATGAACTATGCCGAAACAGCGGCGAGCTCGGCGGCGGTCTTGCCGACCAGGCTCTCGTCGACAGGCTTGATGATGCCGTGCTCCATGAGCATATCCTCGAGCTCGTCCATACTGATTGGCGTCGGGATGGCGCCTTGTCCCGCATTATTGTGGATCTTGGTCGCGAGATTGCGATAGTGATCCGCCTGCTTGGACTCTGGCGCGTATTCCAGCACAGTCATGCGGCGCAGCTCCGCGTGCTGCACGACATTGTCTCGTGGCACGAAGTAGATCAGCCGGCTGCCGAGCTTCTTGGCAAGAGCATCTGCCAGCTCCAGCTCCTTGTCGGTCTGGCGCTCGTTGCAGATCAGGCCGCCGAGGCGCACGCCGCCGGAATTCGCATACTTCAGAATACCCTTGGAGATGTTGTTGGCGGCATACATGGCCATCATCTCGCCGGACATCACGATGTAGATTTCCTGTGCCTTATTCTCGCGGATAGGCATCGCGAAGCCGCCGCAGACGACGTCGCCCAGCACGTCGTAAGAGACGTAGTCGATGTCCTCATAGGCGCCATTCTCCTCCAGAAAGTTGATCGAGGTGATCACGCCTCTTCCGGCGCACCCGACCCCCGGCTCTGGACCGCCGGACTCGACACATCGAATGTCCTTGTAGCCGAGCTTGATGACGTCCTCAATTTCGAGGTCCTCAACGCTGCCGGCAGTCGCCGCCAGACTCAGAATGGTGTCCTGCGCTTTGGCGTGCAGGATGAGGCGAGTCGAGTCCGCTTTGGGATCACAGCCGACGATGAGAATCCTTTGGCCCAGCTCAGCAAGAGCCGCCAGCGTATTTTGCGACGTTGTCGATTTGCCGATGCCACCCTTGCCATAAAACGCGATTTGTCTCAGCGAAGACATGTTGCTCTCCATCAACCGATTGCCAATTTTGCGCGCCGAACGCGCGAGGCTGTTTCTCTCTCAGAAACGTGGGCACACGGGTTTCGGGAAGGAGGCCATCGCTCGCCATCGGCGTCGGCGTGCCCTCAGCCCGTCACTCCTTGTTGCTGCATTCAGTTAGCAACTGGCGTGCCATTCGTTCGCACGCGCGTTAAGCATCTGATTAGGCTTGACTAATAGCGCGGCGCCCGAGACCGGAAGCTGTGGTGGACCCGACAGCGGCAAGGGCTCTGACAGAAAACCGACAAAGCGGGGCGCGTGGATTCCCCTGCGAGAGGCGGGCGAAGGAGCGCGCAACGGGGAATGCCGGGCCGAGTCAATTGAGGAGACCACACGGTGCAGATAGGGACACCGCCATCATCAAAGGCGAATGTTCCACGACCGGCATGATGGGACTTGCCATCAGAGGGGTGGCATATCGCTTGCTTTGCCAGTCGCGGAACGCTGTTTCCGTGTGACGCGATGCTGTGAGGACAATATGCCTGGAATTGGAAGTAAGTTGCCGCCGTTCGACATCACAGGCGTGAAGCCCGGCTTTCACCTGCCAGAGGAGAACGGGCAGAGCGCCTTCGAGACGCTGACTGAGAGGAGTTTCCCCGGAAAATGGAAAGTCATCTTCTTTTACCCGAAGGATTTCACATTCGTCTGCCCAACCGAAATCGCTGAGTTTGCTCGCCTGTCCAAGCATTTCGCCGATCGCGATGCAATCGTGCTTGGTGGCTCGACCGATAACGAGTTTTGCAAGCTCGCCTGGCGGCGTGAGCACAAGGATCTGCACCGTTTATCGATCTGGCAGTTTGCGGACACCAAGGGCGCACTGGTCGATGGCCTTGGAGTGCGATCGCGTGATGGCATCGCGCATCGCTACACGTTCATCGTCGATCCTGAGAACACGGTCCAGCATGTCTATGCGACAAGCCTCAATGTCGGCCGCAGCCCGACGGACACGTTACGCGTTCTGGATGCGATACAGACGGAAGAGCTCTGCCCTTGCAACCGCGAAATCGGCGGCGACACGCTTAAAATTGCCTGAGGCAACATATCGAAAGTTCAGCAAGGAGCAGCTCCCGAATTCGAAGGACGTCATATTCAATCGTTTCTGGATACAGGCGATCTTACCGCAAATGCGGCCTGCTGCTAGCGAGTGCGGCACGCAATTCAATTCTCATCGCCACCATGGAGTCTACCGCGGCCGCCGCGCTGTCCGCGCGCGGCAGTCGCGGCGGCGAAATCAACAGCCTCGATGATGACGATGAACAAGGTTCACCACCGCTCTTGCTCACCTCATAACAAATCCCGCATACAAGAGGATGCCGAGGCGGCTCCGCATGAACATACAAAATACTTGTACGCTTCTGCGCCTACTCGACGCACATCTCCTGCCGGAGTTCCTTTATGTTGTCGCCGTAGGCCGGACCGCGGCTATTCCCTTCTTTCTGCGCCTTGCCGGCCCGCAGCATCATCGGAGCGATCTGCGTCAGCCGCAGGCCGCTAATGCTGTAGGCCGACATGCCGGCACCCACGGACTCGGAAAAATCGTGCCAAGCTCCCTCTTCGGGGCAACTAGGTTCCAGTAGCCGCGCCTCGAGAAGGATGGAGGCAGAGGGAGATAGCTCAGCGCCGAATGACGTCTACCGGCCGGGATGATGATCCGCCGGCACGCTCGCGGACCGTATTTCCGGGCTCGATAAATCTATATTGACCGATGTAAGCCGCACTATGAGACGAACGAGTCGGGCTTATCAGTCCCTGATTAAAACCATGACTCGACGAGTTTTAGGCCAAGTGAGCCGGTCTATCAGGAAATCGGTCAGCTCGTTCATGGCGCGAGCTGACCCTTGGGCGCAGGGACCTGAAGCGATCGGGTGGCCTGGCGGTCGTAAGCCGCCTGGCCGTCTCGATCATTACGCCGGTCAATTTCCGAACATTGAGGCGGATATCAGCGCTGGTGACCCAAGCCAATCCCCAAGGTACGTGCTTTCTGTCTTAGAGAGCCCTCGGATCGCTTCATAAGCTTTGAAACCCTAGCTACAGGGGTGCGGGCCTTTGAGTGCGCCTTGAGCAGCTTGACGTCATCCTTACTATACTCTTTGCGCTTGGTGCTTTTTGCCACGTGTTCTCCGATTTCGCTTTGCACATCTGCCTGGAGCGTCTTGTTTTTGGCGAAGACGCAACTGCTTCCCATTACCATATCAATGGTCATCGACAACTATTCCAGCGGATTTTTCTCTTTGAGATAAGAACCGGAACTACACGCGAATTTGTCCTCTGTCATCTGGATCTTTATTCGCGTGACAAACCTGATTTTCCACGTGCACGTCAGCGCCTTCAACATGGAAGCAAGCGATAGAGATGGGACACTCGATGCGTCTTCAAAACAACAACTCGAAAAGCGCTTCTGCTTGAACGCGCCGACTTCACTCACTAGGGTTCAGACTCAATTGATCCAATAAGCGACGAGAGCGGCGAGGTGGACGGCGGCAAAGAAGTTTCTGGCAAGTTTGTCGTAGCGAGTAGCAAC
>NZ_JADPJJ010000184.1:0-15597 GCF_023073375.1 Bradyrhizobium sp. 197 | reverse complement strand
CTCGTATTCCGCCCTTGGGAAAGGAACACCAGTAAATGGAATCACTGAGCTTATCTGGTTCATATAGTTCTCCATGGAGGGTCTAGAGACGCACACCTGGTGCGACAGTCATCGGACACCGACAAACGCCACGCACGGAGCGCCACTACTGGCACGCATGTAACTCGAGTCGCCGTTCGCAAGTTTAGTTACGTGGTTCATCGAGGGGACTCCTATAGTTGGTAGGTGTACGCATGCATGTTCCTGCTAAATGTGCCGCCTAGCAGCTCCGGCAGACTCGAGTCACAGACGTAGCGCATGGTCTCGTTGAGACCCTTCGTCGCCAAGAGCAGGATAATGAAGTCCGGCATCTCCTCGTTGTGCGCGCGAATTGTCGGTAATGCGGTCTTACGCACACTGGCATTACGGCTAGTGAATGATGCAATCGAACGGCTTTGAAGGCACGAGTGATGTCAGGATATATTGTTTCCGTGGCTCTCCATGAGCGTTGCAACCGAGACAGCTGGTCCCACGGCTTCGGTACGGGAGCGTGGCTTGCACCGAAGAGGCAAGCATACATGTAGATCGCGTTTCCTCCACTTCGCATTGACGCGTATCATCCAGCTCCATAACACTGAGATCAGTGTCACTGGACGGAGCAGTCAGGAGTTCTGTGCGTCAAGTTCAGCAAAATTGATCATGGGATGTAGCTGAGCCATCCCCTCGGAGTCGCCGTTGCTCGCCTGCCCAAGCGTAGCGCTGGCGAGCGACAGCGGCGCGGAGAGGTGGTGGTGTGCATCCCCTTGGTGGGCCTGTGCAGCGCCTGTGCAGCGTCAGACCGCCTAGCGTGAGGCGGACATTTTGGCTGGCCACTTTCAATCGACGCGTGGACGCACGGTTGCCATGACGGTCCTGTTCTAGTGCTCCATGATACGACCGAGTTCGGCTATTAAAGAGAGAACTCAGACGCGATAGGGATCACCCAGAGCATAAGCAGCGGCCGCGACAAGGCCGGCCACCCTGGGATCGCACACGGTTTGCGGCATCCTGATGCACTCGAGCCTGGCGGTGACTGACCGAAGGGCTGCCGCTTGGACTAACGCCGTCAAATTCTGGACCCGGAAGAAATTCAAGGGGACCGCCGCGCTTAAGAAGATCAATCCGACGCGCGTGCCCATCGAGAAGAAGGAGAGCATTCGGTGGCTGGAAAATGTCCAGCAACCTACGGAGCTGCTGGGCGATCCGGGACGATGCGTCCATCGCAAGAGCTACATCTATGAGATGTTCTGCGCGGCTCGAGAAGCTGGAGTGCATTTTGTTATCAGGACTCGCGTTGACCATTTGGCTGGGGATGGAGATCACGCGATCGCCGACGAAATGGACGAGGTCGCCGTCAAAGGACTGCATCGCATTGACGTCAGAGACAACAACGGGAATCCCGTTGAAGCCGTCCTCGACGTCAGATATCGCAAGATTCGCGTCCTGCCGCCGATCGCAAGCAGAAGCGCTATGCCGCGCTTACCTTGACGGTGATCCACGCCGAAGAGTGCGTGACGCCGAACAACAGAAAGAAAATCGAGTGGAAGCTGATCACAGATCTGCCTGTTGGCTCCCGCACCGACGCCATTGAGAAGCTCGAATGGTACGCTTTGAGACGGAAGATCGACGTGTGTTCCACAAGATCCGCAAATCGGGCTGCAAAGCTGAGGAGTCGAAGCTTTAGGGCCGCCCAGCGTCTGACCAATCTGATTTCGCTCTTTTGCATCCTGAGTTGGCCGGTCTTCTGGATGACGATGCTCAACGGTTCCGCTCCAGGCGCGCCGCGAACCCTCGCGTTGACCGCGACCGAAATCGGCGTGCTCGATCGCCTGTGGCGACATTCCAGCGAGTTCATGCCGCGACGGTGTGCCCGGTCGCAATCCACACCCCGCACGCGCGACGCAATGGGGATCCACCGTGGGCGCCCATCGCCAGCGCCGCCACGGCGGCCTTCAGTGACGTGGCCACGCTGCAGCCGATGCTGCGCGCCGAGCGAGCGGCCCGGTGGCCGCGGAAGCCGCGGCCCAGCGGGGACCTTGCTGATCGAGAAGCTCAAACTCACAATCAAGAAGCTGCGGCACGATCGGTTCGGACGGTCCTCCGAGCGAGGCGCATTGCTGGACCAGCCCGAGCTACAGCTCGCCGACCTGGAGGCGAACGCGGCGCAGATTATAACCGAGAAGATTGCGGTGCCAGCTTCGAGCGCCGCAAGCCAGCCCGCCGGCCGCTGCCGGAGCATTTGCAGCGGAAGCGCATTGTCTATCCTGTGCCCGCCACCTGCCCATGCTGCGGCGACAGTCGATTGCGCAAGATTGGCGAGGACGTGACCGAGGCTGAAGCTCGTTCCGCACCAGTGGAAGGTGATCCAGCACATGCTTGAGAAGCTGGTCTGCGGGACCCGCGAAGCGATCACCCAGCCGCCTGCCCCCTCGCACCCGATTGCGGCCGGGCGTGCAGGGCCCAAACTGCTGCCCATGTTCTGTTTGCCAAGTACGGCCTGCACCTGCCGCTCAATCGTCAGAGCGACGTTTACCAGCGTGAAGGCATCGTCCTTGACGGATCGACGCTTAGCGGATTGGGTAGGTACCTCCGCAGCAACCCTGAAGCCTTTGGTAGATGGGATCCGGAGCCACGTCTTCGCAGCCGAACGCATCCACGCAGAAGCACACAGAAAGGATGATCGAAATGATCTGAAAATCTCTGGCAAGCTGTAGCAGCGATGAGGGTAGGCCCCTGGGATGAACTTTCAGGAGTAGGTCTCAAATCACTTCAAGCGGCTTCGCTTAAGAGGCGCCGTCGTAAGCGTTGAAGCCAACGGTCGGGGGAGACCCGAACGGATACGCGTCGGAGAGACGAATGAGGATGAACCCACCGATGAACCGTCGTAACGTGGAAATCGTCGTCAAAACCAGAGGTGTGTCGTCCCTCTGGGATGAGCCAGCCGGAAGCCTGATGACCGGGCGGGCGGCGACCGGCGTTGAGGGGCGTGAATCGGATGCAGGCGTTGTCGGGAACTGCAGGAACCAGTCGCTCCGATGGAAAGGGGGGCACAAGCGGAGAAGACCGTGAGGCGAGAGTACCGACACGGAGCACTGGGACGGACCGATCCGTATTAGCGACGACAGCCCGTAATGGGGCCGGAGCAAAGGGATCGAATCAGGTGGGCTGGCCATCGTCGCAACTGGCAACAGGAGTCGATGAACCAGCCGAGCAAGCCGTTGAACATCGAAGAGAGAGGTATACGAAGCATATCTGCAGGTGCGATCCAGTGGTGGCGCATCGGGCGTCGACGGAGTGACGATTGAGCAGTTCGAGTCCGACTTGAAGGGAAATCCCTACAAGACTTGGAATCGAATGAGCTCAGGCGCTTACTTCCCGCCGCCTGTTCGGGCCGTCTCCATTCCGAAGAAGAGTGGAGGCCAAAGGATCCTCGGGGTGCCCCCCAAAGACGAAACCACGGTCATGCGGTACCCAATCCGCGTATGGTAGCTTGATCGACCGTTGTCTTTGGCCCTGCCTCCGACCGTGAGCACCTTCGAAATCTAACGTCTAGCCGCTCAGCCGGAAGCGGCTCCGCTTGATCGAGTACCTTGGCGCAAACATGGTAAGCGCCAAGCTGAGGCCGTTCAGGCTTTGAAGTGCCAGGGCATGAGAGCATCGATCTGAGAGATGGGCGAGCCCTGCGCGATCTGTCTGAAAGTTTGCGTGAGCCAAGCGTGCGGATCGACGTTGTTCATCTTCGCGGTCTGCAGAAGCGTGGCGATGGTCGCCCAGGTCCGGCCGCCGCCATGGCTGCCCGCAAAGAGCGCATTTTTTCTTGTGATGGTTTGCGGCCGGATTGCCCGCTCGACGGTGTTGGAGTCGATCTCGATACGGCCGTCGCTTAGAAAGCGCTCGAGGGTTGTGCGCCTGGACGTGGCATAGCGGATCGCCTCGGCGAGTTTGGATCTGCCCGACGGGCGCGGCAGCTCCTTGTCCCACACATCGAAGAGCGCCGTGACGAACGCGGCGGACGTTTCCTGCGCGCTTTCACCCGTATCTCAGGATCCTGGCCGCGGATGTCGGCCTCAATCTCCCACAGCCCGGCCATGGTGGTTGCCGGTCTGGTTCGCCAGGCGCGAGCTCCCGTTACATGAAGCTCGTAGAACCGTCTCCTGACATGGGCAAAGCACGCTGCCAGCGTCACCCCCTCATTGCCCCCCGCTGACCTGGCGAGCCGATTGTAGGCGGCATAGCCGTCGACCTGCAGAATGCCGGTAAAGTCCGCCAGATGCCGCTCGACGCATTCACCGCCGCGACTGTCCTCAAAGCGATAAGCGACCGTCGGTGGACCGATGTCGCCAAATGGCCGATCGTCGCGCGCATAGGCCCACAGCCAAGCCTTTTGTGTCTTGCCGGATCCGGGAGCGAGCGTTGGCAGGGTCGTCTCGTCGGCGAAGATCCGTTCGCCTGTGCTTGATTTTCTTCAGCACATAGTCGGCCAGCGGCTGCAATTCGAAGCCGGCCGTGCCCATCCATTGCGTCATCAACGACCGGTCGAGATCGACGTCGTCACGCGCGTAGATCGCTTCCTGCCGGTGGTGGCGATCTCGTCAAATACGAAGGCGATCTGCTCATCGGTCGGCGTGTCGCTACGCAAGCGTTCCGAGCGCGTGCCGTAAAGCGTGCGCTCCAATTATCTTCACGATCGCCGTCAGTTCACGATCCGCGCGTCGGCCGTCTGGTTGACCGCAGCAAGATCGGCGTTGACCGCAGTCAGTGTTGCAATCTCGGAGGTGATGTGACTGTTCTCGGCCTCGATCGCCGCCCGCTCTTCCGCCAAGGCGAGGATCAGCGCATCGGCTTCGGCAAGAGTCGTCGGAAGCTCTGCAACTGGCGTCGTCATCGCCGCCATCCCAGCAGAGTCGTCGCCAATCTTTCAGACCTTTCAGCGCCTTGATTCAATTCGCCGCAGGTCGTCAGCCCACCGATTCCAGGCGCTTCACCGCCACCTGACGCACCTTGGTCCAGTCCAGCCCGTCGATCAGCGCGAGCAACTGCGCGTGGTTCAGCCGCACCCGGGTCGGCGTAATCTTCGGCTAGCAGAACTTTGTTTCCTCAAGCGTCTTGGCAAACAGGTAAATCCCCCTGCCATCCCACCAAACCGCCTTGATCCGATCCGCGCGTTTCCAACGGAACACGTACAGCGCGCCGCTGAATGGGTCGGCTCCACCATCTCGCACCAGCGCCATCAAGCCGGTCGCTCCGTTGCGGAAGTCGACCCGCGTGCTGGCCACGTAAACCTGAACGCCTGCCGGGATCGTGCCTGCCGAACCGCCCGGATTACGGCAGCAAGCCGCTCAGGGGCCACACCGCTGCCGACACGGACTACAACATCGCCGATCACGATTTCCACCATGTCGCTCGTCACCCCATCAAACCGCGCGAACTTGACGCTTGGCCTCGCGCCCCAGAAACAAGTGCGACCAGTCCCGAGGCCAGCGCCTTGCGTCGCCACGCAAACAACTGCGATGGATCGAGCCCGTGAGACCGCGCGATCACCGACACGTTCGCCCCCGGAAAAAACGTTTCCTTGACGATCCGTTCCTTCGGCTCCCGCGACCAGGTGCGATAGCTTCGCCCCCGGACTGACCGCAAGCCGCTCGGGTGTGGCCGTGATAACTTCGAAATTCTTGGTGTCAGAGGTATGTTCGCTCACATGAGCTTCTGGCAAATAAATCACTCAAACTCCCACTCCAGCGCCTCGTTCGCCATCGTCCGGATCGCTCGCTGCGGATGATCACGCCGCACCCCGCCTCCAGATCAACGTAGCTAGACAGCTCTCGTTCTATTGTCGCCGCCGCGCACGCACCATCTCCGAAACTCGTCGAAGCCAATGGATCATGATCATCGGCCGGCGTCGAGCAACGGCCTGCTAGTAGGATACCACTGTCCCCAGGCCCTGCTGTTCTGCAATATCTAGTATTGCAGAACCTATAGTAATATCGTGCAGTGCGAGGCCGACATTGAATACTGCAATTCGATCCGTATCGTGGACCCTGCCGGCGATTCTTCCTGCGATGACGTCGCTGACGCATCCAAGAACTCGGGAAATATCTTGATAGGGAGAGCCTGCAGCAACGATGTAGTTTTTGAATTGATCGACGTCATCAGTCAACAATACATCTGATGCCGTTGTGATATCCTCTGACCATCCGCGAACGTGGATAGGCAAAACCAAGCAGCCCTCCTTGACCCATCCGAACCGGAATGCCACGTTGTCCAGTCGACTTGTTGCTGTTACCACGACGTCAGCAGTACGAATCGCCGTCTCAGCCTCCTTTACGTGAATTATCCGTGCTCTTGAGTCGGTCTGGTCAGCCAATCGCTGCACGGCAGTCTCATTGATATCCACGACTTGGAATTCGACATTGGGGTGAATTAGCGACAGCATTCTTATGTGGTAGAGGCCCTGAAGACCAGCACCAATCACCGCTATTCTGTCCACGTGACGCGACGACAAATATTTGCTCGCGATGGCCGACGCCGCCGCCGTGCGAACTGCAGTCAGGTAAGCTGCATCCATCACGCAAATTGGTAGACCGGTGTCCGGATCATTCAATATCAATAGCCCTGTGATGGTTGGTAGGCCAGCTTTGTGATTGCTTGGGTAGCCAGCAACCCATTTAAGACCGGCTCGGCGTTGCCCTGGAAGCCAACCGGCCATTGCGTGAATGAATGCTTGGTGCGCCGGGTGAATCCCGATCTTGGGCGGGTTCTCGAATGCGCGGTTGCCGTGATCACGAAGAGTCTCTTCGACGAAATCAAGCGCTGAGGCGAGCGGTAGATTGGCTCGCATAACGTCGTTCCGACTTAGCCATCTTACATTACACATCGTTATGTTACCGCCTCTCCTGGTGTTTCCGGCGGGATCGGTCGCGCTCTTCAAGTGGGGGTGTCGACAGCTCCGAATGGGCTTGAGGTGACCTCTCGCCATTGCTGCTAATCATCCCAGGATGCCGCGGGGCTTCCCACCAAGACCGCGGCGAGCTGGTCGTTCTTAGCTTTGAACGCTATGGCCCCTTGGCGACGCTCCCGCCGGAATTGGACACTCGGTTATGATTGCGGATGCGGGCACGCCCGGAATGGAGCAAGCTTGACAAATGTGCGGTAGCCGTTTCCCGGAACCTTCAGTTTCGTGAGTATGCTCCCGAGGCCCGATGGGCGCTCCTTTATTGAGGTTGCTTTGCGGAAAGATACATTTGCACCGTTCGGAGTGTTGTCTCTATGTCGGAAAGCACGAGTGGTAATTTGGGAGTGAGCTGCTTATTGTTGTGTTCGATGAACCTGAGAAATTCTTCGTCGTACATGCTCACGTAGTTAAGCTTTCCATCTGCTCTGTCGGGCAGCGCCGGAATTGACGACAGATCAATTATGATGCGCGGTTCCAACCGCAGAAGCGCCTGGCGAAGGATAGCTTCATATTCATAACCGACATCCGCGGTTGCAATAATGACGATCGATCGGGGTTCAGGTTCGTATCCAACCTCTTCCGGGCGCATAAGTGCGATTTCCATATCAGCCCAGGGGCGGAGGCGTTTGCGAAGGTTCTTAGGGCTCCGCGTTACGACTATCGTGGAACGGAATGACTCTCCTACGCCACTGCTTATCAGTCCGCGGCCCAACATTCCCGCCCCAATTATATAAAGTCGGTCGGGTGGTTCTTCATCCGGAAAACGATCAGCTATTATATCACGGACAATCTGATCGTAATTGAACGATGCGATGAACGTCTGTCGCTCGCGCGCAGCACGGCCTATATCAAGTGCGAAGCGTGCAATCTGGAAGATCGGAAGGGTTTGATCTATTAGTTCGATGGCCTTCTCGAGCTGATCGCTAACGTAGCTCTCACCCAGGATCTGGGAATGAGCACTGGATGCTATCTCGGCAAGACGTTGGGAAATTGCCGCTGCTCCCTCAATTCGCTTGCATGAGAGGCCGCAAAAAATGGTGCTATCCATATTTCTGAGTGCGGACTCGTCACCATAGGCTTCGACTCGTACGCACGTGGCGACTAGGAGGACTCCACTTCTCCCAAGATCTGTCGCAAGCGGTTTAATCTTCGCCGAAATTTGAGCCATCGTGAAGGGCGTGGTCATTTGATGATCAGTGTAAAATCCAAGGAGCTCAGTCATCTTTCTCTTCTTTCGACGTTCATTGAACTCAAACCGCGGGTGAGGGCAGGCGCCATTCGGCTCTAGGTTGCCCACCGCGTTACTGCGAGATGGAGGCCGCTATCACGGGGCTTCTAGTTCGCGATCAGGTCAGCGGAGGTCGGCCGCCGACGATTATGGGGAGCTGGACAAGCGCGGCGAACGCGTTGGGAGAGGGATTTTTCATGGCTTCTTTTCCAAGCGAAACCCAGAAATGGCATTTGCTTTCCTTAGTCCATCCAGAGGATGCAATATTGGTCGGTAGCTTCGGTCACCCGCGAAGAGCGAATTCCAAGAATCATGCCAGCCAACAGAATGAGCCTAAAGATGACTTGCTGAGTACATCAAGGACACATTGCGGGTGTGCGGCAGGATGCGGCCGACCCCGCGTGCGTCATAAGCCGAACAAATCCGACAATTGTCGGTTTCCCAGCATTTGCATACATGGTGGATCCCCGGCGGGAGAATGCTCCGTCCAATCCAACCGCGGCTCACGTTGTACGCCCTGGGATGATGTCGGACATGCAATGTTGCGGTAGGAGCTCCGTTGGCGCAAAAGATGCATGAATATCCGGGAACGCGTCACGGAGTGGAAGCAAATGCCCTGATTATGCGTGCCAGAATATCATCGCAGCGCCAAGAGCCGGTGGAGGGCTTATATGGCTGCGTCGACCTCCACTGCTGATGAGCGCGGCGAACCTGTGGTGGCCACGCCGTCCCTTCCCGCGGCGGTTGGCATTCACGACGAACCGGCAGCAAGAGGTTGCCAAGCTTTCTGGTCGACTGGATGTCGCAATGGAACTCGCGTACCGCCGGACTACATGTTTGCGCGTGGGCCCATATGAAAGTCATTCATCACTTCGGAAGTACTGCTGACGATAACCCATGCGCGCGGTGCGGCCATCTTCTCGGCCCCCTCGCTTCGCCGGCGGCCGCACCTTCAACCGCATCTTCCAACAAAGGATAGTCGATTATGATCAATGTGAACTGGGGCGGTATCTTCCCCGTACTCGTCACTCCATTCGGAGCTGATGGCTCCATCAATGAAGCCCGATACAAGGCGCTCATCGACGATGCGATCGCAAATGGCGCGCAGGGCGTCGTCGCAGCTGGCAGCACCGGGGAATTCTATGCGCTCACTAAGGCCGAGCGCGCGAGCCTCTACAAGGTGGCTGTTGACCACGTGGCCGGCCGCGTCCCCGTCCTCGCAGGCGTCGCCGATCTGCGTGTCCAGGATGCACTGGAAGCCTGCCAGTCGGCCGTGGCGGCAGGCTGTGCGGGCGGCTTGATCCTGCCGCCATTATACGCCATGCCGAGCCCGCGTGAGATCGTGGCCTTCTTCGAGCACATCTCCCGAAACACGTCACTGCCGCTGATGCTCTATAACAGCCCGCGGCGCGCTGGCATCGACATTACCCCAGCCCTTGTGGAGCAGCTGTCCGCCCTGCCAACCGTGGTCGCGATCAAGGATAGCTCCGGCGTCATCACTCAAATGACTGAGCTTGTGCAGCGTGTCGTGAACAGACTTCGTGTTTTCGTTGGTTACGAAACCATGATCGTGCCGGCTCGCGCTGTGGGCGCTCACGGAGTGGTCGCTATGGCGCATCAAATCGCCGGGCCTTTGATCCGCGACTACTGGGACAAGGCTCTGAGTGGTGAGAAGGCATTGGATGATCTCGGCCGCGACGTCTTCGCCTTCTATCGGTGCTTCCAGTCCGGATCGTATTACGCGGCCATCAAAGAGACCATGACTCAGCTCGGCCGGGGCGCGGGTGTTCCGCGCCTGCCGCTCCTGCCGTTGGCAGACGAACAGAAAGCAGCCATCGCAAAGATCATCGCCGAATCCGGTCTCACTCGCTGGGCAAAGACTTAACGAAAAGGCGCACAATTGTTCTATAAGTCTTTACTTTTCGAGACCTGTGTTCCGGCGGCTTGCGCTTTAGCGCGCCTTCTTAGTGCAAGAAAGAAGAATATGTACACGAAATAGGACACGCACCAAGAATTTCCACAGAGTGAATAAATTGCCTACGGTCTGCCTAAATCTCACCCGTTCTCCTGCGACTACGAACCGCACAAAGAGGAGCTGGAGGTTGTCGGCATCAATCAGATGGTGGTGCCGAAACCCGAAATGACCTTTCGAAGAAGCCGCGACAGCGGTGGGACCGCGAAGGTGGCACTGAAACAAAGTAGTGGGGTATCTTCATGTCTGGCAAGCGATGAGACCGAAGGGACAGGAACGCGGGAAATGAGCTTGGATGAACCGCTTCCGGGCTGGCGGCCTCGGCAGCTCGCCTCCGAGGGGCCGCGCTATCTTGCCCTGGTCAATGCTCTGGAGCGGGACATCGTCGACGGCCGGCTGTCCGATGGCGACCGGCTGCCGGCGCACCGTGACCTCGCACGGGAGCTAAGCCTGTCCGTCGGCACTGTGAGCAAAGCCTATCGGGAGGCAGAACACCGTGGTATGGTCAGGGCCCATGTTGGGCAAGGTACCTTCATCCAGCGACGTTCCGTCGCCAGGACCCGAGCGACGACCGCATACGAGCCAGTGAACATGGCCCTCAATGTGCCCGTCAACGGAAACGAGACGCAGATCCTATCCGCGTTGTTTGGCGAGATGGGCGGTAAGCGTGATCTTGCGCCGCTGCTGGACTATCAACCCCATGGTGGCAACCGTCGGCACCGCGAGATCATTGCCGCCTCTCTCTGCAGCGGTCCGTTCGCCGTGGATCCGGCTCGCTTGTTCCTGTGCAACGGGGCCCAGCATGCGATCGACATCGCGGTGCGGCTCGTGGCGCGGCCGGGCGACGCCATCCTGGTGGATACCGTCACTTATTCCGGCTTCAAAGCTATCGCTGCGGCGAACAATCTCGTGCTCATCCCGGTGGCCATGGACGGCGAGGGCACCGATCCTGACGCTCTGGAGACAGCCAGCCGGACTTACGGCGCCAAGGTGTTCTATTGCATGCCGCCTTTGCAGAATCCCACGGGCCGCACCATGGGGCTTACGCGCCGGCGGCGCATCGCGGAAGTGACCGATAACCTCCACCTTATGGTGATCGAGGATGATGTCCATGGCTTCTTCTTGCCGGATAGACCGCTGCCTCTCACGGAGCTCATCCCCGACCGCAGCTTCTATATCACGTCTTATTCGAAACGGGTCGCACCGGGATTCCGCGTTGGGATGCTGGTGGTTCCGCCGGTGTTAATCGAGCAAACCGAACTTCTCCTGCACGCCTCGTGTTGGTACTTGCCTCCTATGCTTAGCGAGATGGCTGTGCGACTCATCGAGAGCCGCAAGTTGGACGACCTCGTGCACGTGCGTCGGCAGCAAGCGATCGAGCGCTATCGGGTGTTTTCCGACGTCTTTCCGGCCGCAGAGAAGCTGAAGTTTCCTCCTTTTTATGGTTGGCTGCCATTGCCTTCACAATGGTCGGCAAGTGCCTTCGCTTCTGCAGCACGACGCCGCGGCATACTCGTCACCCCACCCAATGCGTCTATGGTGGATGACGCTGAACCTGGCGCGATCCGAGTTTGCCTAGGCGGTCCGAATGGTCTTCCTGAGCTCTCAAGCGCTCTGCACACCTTGCATGAAATCATCACCCGCCCGCCCTCGAACGTGTTCTCAGTCGCCTAAATGTCGCCTGACGCTGCAATACTATACTATTCAGCACCACCATGCCCCCGTAGAGCTCCATTGACAGTGTAACAAGATCCGCTTTTTGAGGGGGCATAGCTCATGTGACGCACAGCGCTTGCTGAGATGTTAGGCCAGAGCATGATATATATTAGGTGTTTTGGACTGCACCCCTGGAATGAGACACGGTAATTGCGGTGACAGCGCGGTTGCCATGATGCATTATCGTGCCTTATTTTGCGCGAAGGCGGTTTCGAACTTAAGCGGCGATTGGTATCCGAGCGCCAAGTGCAGCCGGTCCTTGTTGTAGACTTCTGCAATAAAGCCATCGATGCGGCGGCGGGCGTCGCTGATGTCGGCGAAGGCCTTGCCGTTGATCTCTTCGGTCTTCAGCGTCTTCATGAAGCTCTCGGCCTTGGCGTTGTCGAAAGGATTGCCCGGCCTGCTCATGCTGATGATGAAGTCACGATCAGCCAGTCGTTGCGATAGGCGATGGAGGCGTATTGGGCGGTTCAAACGGTCGTCGCAACACCAGTTATTTTCACTTATGACAGCAATTCGTCAAGCGCCTCCGCCGGCGTTTTCCAGCCTAGTGTCTTTCTCGGTCGGGCATTGAGGGCCGCTGCCACAGCGGATATCTCGTCGGCGCTGTGGATGCTCAGGTCTGTGCCTTTCGGCAAGTACTGCCGCAAACAAACCGTTGGTGTTCTCGTTGCCAAGGGCTTTGCGGGTCGCAGAAGTAGACCTGGATACCCGCATCGATCTTGAGATGTTGATGCTGAGCCATTTCGGCCCCTGGTCCCACGCCAGCGAGCGACGCAGTTCTTCGGGCAAGGTGATGACGGTGCGCGTGATCGCATCGCGCACGGCTTCGGCCCCGTGTCCCGCCTTCGCAGGCCCGTTCTTCGCGCGCGGAGCTTCGCCATGCCCGCCAACCGTGGAAGGTGTAAGAGCATCGTGAAGCGCGTCGTGCGCTCGACCAGCGTGCCGATTGCCGAGCTACTAAGACCGAGGATGAGGTCTCCCTCCCAATGTCCCGGCACTGCTCGATCGGAGCTTCAGCAGGGCGTTCACTGATCATGATGTCCGGCGAGACAAAGCCCTTGCCTCGCGTGCGTGCTTGCACCCTCGCATCCGTAATACACGTCCTGTTCGCAAGCAGGCCGTCGGCTCGCGGCGGAGCGCCCCACGGCCCTGAACGAAGAGAGCTTGATAGACAGCTTCGTGGCTGATGCGCATCGTCTTGCCGTCCGGGAAGTCGATCTGCAAGCGTCGGGCAATGCTCAGGGCTCCAGGCTGTGGCCCATCGCCGATCGTTGCGCGGGCCATACCGGGGGCCCGTCCACGAAACGGCGGGACCAAGAACGGGAGCGCCGCTCTGGGCTACGACGCCGCCAGCAAGTCTCTCCTCCACATAAGTGCGCAAGGTTGCATTGAGCGCAAGTGGGCCGGCGGGCGGATCGATCCGCATGCCATTGGGCAGTTGTTGCCCGATACTCCAATCTGCCGCCGCGCGTGGCCGCGTTGCGCCGCAGTTCACGGGAGACTGTCGAAGCAGCCCGCCCAAGGCGACGTCCAATCTCCTGTATGGAATGGCCCTGCACCTTGAGGAGTGCGATCTCCTCGCGCTCAACCAACGAGAGGTACCGCCCGGAGAGCGCCTTTGCCGAAGATCTGAACATCGCTGGTGGCATGCCGCCCGCCTTTCGGAATAATCTGCTTCCGACAGGTTGTGACAATCCGGCTTCGAGCGCAGCATCTTCGCTACTCAACCCTACAGCAATCGTCCGCCAAAATTTATTCTGTTCGTTGCGTCCTGCAACAGACGGCCGTCCTGACGATGCTAATGGGGCTCGTCCTGACCGCGCCGATCGGCGCCTTACAACCTTCATCGCAACCTCCAACCTCGTGTTGCGACGACCGTTTGAATCCGTCTTGCACGCCGCGATCGGCGTGATGAATAAGGCTTCCGGGTTGCGCCTTCGTTCAATCCGGCTTCAATGAGGTCGCGTGATAAGCGCTTTGCCGCGCCCTCGCGTGAGCGCGACCTCACAGAACCCTCCAGACTCCCGAATCAGATTTTCAATGATCCATGGGTGGTCGGCTTTTGGAGGGCCGACCATGGTGGACACGACGTCGAATTGGGAAGACGAGCTTTGGCGCTGGCTCAAGCCATTCTTGGATCGTCTAGGGCACAAGGCGCGCCGGCGGATGTGTCCGCTTTATATCTCGGGATTGATTGGACCGGGCGATCGCAAGAGCGTCCAGCCAATGGCGGCGCGGCTGCCACCGGGCGAGTATGACCAGTTGCACCATTTCATCGCTGATGGCCTCTGGGATGCGGCGCCATTGGAGGCGGAATTGCTCGTTCAGGCCGATCGCCTGGTCGGCGGCAAAGATGCGGTGCTGGTCATCCACGACATGGCGATGCCGAAGAAGGGCGATCGTTCGGTTGGTGTTGCTCCACAATATGCCTCGTCTCTCGGCAAGACGCCTAATTGCCAAACATTGGTGTCGCTGACGCTTGCGCGGGGTGAAGTGGCGGTCATGGTGGCATTACGTCTCTTCGTTCCCGAGAGTTGGAGGAGCAATCCGGGGCGTTTGAAAGCGTGCGGGCGTTCCGGTCAAGCACCGCGCAGCGCGGACCAAGCCAGAAATCGCCTTGGCGGAGATTGCTCGCGTGATGGCAGCCGGTATGCGCTTTGGCTGTGTGCTGGCGGATGCCGGTTACGGCCTCAGCGCGCCGTTCCGTCGGGGCTCATGTCACGCGGCCTGGCCTGGGCCGTCGATATCCCTCGTCATCAGAAGGTTTATCCGGTGGAGGTTAAATTGATCTGGCCGGTCGCCGGTCGAGGTCGTCCCCGCAAGCGGCAGATTCCCGATATTGTCGACCACGGCCGAAGACATGCTGGCCAATGCTAAGTGGCAAAACGTGAGTTGGCGAAACGGGACCAAGGGCCGGCTGGAAGCTCGCTTCGCCGCGGTTCGCGTGCGCACCGCTGATGGACCTCCGCAGCGGATCAAGGATATGGGCCAGCAGCATCTTCCGGGGGACGAAGCCTGGCTCATCGGCGAACACAGGACGTCGGGCGAGAAGAAATATTATCTCGCCAATATGGCGGCCAGGACGAATCTGCGCACGTTAGCTGCCACGATCAAAGCTCGATGGATTTGCGAACAAGCCCATCAGCAGTTGAAAGAAGAACTCGGGCTTGATCAGTTCGAGGGACGATCCTGGCAGGGCCTTCATCGTCATGCGCTCATGACTATGATCGCTTACGCATTCCTCCAGCATCGCCGCCTCGCACAAGTCGGGTGGAAAAAAAAGAATCAGCGGTCCACCGCCTCAACCGAGCCTGCCGGCCGTACGCCAAGCCATCGTCGATCTCATCGTTCAACCACGACCTCAGCGATGCCCGTACTGCAGAAGACAAATCGGCGGAAAGTAGCGAGCTATCGCCCAAAGTTGTGACGGCGAGAATCGGAAAGGCGGCATATCGTGGGGGTGCTTGACGCCTCCACTTCTCCACCGAAGGAGCGATATGCCATGTCCAACGATAACGTCATCCATCTGATTCAGCCAGGAATCTTCGACGATCAACTCACAGAAGTCTTGCGCAATGGAGCGCGTGCCCTGCTGGCCCAGGAGGTCGAGGCCACGGCCACCGCGGCGATCTGATGGCCGCGCCGGGCGCGGATGCGCACGAAAAACGCATGCAGCGGACCGGGCGCCTTGGCCGCTGCCCAGGCCGC
>NZ_JADPJJ010000108.1:0-229692 GCF_023073375.1 Bradyrhizobium sp. 197 | reverse complement strand
CGAGAACTTCTTCGGCAAGCTCAAGGAATTCAAGCGCATCGCAATGCGCGCCGACAAGACCGACCAGAGCTTCACTTCAATGATCTATCTGGCCGCGGCCGCGATAAACTCCAGATGAATCCCAACAGACCCTAGTTGGGATGCGACCACACGCTCTGGGAAACCGCAGCTCGTCGGCGGCGTTCCTGCGGCGACGAATTGTATTTGTGTTCTGTTATCGCAGGTTAGCCTTAGGCGGAAGACCAGAGCCCGCACGGTTACCCAGATATCCAGTAGGAACGATCCGCGAAAATTGCGGTTGGGCCGCAGCAAGGCCAATGAGAAGGAGAACAGGAAATGGCTAACGTAGCACGCGATACATTCGTGGTCGGACTAAGCAATGCGCACGCGATGGAGGTGCAGGCAAGGGAGCTGATGGAACGTCAGTCGGAACGGCTGGATGAATATCCTGAGGTGAAGGCGAAAGTCGTCGCTCACCTTCAGGAGACCAACGAACAGCTCAAGCGGCTCGAGAGATGTCTGGAAGCTTGCGGCGAAAACTCCTCCAGCCTCAAGGATACGACCCAATCCGTGATGGCGAACATGCAGGCCATGGCGCATTCTGTCGCCGGCGACGAGATTCTCAAGAACACCTTCGCCAACAACGCGTTCGAGAATTTCGAGATCGCTGCCTACAAGTCTCTGCTCGCCCTCTGCGGCGCCGCTGGGGTGGCTGAAGCAAAGGATCTGCTCGAGACGTCCTTGCAGGAAGAGCAGCGCATGGCCGCCTGGATCGACTCAAACGTCGAGAAGGTGACGATGGAATATCTGGCGCATCAACGTCAGGCGACGTGACGCCATCCGGTCGCCGCTACAGGCAAGCCGCCGGTCCCGCTTGCCGCGAGACCGGCGGCTTGGCGGTTGCTGAACTCGGCTGTTTGTGCAGAGACCTGCAGGAACGATACATACCATTTTAGCTGGGCTGTGATGACGAAAATTATCTTCAGCGACTATGGCAATCTCGCCGCCGAGCAGGCTTACGAGATCGCGTGGGACTTTCTCGCCCGTGGCGGGGCTATCAGCGATGAATTCGAGACGTGCGTATTCCTGGCGCAGCGTATCACCATGATGGTCGACGAAGGCCAGACCAACCGGATTCGGATGGCCAATCGCGCTATCTCCGAATACGAGCACTACGTTGAGGACCTCGACAAGCCCATCTGTCGCGCGGCCAATTCGCGCTCGTGACAGAGTCAGGCGCCAGCGTGGCCAGACCAACCAGCTCACGCTCCGGTCGCTGTCGCATTTGCGGGTTCCTCGTCCGGTGGCTGGATCACCCCTGATCGGCAATCGTCAACCGGCCGCGTGCAGTGGTACGTCCGCTCCTGCGAGGTGCAGCGGCCGGAACAAGCGTCGGCGCTTCGCCGGCTATGCGCATGGCGAAATACGCGATGGTCGCCCGGAGACCATCCTTGAGCGCCACGCGCGGGCGCCACCCCAACACCTTCACGGCTGTGTCAATGACAGGCTTGCGCCGCTTCGGATCGTCTTTAGGCAGCTCCTCGAACCGAAGCGGGGAGCCTGATTCTGTATACGCCAGCACGTCGCGGGCAATCGCCTCGATCGTAACCTCGTGCGGATTACCCAAATTGCAGGGCCCGGTGACTGATAATGGACTCTCCATGAGCAGCTGGAGGCCGCGCACGAGATCGTCGATGAAGCAGAAGCTTCTGGTCTGCGTACCACCGCCATAGATCGTGATCGGCTCTCCCCGCAGTGCCTGCACGATGAAGTTGGAGACGACGCGCCCGTCGTTCTCCAGCATTCGCGGACCGTAGGTGTTGAAGATGCGCGCGATCTTGATCTCGACCCCGTACATGCGATGGTAATCGAACATCAGCGTTTCCGCGGCCCGCTTGCCTTCGTCGTAGCAGGCTCGGGGTCCGATCGCGTTGACGTTGCCGAGATAGGATTCCGGCTGGGGATGCACCTCGGGATCGCCGTAGACCTCGCTTGTCGATGCCTGCAGCACTCGGGCGCCCTTCCGACGCGCGAGCTCCAGCATGTTGATGGTGCCAAGCACGCAGGTCTTCATCGTGCCGACCGGATCTTTCTGGTAATGACGGGGCGACGCCGGGCAGGCGAGGCTGTAGATCCCGTCGATATCGCCCTCGATCTCGACGGGATCGCGTACGTCATGTTCGATGAAGCGAAAACTCGGATGATTGAGCAGCGGCCGGATATTGCTGATCGTTCCCGTAAACAAATTGTCGAGGCAGATTACCGTGTGGCCACGTTGCAATAGCGCGTCGCAGAGGTGGGATCCGATGAAGCCGGCGCCGCCGGCGATCAGCACCGTCGGGGAGCGGCGGGACGCCTGGATGCGGGTCTGAAGTGTCATGGCGCTGCCTTTCAGAGTTCTGCGACCTGCAAGGGACGCGATACGGGACGGCGCGCTGTTCTGCGGCACCGCCGATCGGACGCCTCGGTGTAGTACGTCTCGAGCTGCCGGGCGCGGTGGTCGGAGGTGTGATCGGCGATGACCCGCCGCCGCGCGTTGTCTGCGATCGAGCGCCGGTGGTCCTCCGGCATGTCGCGCAGGATTTCAACAACGTCGCGTGGATTCGACGCGAGCAGGATTTCCCGCGAGGGTTCAAAGACAGTTTCGATTCCAGGCCACCGGTCCGAGATGACGGGCGTGCCGCACGCCGCGGCTTCGAACAGCCTGACGCTCGGCGAAAAGCCGAGTGCGCGCATGTCGGCGCGGGTGGCGTTTAGCGTGAAACGCTGCTCCGCGTAGAATGTCGGATGATGCTTGGGTGTGAGATGCTCGATGCGGGCCACATTGGCTGGCCACACCACATCCTCGGGATATTGCGCGCCGGCCACCACGAACTGCTCGGATGACAGAGTGCGAGCGGGGGAGAGCAGCAACTGCTTCAGAACCGGTTGCCGGTCCTCGCTGTAGGTTCCGAGATAGCCCAGTGCCCATTTCTTCTCCGCGCGTTGCGGCGCGTAGATATCGGTGTCCGCACTGCAATACAGAACCCGAGCGAGCGGACTGCCATAGCTCTCTTCGATCATGTCGGGTACTGGGCCGCCGGCAAAGGACAGATAAAGGTCGAAACGCGGGATCATCGCCGCGGAAAGATAGTCCAGACCCTGATCGAGCTTCGCAAGCGTGACCGGCGTGTCGATGTCGTAGAAGGCGGTAAGCCCTCCGGTGTGGGTCGTGACCCATTCGGAGATCGCGATCCCATCGGGCACATAGGAGCCGATGACCACCAGATCAGCGTCTCGGATCATCTTGCCGAAACGCAGCGGGATGTCCTTCAAGGATTGATAAAGCTCGACGGTCCACGCAGAAGGCTTGGTAAGATCGCGGTGCTCACGATACCAGGGGACGTCGCGTTCCAGAAACGTGACGTGGTGACCTCGTCGTGCCAGGGCTTCGATCAGGGCGCGGTAGGTCGTGGCATGGCCGTTGCCCCAGGACGAAGTGACCGAAAGACCAATGACGACGATGGTGAGGTTCATTCTGCTGCCTCGATTCGCGAATTGCTTGCGGCAAAGAGATCGTTGAACTGGCGCGCGCGCTGCCGGTAGGTGTGGTGGCTCAGAATGCGCGCACGAGCGCGTCCTGCGATCGCCTGAGCCCGATCGGGGCGCAGTGCGGCAAGATGCTCTGCGACCTCCGCTCCGCTTGCGGCCACCAGGACCTCGCGATCCGGCTCGAGAAAATGATCGATGCCGTCCCACTGGTCGGTGATGAGGCAGGCTCCGGCGCCGATGGCTTCGAACACGCGTGTCGGCGGCGAGAAGCCGTAACGTGCCATGCTGTCGCGATTGACGTTCAGCGTAGCCAGACCGGAGCCGAAGAACGCGTTGTGGTCGCCGGTCCCGACATGTCCGACCTGCTGTAGATTGGCCGGCGTTTCCTTGGTCTCCCAGCCGGAGCCGCCGAGGACAAATCTCTTGTTGGGCAGTTGGCGCGCAACGTCGAGGAAGAACCTCTCGACGCGCTGCTCGCGATCGGGAAGGCGGTTTGCCAAAAGGCTGAGATCGCAGGTGAAACGTGGATTTGGAAGTGCCGGAAAGTGCGTGGCCGGGTCGAGCGCATTGTAGATCGGCACGCAGCCCCGCGCGCCCATGGAGCGATAAGCGGACACGACTGCATCGCCGCCGCCATAAGTCAAAACCATGTCGTAGGACCGGATCGCGCGGCGCAGATGATGTTCCGGATCGTCCGCCATCGTCTCCAGCGTGGCGGGGGCGTCGACGTCCCAATAGATGCGCGTCGCATTCGACGGAATGTCGGTGAGGGCGTTCTCCAGCTCCTGATCGAAAACGCCGACCCCGCTGGCCTTGATCAGCATGTCAGCCGAGCGGGCGGCTCCCTCGATCGAGCTTCGCCAGCCGTCCGGCGTCGCGGCGTAGACGACCACCCTCGCCCAGTTGGGATCGTCGATGTCGCGGTGGGCCTGGCGCTCGAAGGCGTCGGGCTCGAAGAACGTGATGTCGTGGCCGAGCGCCGCAATCTCCTTCAGCATGCCGCGATAATAGGTGGCGGCACCGTTCCAGTAGGATGAGACGAGGCTGGATCCGAAGAAGCAGATCTTCATGCGGAGGCTCCGATGTATCGTGACGGCTGTGACGAGCGGCCTGAGGCCCGGAGATCCTGCACGATGCTGACAAGCTGCTCCGCGCGGTGACGGCAGGTGTGACGCTCCTTGATCGTCCGCAGGCCGGCCTGCACTGTGGCGGTCCATAACTCGTGGTCGTCGAGGAGCGCACGAAGCGCGCGCTTCATTTCGGTGCCGTCGGCGGCGCCGAGATAGGCGCCTTCCGGGAACAGGCCTTCCGCGTCTGACCAGGGGGCCGAGACCAGTGGAATGCCGCACGCCATCGCCTCGAAGACGCGAATGGTCGGAATGCCCGGAAGCAGGCGGACGTAGGGGGCGCGCGGCACATGGACAGTGGCGCGTGCGCCGGCGAAAGCGATGGGAGCCCAGTGTGCGGGCAGCCACCCGCCATGCCGGATACCTGCCGCCTGAATGGTGTCGAGCGCCGCGTCCGAATAGCGGACGCCATAGACCTCCGCGCGCAGCTTCAGTTCGGCCACCGGTTCAACCAGAAATTCGTTGAGCTCGACGCTGCGTTCGCCGTCGCCCCAATTGCCGATCCAGACGACATCGTCGGTGCGCTCGACATGCGGCAGCGGATGATACAGGGCGATGTCCGCGGCCTCGTGCCAGGTGAAGGCCCGGTCGGCCCAGCCGAGCTTCAGATATATCTGACGAAGCACCTCGCCGAAGGCGAGCACACCGTCGAACCCGTCGAGGTCGAATTGCGCAAGCTCGTCAGGTGCGCTGACGGCGCGGTGATGGGTGTCGTGGAACAGCAGCGTGAAGGGAGCGCCATGCGCCCGCCTGTCGCCGATGTCTGCGATCAGTTCCGGCGAATTCCATTCGTGGACGACGACGAGATCGGCGCCGTGAAGCGCCTCATCCAGATCAAGGCAGGCGTCATAGCGGCGGATGCCGATGCCGGGAAACAGCACCGGAATGTCCTCCATGGTCTGAGTGCCACCCTCGCGGATCGCGTTCAATCGGCTCCAGCCGTCGACCGGCTCGAACACGACGACCTCATGACCCAGCGCATGAAGTTCGCGGGCATAGCCGCGCAGGAAGTGGGCGTTGCCGTTGTTCCAGCAGGAGGTGAAGGCGTGGTAGAACAGGACGCATTTCATGCACGCACCTCGATCTGGCTTCCCGGCGCGGTCTCGCGACGGGAAGCGAGCAGGTCCTCGTAAAGCCTGAGATAGGCACTCGTCGTCCGGGTCAGGGAATAGGTGAGGGAATGCTCAAAGGCTGCCCGTTGCAGCCGCATCCGCTCGCGATCGTCGGCGCACAGACCTGCGAGCGTTCGATGCAGCGCCTTGCCGTCGGTGGGATCGACGAACAGCGCGGCTCCGGTCCACAATTCCCGGAACGTTGGGATGTCGGACAGGACGAGCGCGCATCCCGCCGCCGCGGCTTCCAGGACCGCGAGCCCAAACGGTTCATAGAAGGCGGGGCTCGCGAAGATCGCCGCGTGCTCCATCCGCGCGCGCATGGCGTCGTACGGCAATTGCCCAAGCCAGGTGATACAATGCGATGGGCTGACGGTCGCCGCACCCGCCACCTGGACCGGCCAATCCAGCCCCGGCGCCGCGGCGGCAAGAACCTCGATGTTCTTGGCGCGGTCCCACAGCCGCCCGGCTGCAAGGATCAGCTCCTGCTTACGTCCGAGGGCGCCTCGGGGTGTGATCCCATTCCAGATCACGGCGCCCGGCGATTGAGGATGGTAAATCTGCGCGATCACGTCGTGAAAGGACTGGGTTGGGCATACCAAGGCCTGCGCCTTGTCGAGGGCTGCCGCGACGCGTTCGGCGTAGCTGCGCCATCTCGGCTCGCCCAGCCAAGCCGTATCACGGCAGGCCAGCGCCCAGGAGCCGACGCAGGAATGCGCGACGAGTACCACCGGCGCGTGCCAGTCGAAGGTTGCTTCGCGAAAGCTGTTGAGGTGAATAACGTCCGGCCTGAATTGTGCTTCGAGCTTCGTGAGGATGCGCCGCGCTCGGGCGAGGTCCTGCCCTTCCGGATCCTGCCATTCCAGCGCGAGGTCCGTTTCGATCAGGCGCACTCGGGAACCGCGCAGCATCTCGCGCTGCTCGGCTCGTGCGCGCCGGCCCATGGTCACGAGGCCGACATCGGCCCCCGACGCCGCAAGCTGCGATGCGAGAGCGCAGGAATAGGTCCAGACACCCCCGACCGTGTCGGTCGTCATCAGGATCCTGATGTCCGAGCTACGGCTCATGATGCCACCTGCAGTTCGAGAGCCTCGAGCGGAACCGGGCGATCGTTCTGCACGTCGCTGAACTGGTCGAACATCGCGAGATAGTGCCGGTGCGCGCGCTCCCAGGCGAAATCGTCGGGCTCGCCCCACAGCTTTTGATAATCCGGCGAGCCCGGATAGGGATAGAGCGGGACCGGATCGTTGGCCCAGATGCCGGCATCCTGCATCGTGTGGCGCCAGCGCTGCACGATGGGATCATCGTCCTCGGGGACTTCGATCAGGTTGGCCTGCACGAAAGGAACGTGACGGCGCGCTTCGACCAGACGTTCGGCAAGCTGGTCTGTCGTCATCTTGCAGTTCTTGGCAAGCGCAGCACGGCCCTCGACGGTCAGGCTCTCGATCCCCGCCTCTATCGAGACGCAGCCGGCCCCACCGAGCAGAGCCAGCATGTCCGGCTTCCAGAGATCGATGCGGGTCTGCACACCGAACTTCAGCCCGCGTGTGGCCAGCCCTTCCAGCAGTTCCGCGTTCGGAAGAAATATCTCGTCGATGAAGTAGACATATTCGATGCCCTGATGGCGCAGGCCGTCGATCTCTTCGAGAACGACGGAGGGGGGCCGCTTGCGGTAAGCGTTGCGGAAATTCTCTTTGGCGCAGAACGTGCAGTTGTACGGACAACCCCTGGAAGACTCGACCTCGGCGCCTGGCGCCTGCGGCTCGGCTTCGAAGCGGTGATGATGATGATGATGCCGCCGGATCATCTCCTCGGGCCAATCAAGCGGCGGTTGATCCCTGAACGCGACGGCCTGCGGGCCGCCATTGACGCGGAGCGATGCGCCATCGGCGAAGCACAAGCCGGGAAAGTCCCGCTCGCCATTGGCAAGACGCAGCAAGGATGCCTCGCACTCGCCCATTACGACGACGTCGGTGCCGAGCTTTCGAAGCGCCGCTTTTGGCACGGTCGAGCCATGGGGGCCCACTGCCACGAGGATCGGAGCCAGGTCGCGCACCCCCATTGCAAGCTCCTGCGGGACGCGGAGCTCGGGAGGGGCGCAGCGCCAGAACAGATAAGTCGGTGCCGTCGTGATGACGATCTGGTCGGGGCCGAACGCGCGCAGCTCGGCTTCGATATCGGCGAGAGAAAGGTCGAACATATGGGCATCGAGCAGCAGCGTCTTGTGCCCGGCCGCCTTCAGGTAGTGTTCGGAGATCCCGAGTTCGAGCGGAAGGTGAGGAGATCGGCAGCCGAAATAGATGCTGCCGCCAAAATCCCAGTTTGGGTTGATGAGGGCAACACGCGTCATGCCAGCGCCTCGCGGTTGCCCTGTGCCGATCCGAAGCGGCCATCCAGCCAGGTGTGAAGGGATCGGAGGCCGTCTGCGAGAGATGTCTGAGGCGCCCAGCCGAGCGCGCTGGAGAGGGCGCGCGTGTCGGTCACGTACCAGGGCTGATCGCCGGGCCTCCAATCGGCAAAGCGATATACCACCTTGCGGCCGGTCAGATCGGTGATGCGGTCGATCAATTCCAGCAGACTGATCGCGTTGGCCGGGCCGCCGCCGAGATTGAACACGCGTCCACGGGCGAGCGCGATGCGATCGAGCACAGCGAGCCAGGCCGAGGCCGCGTCCGACACATGAAGCGCATCGCGGACCTGATGGCCGTCGCCATAGATCGTCAGCTCTTTGCTGCGGATGGCGCTCAGCAGGAAATGCGCGATCCAGCCCTGATCTTCGGTGCCGAATTGCCGGGGCCCATAGATGCAGCTCATGCGCATCACCACGGTCTGGAGGCCGTAGACCCGCGCATAGTCGTGAACGTATTGATCCGCCGTTCCCTTGGAGCATCCATAGGGGCTGTAGAAGTCGAGCGGTGCATTTTCCGAGATGCCGCCGGCGAGCAGACCGCTTGTCGGCGTGTAGCGGCGGCCGGTGAGCGCGATGTCGCCGTCGTCGATCAGGCGTCCGTAGACCTTGTTGGTCGAGGCGAACACGATCGGCGCGGCGCTATTGTGGAGCCGCACGGCTTCGAGCACATTCAATGTGCCCCGCGCGTTGATCTCGAAATCGGAAGCCGGATCGCTCACGCTGTCGGTGACCGCGACTTGGGCAGCCAAGTGCAGCACGGCGCGGACTTCACGTACGGCGTCGATCACCGGGATCGGTTCGCGGATGTCGGCCACGGTAATTGTGACTCGGTCGCCATGCCGGGACTTCAGCCATTGCGCGTTCTCACGCACGCCGGCGCGGGCGAGATTGTCCAGTATCAGCACGGGATCGCCGCGTTCCGCGAGCCGGTCGGCGAGGTTGCAGCCGATAAATCCGCAGCCGCCGGTGATCAGGACGGGTCTGTTGTCTCGTTCACTCATCACGCGACCAATCCTCGTTGCTGCAGCTCCTTGGTGGCTCGCTCCGCCTGATCGTCAGCGATTTGGTCGGCGAGATACTCCGCCAGCTCCCGGAGACCGTCCTTGAAGGCGACGTGCGGCTCGAAGCCGAGCAGGTCGCGCGATTTTCCGATGTCGGCGAAGCAGTGCCGGATATCGCCGGCACGATATTTCCGCGTCACCTCGGGCCCGATGTTGCCGCGTCCCATGACTTCGGCGAGATCCTGCGCCACGGAGAGAATGGTGCGGCACTGCCCCGAGCCGACGTTGAAGACCTCCTGGGTGCGATCGGCTTCGAGCGCCATGCGGCAGGCGCGGGCGACGTCATGTACATGGACGAAGTCGCGCCGCTGCAGACCATCCTCGAAGACAAGGGGGGGCCGGCCGTTGAGCAGCCGCGCGGCAAAGATGGCGAGCACGCCGGTATAGGGATTGGACAGCGCCTGGCGCGGACCGAACGCATTGAAGAAGCGTAGCGCCACCGTCGGAATGCTATAGGCCTTGCCGGTGATCAGGCACATGCGTTCCTGGGCATATTTGTTGAGTGCGTAGATCGAACTCAGCGAGGGCTGCTTTGTCTCCGGGGTGGCAACGGGATCAAGCGGGCGCCCGGTGATATCGCGTAGCTCCCAATCGCCCCGGCGAAGCTGCTCGATCGGCCGTTCGTCGCAGGCGATGACGCTCTGATCGGCGCTCCGGTAAAGGCCTTCGCCGTAAATGCTCATGGACGAGGCCACCACCAGCCGCTCGACCGGGCGCTTGGATAGTGCCTGCAACAGCACGGCGGTGCCGAGCTCGTTGGTCCTGACATAGGGTTCGATGTCGTACATGCTCTGGCCGACGCCCACCGCGGATGCGAGATGCAGGACCATGTCGGTGCCGCGCAACGCGTGTTCGACCGCGGGAGCGTCGGTGACGTCGCCGACGACGAGCTCCGCCTCTTTGGCAAGATAGGCAGGACGCTGGCGGTTGCCTCCGTGGACCTGCGGCGAGAGATTGTCGAGCAGGCGGACTTCATAGCCGGCCGCCAGCAGCACGTCGGCCGCATGCGATCCGATGAATCCGGCGCCTCCAGTGATCAATACTCGCGTCATTCACCGCTCCGTGCCGCCGTGAGACCGATCCTGCGGGATCAATCCGTGATGAGAATGAAAGCGCGCGCTGCTGTTCTGGTCGGGGCGACCGGCGCGCCAGTCACATTTGGAAATAGAAGCGATGCAAGGAATGTTCGTTCCTGCGAAACCTACAAACAAACATTTCTCTAACCTGGATCAATAACCCAAGTGAATCGGCCGGCGCTGCGGCTAAAAATGCACGCCACGAATCGGCGCTTGCAGCTCGAGATGTCTTGCGACCGTTGCCCCTATATCGGCAAAGCCGGTGCGTCTGCCGATCGGAGAAGATGACCGCCCGCGCACCGCCAGAATTGGCACTTGTTCGCGGGTGTGATCGGTGCCGCTCCAGGTTGGGTCGCAACCGTGATCGGCCGTGACGATGAGGAGATCATCGTCGCGCACGCGGTTAAGCAGCTCGGGAACGCGGGCATCGAAGGCTTCGAGCGCCGCTGCATATCCCGCGACGTCTCGGCGATGGCCGTACAACGTGTCGAAATCGATGAAGTTGGCGAACAACATCCCACCCTCTGCAAGAGAGGCCAGCCCATCAAGCGTGGCATCGAACAACGCTTCGTTGCCATCGCCCCGCATGTTCCTCCCGGTCCCGCGATGGGCGAAGATGTCGTCGATCTTGCCGATCGTCACGATGTCACGGCCTGCGCTTTCGGCGAGATCGAGGATCGTTCGCTCGGGCGGCGGGACGGAATAATCCTTCCGGTGCGCGGTTCGCTTGAAGTGACCTGCTGACGTGCCGATGAACGGCCGGGCGATGACGCGCCCGATGTTCAGGGGATCGACCAGTCGGCGGGCAACGCGGCAGACCTCATAGAGGCGTTCGAGCCCGAATGTCTCCTCATGTGCAGCAATCTGAAACACGCTGTCGGCCGACGTATAACCGATCGGCTCGCCGGTTCTGATGTGACGCTCGCCGAATTCGTCGATGATCTCGGTGCCGGAGGCGTGACAGTTTCCGAGGATGCCGGGCAATCGCGCCTGTTCGCACAGGCGCTCCATCAGGTCGCGCGGGAAGCACGGTTTGGTCCTTGGAAAATAGCCCCAGTCGAACGGCACCGGCACACCGGCAATCTCCCAATGACCGGATGGCGTGTCCTTGCCCTTCGATATCTCGCTTGCGCAGCCAAAGCGCGAATGCTCCGGACATCCGTCCAGCCCGGGCGGCACGCGCCCGGTTGCGAGACGACAGGCCTGGCCAAGGCCCAGCGCAACCAGATTGGGAAGCTGAAGCGGTCCTTCCCGCCGCGGACCATCGGCATTGCCGACCCTGCACATCTCAGCGATGTGACCGATGGTATCGGCACCCTCGTCGCCGTAATTGACGGCATCGGGCGCGGCGCCGATCCCAACGGAGTCCATCACCAGGATCAGGGCACGCATGTCGGCTCCCGGATGGTCGGACGCGAAGACGCCGCGGAAGGCGCGACCCCTGTTTTCGCGCAATAGCGCTCGACCATCTGCGCGCAGAAATCCGCGAACTCGTTCACGTCGAGCGGCGGGCTGGTGTGATGAGGCTGGATACCCCGGTGCTCCGGCGTGAAGCAGAAGGTCACCGTAACCTGAAACTCGGCCAGCGCGTCCATCTGGCGGTCGAACCAGTCGAGCGCGTTGGGACGAAAGCTGTCGGCCCAGGACAGGCCGGTCCTGAGATGCTGCACGCCCAGCCGGCGCATCCAGCCCACGGCGTCATCGAGGCGGTGGTCCTCGAAATGAAACCACTGGCACAGGCCCATCGCAGGTGCAAAGTTGCGGAACAGCTCCGCCGAGGCTTTCGGTGTCCCGTCCTCGCGCAGCAGGCCCATGTGGAAATGCCGGTAGTAGGAGGAGCCTTCAGCCTCCTTATGCCGGGTCGTGGCCTCCCAGCTCGAAGGCAGATCGTAGAGGCTGTACCAGTGGATGCGCGGAGCGCGGCCGATCAAGAGCTCCGCGGTTCGGGTCAGTCCCCAAGCCTGCACCTCTTCGGCGCCGAAAGACGAGACTCCCACCTCCGTCACCCAGACCGGCAGCGAAGTGACCGCCTTGATCTCCTCGAGCTTGGCCGGCCATTCCGCAATCTGCCACAGGTTCCAGTCGAGCGGAAAGCCGTGCACGGCTACCGCATCGACGTGATCGAGTACGCCACGCCCCTGCATATTGCGGATGAACGACGGATCAATCGGCGATATGCCGCCGAGCACACGCGGGAGTGTGGGATGGGCGCTGCGGATCGCCTTTCCGGCCGCTAGCGCCAGGTTGGCGAACATGGTCCAGTCCGGATCAATCAGGATGTCCCAGTGCGACTTGTTGTTGGGCTCGTTCCAGATCTTGGCGGCTTCGATCATTGGCCGGCCTCCCGCGACGGATAGACAGGACCTTCCGCCTGCGGCCTTGTTACCCGCTTGCAAAGATAGACTTCGTCTTCCGGATGCGCTGCGATCGCAAAGCCGGCGCTGCGCAGCATGGCTTCGGCGCAGGCGCGGTTCGGCACCCACCAATTGGTGGGGTCGTCGGCATATTTGTTCTCGATGAAGTGCAGCTTTGGATAGCCCGGCGAATCGAACTGATCGGTGGTCCAGAAGTCGTAGTTCTTGTCGACCGGATCCACGCGGCTGTCGCCGCGCTGCATCGATTGGAACAGCAGGAGATCGCCGGCCACGTGCTCATGGATCAGGTCGAGCGCCAGCAGAGGGTGCCGCAGATGGTAGAGCACCCCCATGAAGATCACGAGGTCGAACTTTTCGCGCAGCTGTCCGACGTCATAGGCTGACATCTTGCGGAATTCGATCCTGAGCCCGTTCACCTCGGCCGCGAAGCGGGCTTGCTCGAGATATTCGTCGTCGGTGTCCAGGCCGAGGACGCGCTCGGCGCCGCGCCGCTTCATCTCCATGGCGTAGAAGCCGGCATTGCAGCCGATATCGAGTACGGTCTTGCCGTCGAGACGGTCCGGGATGATCCCGGAGAAGCGTCGCCATTTCACGTTGGGATAGTCGCCGAGAAAGTGTGAAGGCGCTGTCGGTACACCCTTCAGGTCCAGATTGTGAAACCATGGCCCGAGCGCATCGACACGCTGGCGGATTTCCTCGCGGGAGAGGGCGCCTCTGCTCATGCGGTCACTCCATTGTTCATTGCGGGGGCTGAGCGGGTTGGCTCGGGCGAACCGCCGGCCAGCAATCGAGAGCGTCCGTTCCCGGTGGAGCTTTCCGCGAGCAACGCCATTGCCGTCCGATAGCCATCGATGGTGCCTACATCGACATAGGATTCGCCAGCTTTGACGCCGAGCCCCTGACCGCCGGCCGCGATGTAGGCGTTGACGAGTGTCCCGAAATATTCATCCCGGTGGTCGCGCTTTGTCCACAGCGATTGGAGTTCGCGAAATCCGTTGGCAGACATCTTGAAGGCGCCCCATATCCATTTCGACGCTGCGTCCGGCTGCTTGACCTGGATCTCCGTCACGCGATCGCCGTCGAGCACGACCGCATCGAAGAACTCGGGATGTTCGACCGGAAACAGCAGAAACGACAGGTCGGCGGCCGGCAATGCCTGCAAGGCCGCCTTGGGGAACCAGACTGTATCCGGAAGTCCGACGATGACGTCTTCGTCATGGCCGACGACCGTGCCCGCCCTGAACACGGCATCGCACAGCCCCGACGCGTCGGGCTGCACGACGTAAGCGAGCTGGGCGCCGCCATAGTGATCGCCGAAATATTCGAGGATGTCGGATTTGCCGGGGGAGATCACGAAGCAGATCTTGTCAGCCCCCCCAAGGATCAGCCGCTCCAGCAAATATTCCGAGACGGCGCACGGACGGTCCATGCCGTCGTCCCGTCGGCTTCCGACCGGAAGCAGTTCCTTGGAGAAGGCGAGCGGCTGGATGCGGCTGCCGCGGCCTGCGGCCGGAACGATGCCCCACATGATCAGGCCTCCTCGGGTTGTTGCCGGCGCGCGCCGAGGGATGCCGCCTGCTCGAGCAGCGAGATCAGTTCGCCTGCGCGCTTGTCGGAGGTGTGCTGATCCATGGTCCGTTCATATGCGCGCCCGGCAATGTGCTGAAGCTCGGCGTCGGCCGTCGTCAACGCAGCAAGCGTGTCCTTTTCATCGCGCGCGATCAGGATCTCGTGCCCGGGCGCAAAGAATTCATCGATCCCCGGCCAATCGTCGCTGAGCAGTGGGGCCTTGCAGGCAGCAGCTTCGAACAGACGCCCGGACGGGCACCAGCCCATCTCCGCCATGGCCCGGCGCGTGACGTTGAGCGTCAGCCGGGACGACGCAAAGAACGACGCGTGCTCTGACGGCGGCAAGTGCTGCACGAAATAGATGTTTGGCGACCAGGGAAAATCTTCCGGGTATTGCGCACCCCCGATCAGGAAGCGCAGATCCTGCCGTGCCCGTGCGGGTTCGACGAAGAGAGCCTCGAGCGCGCGCTGACGATCCTGCGAATATGTGCCGAGATAGGACAGATGCGCACGGTGGTGCGACTGAGACGGGACCGGTCGATGGATGTCAGTGTCGACATGGCCGTAGAGCGGACGGACGTTGCAGGCGCCGAGCCGGTCGCGAAATTCGTTGCAGATGTGGGGACCGCCGGTGAAGCTCAGGACCAAGGCGAAATCTCGCAGGCCGCGCGGCCCGATATAGGGAACGGCGCCGCCGGCCATGAGCTTCGCCAGCGTGACCGGTGTGTCGAGATCGTAGAACACGGGCAGCGCGCGACCCTCAGACAGGGTAAGCTCGGTCGCGGCGACCGCGTCGGGACAATAGGAGGTCACGATCGCGACATCGGCATCGCGAAGGTCGCTGCGCGCCAAAGGAAGCACATCGTCCCAATTCGAGAACAGTCGCAGCTGGCCGCCCGCCAGTTCGTGCAAATCCCGCGCGCTGGCGTAATAGGGCACGTCGCGCTCGAAAAAGACGACGCTGTGCCCGGATCGCGCGAGATGCTTGCAAAGCCCACGCCACAAGGTCGCGTGACCGTTGCCCCAGGAAGAGGAAATTGTCAGGCCGAAGATGACGATCCTCACGCTGGCACCCGCTGATTGATCCCGGTGATCTTGATTCCGCGATTATCCACGCTGAGGGTGCTGACGCTGCCGGGGTCGATCTCGATCGAGAGGAAGTCGTCGAGCTCTTTCCGGGAATAATACAGCAGCGCCGCGCGGATCGGCTCGGCATGGCTGACGGCGACGACGGTGCCGGGATCGCGGTCGCTGCTCACCTGCTCCAGATGGGCGACAACGCGCTTCTGGAGCGCCCGCATGCTTTCGCCGCCCGGCGGACGGATCGTTCCGCGTTGTTCGTTCCAGCGCCACCATCGGGGATCCGGGGCGAGCGCCTCGAAGGATCGTCCAGTCCATTCGCCATAGTCGAGCTCGTTGAGCGCGGGCACGATCTCGACCGGCAAGCCGAAATGCGCGGCAAGGATACAGGCCGACTGCATGCAGCGCCGTTGCGGGCTCGACTGTATCAATGTTGGTCGCGGTGAGATGCTTTCCGCGCATCGCGCCATTTCTTCGCAACCGGGATCATCGAGCTCTACGCCCTTCATCCGGCCACATAGCGTCAGGCCGAGGAGGGCGTGATGCCCGTGGCGGATCAGATGAATGATCTTCGTCATCAGGTATACGCCTTGTCGTCGATGAACGCGCGCGTTCGCCGTCCGGCTTCCTCGTCCGTGAACTGCTGCGGCGGCGACTTCATGAAATAGCTCGATGGGCCCGTCAGCGCGCCGGCCTGCCCGCGGTCCATGGCGAGCTTGGCGCAGCGGACCGCGTCGATCACGACACCTGCCGAATTCGGGGAGTCCCAGACCTCGAGCTTGACTTCCGCGCTCAAGGGCACACCGCCGAACGTCGTGCCCTCCAGGCGGATGAAGGCCAGCTTGCGGTCGGTCAGCCACGGCACGTGGTCGCTCGGACCGACATGAATATTATCGGCATCCATGGGCACGTCGAACTGGCTGGTCACGGCCTGGGTCTTGGAGATTTTCTTCGAGGTCAGCCGCTCGCGCTCGAGCATGTTCTTGAAATCGGTGTTGCCGCCGACATTGAGCTGGTAGGTGCGATCGAGCCGCACGCCGCGGTCGCGGAAGAGATTGGCGAGCACGCGGTGCAGAATCGTGGCGCCGACCTGGCTCTTGATGTCGTCGCCGACGATCGGCAGGCCTGCATCCTCGAAACGCCGCCGCCAGTCGGTATTCGAGGCAATGAAGACCGGGATGCAATTGACGTAGCCGCAGCCGGCCTCGATCGCGCGCGCGGCATAAAATTCGCTTGCGTGCTGCGAGCCGACGGGAAGATAGGACACCAGCACGTCCGTGCGCGACGTCGCGAGCACTTCGGAGACGTCGGCTTCCGGAACATCCGCAATCGGAATGTCCTCCTTCAAATAGTGACCGATGCCGTCCATGACCGGGCCGCGCTGGACGACGACGCCGGTCTGCGCAACGTCGGAAAAGCGATGCGTGTTGTTCGGTGCTGCGAAGATTGCCTCGGCGACGTCTCGTCCGACCTTGCCGGCATGGACGTCGAAGGCCGACGCCACCTGGATGTCGCTGATATGATAGCCGCCGAGATCGGCGTTCATCAGCCCGGGCACCGGCTCGTTCGATTTGGCCTCCCGGTAGTAGGAGAGCCCCTGAACGAAGGAGCTCGCACAATTGCCGACACCGACGATGCCGACGCGCACGCGCCGCCTGTCCTGAAGACGAGAATGCATGGATCGAAGCCCTCCGGAAGACATGCAGTGTTGACGTAAGTACGTCGGCGAACGTGAGGAACGTATGTTCGTTCCTGAGCTCACGGCACTATGTCCGCCTCACGTCAGATTCCGGCCGGAAAAATTTCGCGCGCTTAACCTGGGATAAAATCGCGGGCAGTTTGGAGGGAACGAAGAGCTTCCAGGATGAAGATGAAGAAGATGATGCTCTCGTGAGAGTCCGACATACGAAAGAACAAATCCTCGCGCCCGGCGTTCACGGCGAAACAGTCTGACGCGAGGGCCGATCCATCGCTCGCTCCTTGTCAGCAATCGAGGTGTCACATGTCATCCAAATCACAAACCAGCGAAGCCCAGCAGACCACCAGCCACGACGTCATCCGGAAATGGGCGGAGGAGCGCGGTGGAAAGCCCGCGACGGTCAAGGCTACGGAGGAGGACGGACACGCCGGCATCCTGCGCATCGATTTCGATCCGCCCGACGAAGGGCTCGACCGGATCGGCTGGGACGAATTCTTCACCAAATTCGACGAGGCCGGCATTGCCTTCCTCCACCAGGACCAGACCAAGGACGGCAAACCGAGCCGCTTTCACAAATTCGTGCGGCGCTGATCGGATCACCGCGAGTGTCGGGCGGTTGGACGGAGGCGATGCGGGCAGGCGACTTCGAACGCGCCTGGGCGATCAACGACCGCGATCTGACGATGCTTGCGTATCCACCCAAGCACACCGGGCCGCGTCACCTCCAGCGGATCTGGCGCGGCGAGGACCTGACGGGCAAGCATGTGCTGGTCCGCTGCTACCATGGGCTTGGCGACACCATTCAGTTCCTGCGCTTCATGCGACCGCTTCGCGATATCGCGCGCAGCGTCGCGGTCTGGTGCCAGAGCGAGCTCCTGCCGCTGGTCCAGCGAGCGGCTGGCGTTGATCGTGCCTTTGCGCTCCACGACGGTGCGCCTGACGTCGACTTCGAGGTCGATATCGAGATTATGGAGGTTCCGCATGCCATAAAGGCGAGGCGTGAGCACGTCGAAATGCGCGCACCTTACGTATCACTGCCACCGGCGGTCGAGCCAACGCTTCCGCATGAGCGAGGTCTTGCCGTCGGCCTGGTTTGGGAAGTCGGCAATTGGGACAAGCGAAGGACCGTTCCGCCCCCGCTGTTGCGGCATCTTGCCGTTCCCGGCGTAACGCTCTGCTCGCTGCAGCGCGGAGCCCGGACGTGCGAACTGGCAGAGATCGGCGCGAGGGACGTCAGTACACCTGACGTTACGGTTCTCGGTCATCACCTCCGGCGGCTCGATCTCCTCATTTGCGTCGACACCATGGTAGCCCACCTCGCCGGAGCGCTCGGACGTGACGCGTGGGTGATGTTGCATGCGGATTGCGACTGGCGCTGGCCGTCAGCTGGATCTCACTCCTTTTGGTATCCCAGCCTGCGATTGTTTCATCAGAGGACCCCGGGCGATTGGGATTTGGTCCTTGCAGAAGCACGCAAGGAATTGGTTGCGCGCTCCCGAGGTGTTCAAGGCGTCCGAGGTGTTCAAGGCGTCGTTTGACAACGCGTCGTCTGAAAAGGCTCAAACGAGCGCAACCTCCGCCGTAAGCGGCCTGAGATGCGACGACGCATCCTCATGGCTGGATCGAATCCCCAGATAAGTCGGATCGAAACTTGCGAGCCGCACGAGTGCCGGCCAGTCCGTGATCATGACCGTCTTACCCTGCCATTGCAGAAGGTTGCATCGTCGCAGTTCCTGAATGGTGCGATTGGCGTGGACAGGGGAGATGCTGCACGCTGCGGCAAGGTCCGATTGGGTGAAGGGTGATGGCAGTCTGAAATCTCTGGCAAGGCCGACGCTTTGCAGGCGCGCGGTGATCTCGCACAGCAGATGCGCCACGCGCGTCAATGCATCGCGGCTACCCAGGTTCACTGTCCAGTTGCGCTGAATGGCGTGATCGGTGAGCAGCATCAGCAGCAATGCGCGGGACATAGCGGGCGAACGCGCGGACAGATCGTGAAAGAAGCGATGTGGCACGAGAGCGACGATGGCCGGGCCGAGCGCGATCAGGTTGCCGTCGACGCGAGGGCGATGAAGCGTGTGTAGATTGGCGATGTCACCGGGAACATGGATTGACGTGATCTGCCCGTCCGCGCTCTCTGCGTCCTGCCAGGACAGATATCCCTGGAGCAGCAGACAGCACTGGGTGGCATCGTCGCCATGCCGCAGAACGGTCTGACGCGAACCTAGATGGGCAATTGTGCTTGCCATGTCCGCGAGCAGGTGGAGATCGTCGGCAGTTACTGGAGCGAGGCTCGCCAGCCGGTCGGCGAGCTTGGAGAACGCAAATCCTGCCTGCATTGGTGGTCCGATAACCCCAAAACCCGTTTCCTAATCTGGTCGAAGAGAAGGGTAGAACGCATTAAACTTTGATACGTTGGCTCCCTGTTGCGAGCCAAAGTCGAAGGAATACAGTCCGCCCGAGTGCCCTCGGCCTTGGCGCGGGGCGTATCAAGCCAGCGCACCGGTGACGGCGCAAGGCTAGAGGCAAGCGTAGGAACCTTCACCCCAAGGACGAGTTGGCCGTCGGGCAGGGCGAAAGTCATACGAGGCCAACCGTGCAAGCGAGGCCAACCGTGCAAGACAACGTGCGCGTGCGCACTACCGCGCAAATCGCGGGCCATCCGATTCATCCGATGCTGGTGCCGATACCGATCGCTTGCTTCATCGGGGCGCTGCTGACCGACATCGCCTACGTCGTCAGTGCCGAGATCATGTGGGCGGATTTTTCGGCCTGGCTTCTGGTCGTCGGCGTCATCTTCGGCGTGCTGGCGGCAATCGCCGGTCTGACCGATTTCCTCGGCAACCGCCTGGTGCGGGCGCAGCCGCCGGCCTGGCCGCACCTGATCGGCAACGCGGTGGCGCTGATCCTGGCCACCGTCAACGCCCTGATCCACACGCGTGATGCCTGGACATCGGTGTGGCCGACGGGGCTCCTGCTTTCGGCAATTACCGTGCTGATCCTGCCCGTCACCGGCTGGCTTGGCTGGGCCATGGTCTATCGCCACGGCGTGGGAGTTGCGCGATGAAATCCTCAATCGCTCGCGCACTGTTGTGCTCCTCGCTGCTATGCCTCGCCGCCTGCAATGACGGCAGTGGCGATCCGAAGGCGCAAACCGGCGCCAACCCGACGCTTCCCGACATCCAGCAATACCTGCTGCCGCCGATGCACATCGCCCGCATCGTCGGCTGGAAGAAGGACGAGACCCCGACCGTCGCGCAAGGTTTGCAGGCCAAGGCCTTTGCGACGGGCCTGCAGCATCCGCGATTCCTTTACGTGCTTCCCAACGGCGACGTGCTGGTGGTGGAATCCAAGGCGCCAAAGGCGGCCCCGATCAAGCGGCCCAAGGAAATCGTGATGGGATACATCGAGTCCTGGGCGACATCAGGCGGCGACACCGGCGAGAGCAACCGCATCACGCTGCTGCGCGACGGCAACGGCGACGGCGTGCCGGACACGCAAAGCGTCTTCCTCGACCATCTCAATTCGCCGTTCGGCGTCGCGCTGGTTGGCAACGACCTCTATGTCGCCAACACCGATGCGATCGTCAGATATCCCTACACGGAGGGTGATACGAAGATCACCGCCCCGGGCACGGTGCTGACGCCGCTGCCGGGCGGACCGATCGACCATCACTGGACCAAGAGCCTGGTCGCGAGCCCCGACGGTTCAAAGCTCTATGCCGGCGTCGGCTCCAACAGCAACATCACCGAGAACGGCATGGAGGCCGAGCACAATCGCGCCAACATCCTCGAGGTCGATCGTGCCAGCGGCCGTTGGCGCATCTTCGCGAGCGGGCTGCGCAATCCCAACGGTCTCAGCTTCGAGCCGCAGACCGGGGCGCTGTGGACGGTGGTGAACGAGCGCGACGAACTCGGTCCCGATCTCGTGCCCGACTACATGACATCGGTGAAGGACGGCGGCTTCTATGGCTGGCCCTACAGCTATTACGGCCAGCACGTCGATCCTCGTGTCAAGCCGCAGCGGCCCGACCTCGTCGCCAAGGCGATCGTGCCTGACTACGCGTTGAGCTCGCATGTTGCGCCGCTCGGAATGGCCTTCAACACAAGCGCGAGTCTGCCGGCCGCCTATCGTGGCGGCGCCTTCGTCGGCGAGCATGGCAGTTGGAACAGGCAGGTCTTGAACGGCTACAAGGTGGTGTTCGTGCCGTTCACGGATGGCAAGCCGAGTGGCCCGCCGCAGGACGTCGTCACCGGCTTCCTCAACAACGACAATCACGCGCGCGGGCGGCCCGTCGGCGTCGCCATCGACAAGACCGGCGCGCTGCTGGTCGCCGACGACAGCGGCAACATTGTGTGGCGTGTGACCGCTGTGCATCCCCAGGTCACGCAAAGATAGACCTGAGAACGGGAGGAGTTGGACCATGGGCCTTGCTCAATACGCCATCGTGCCAGTGCAGGACGAATGGGGTGTGCTGCACGACGGCGACGTCAAGAGTAGATACGCCACCAAGGAAGCCGCGTTCGAATCGGCGGTCGCCGCGGCCTCCCTGGCGCTTCGCGAGGGACACGAGGTCCATGTCAGCGTGCCTGGCCGCGATGCCGGCGAGAACGCGCTCGGCATATGACTGATCACTCCGAGCAGATATTTCAGGAGGCCGCGATGACCAAGCCCCGTGAGCCGAACGGCATTGAGCCCTCCCGCTCCGAAGACGACATTCAGCGCGATCAGCTCGGGCCGCGCGGTGTGCCGATGCACCGGATTCCGCCAAGATGACACCGCAACGCGACAAGAAGACGCCGAAGCAGGTCGATCCCGGCCATCCCGCCTGACGGCTGCCCCGCGGCTGGCGCGGCCGTGCCATTCGGAACCGCCATTCCCGGTCGTCGCATCCGAGGGTAAGACTGGCGTCACAGGCGTGATCTGCGTCTGGCGGGCAGGCGACGACTGGAATGCGGTTTCTGAAATCTGACAGCAGGCTCATCGGCGTCCTGCTGGTGCTCGCGGTTACCCAACTTGTTGGCTGGGGTACAATAGGTCTTCCCGCCATCGTCGGGCGCGCTCTCGCGGCCGATCTCGGCATGAGCCTGCCGGCGGTGTTCGCCGGGACATCCGTTCTGTATGTGTCGATGGGGCTGTTGTCCAGCGGATGGATGGGTAACAGAACAGCCCGGATGGATGGGTGACACTGATTCATGATTTGGTCGGCTGCGGCGCTGCGCTAGCGCAGCGCCGCAGCTTTCGTGTTTTCTGGTCGATGATGCCGATGGGCACGTCGAAGAAGCGCACTTGCCAGCATCCGTCCTCGGTTTCCTCGACGGCGACTTTTTCACCGTCGAGGGCACTGCAGATGTGGATGAGTTCGCCGTGCCATTTGATCTCGCCGTTGGAGCGGACCTGGCGTACCGCGGCTTCGGCTGGATAATCCGGCTCGGGAAGCCGCCTTGGCATCGCACGAGGCGAAGTCTGATAGACGCTGGCAGGTGGGTGCCGGCAGCGGCGCGATGGCGGTGGCGCGGGCGACGATCCCGCTGGTGTTCTACGATCAGGCTGAGTTCGCCAAGGCGATGTCGATGATCGCGCTGCCGCTCAATCTCGCCTCCGCCCTTTCTCCGCCGCTGCTGGTCGGCCTGCTCACCCAGTTCGGCAGCCGCGGCGCGCTGGGGCTTACCTTCGTGTTCTCCTGCGCAACAGTGCTGATCCTGGTCCTGCTCGGCCGACGGCGGCCGGAGGTGGTTGCGGCGGTGGTGACCTGAGAATATTCGCACTGCGGAAATTGACCGCTCGGGCGACCTGCGCTGGCGAGCGGAGGATGGCCTTATGCCGCCAGTGCAGTGCTCAGACCGCCAAAAATGGTGTATCCGCAGGAGCGCAGCCGCGGCTTCTAGCCGCCGCGCCAATATTCAGTTCCCCGGAGGACTTCGACATGTCGGCCCTGCCGCTTTCAGGCATCAAGATCCTTGACCTCACCCGCGTGCTTGCCGGACCCTTGTCGGCCCAGATGCTGGGCGATCTCGGCGCGGAGGTGATCAAGATCGAGCGGCCGGGCACCGGCGACGACGCGCGCGCCTTCGGGCCGCCTTACCTGACCGATCCCGAGGGCAAGGCCAACAACAACAATTCCTTCTATCTCTGCGCCAACCGCAACAAGAAGTCGGTCACGGTCAACATCGCCAAGCCCGAGGGGCAGGCGATCATCCGCGAGCTCGCCAAGGACGTCGACGTCTTCATGGAGAACTACAAGGTCGGCGATCTCAAGCGCTACGGACTCGACTACGAGACGATCAAGGCGATCAACCCAGGCATCATCTATTGCTCGGTGACCGGCTTCGGCCAGACGGGGCCTTACGCGCCGCGCGCCGGCTATGACGCCATCCTGCAGGCGATGGGCGGCCTGATGAGCGTCACCGGCCATATCGACGGCGAGCCCGGCGAGGGCCCGATGAAGGTCGGCCCGTCGATCGTCGACTACATGACCGGCATGAACACCTCGATCGGGATTCTCTCGGCGCTGTACCATCGCGACGCCAATGATGGCGTAGGACAGCATATCGACGTCTGCCTGTTCGACACCGTCATTGCATCGTTGTCGCACTGGCTGCAGATCTACCTCGTCAACGGCAAGACCCCGCCGCGCCGCGGCACCTGGGGCAATGGCGGCATGCCGGCCGGCGTGTTCCGCTGCACCGACGGGGAACTGATGCTGGTGGTCGGCAATGACGGCCAGTTCCAGCGCACCTGCGCCGTGCTCGGTGAGCCCGAGCTCGCGAGCGACAAGCGCTTTGTCAAGAACAACGACCGCGTCGTGCACGGCAAGGAAATCATGGCGATCTTCGCCGGCCTGTTCCTGAAGCAGCCGGTGGCCTACTGGCTGGACAAGCTGGAGGAGGCCGGCGTGCCGTCAGGTCCGATCAACAATTTCGAGCAGGTGTTTTCCGATCCCCACGTCCAGTCGCGCGGCATGCGGGTGAAGGTCGACCATCCCTTCGAGCCCGATCTCTCGCTGATCCGCAACGCGCTGACGCTCTCGGAAACCCCGATCGAGACCTACCGCGCCCCGCCGCTATTAGGGGAGCACACCCAGGAGGTGCTCGGCGGCAAGCTCGGCTTTGATGCGGACAAGATCGAGACGCTGAAGCAGCAGGGTATCATCTGAGCTTTTGGGAGAAGGGAAGAGGGCCGGCGCTCGCGGCACGTCGCGCATGCCGCCGGCATCCTGAAGAGCCTGGGGGCGAGCGTCGCGACCGCCAAACGAGGCGCGCGCGATGCTCGGGCTTGCCTGAGGCTTGCGGGCAATCCCCAGATAATCCCGGTCCGTACTCACACAGGCTTCCGTTCCGCGCGCGACTCAGATTCGATCCTTCCACTCAGTCCGGGAGGGAACGATGTCCTACACGATCGGGTTTCAGGCCAAGGACCAGAAGGCCATTCTGGCGACCGAGGCGGCCACGGCAAACCAGGCCGTCGCGATCGTTGCCGCGCTGCGGCAAAGCGCCGACGAAATAAAGTTCATTCGCTCGCCGCAGGAAGGCGAGATGGGCATCGAGATGCTGCTGCTGCTCGCCAAGGAAGAGGCCGAGGAGATGCCGCAGCACGCCTAGGCGGTTCGGCGAGCAAACTTCGATCGGAGGCGAAGCATGGCGGCTGCAGGATGATGTAGCAAGCCGTCATCTCGCTTGAACCGAAGGTGGCCGCCCATGAAACGCGAAGCGCTCCGCGTCGAACCGATCTCGACCTTTCTCGATCGCTGGAAGGCGCCGACTCGCCGGTCACGCGCGCCGGCAACATGATCTTCGTCGCCGGCCTGCCGCCGTTCGACCCCGAGACGGGCGAGATCGCGGAAGTGCCGATCGAACGGCAGAGCGAGCTCGTCATCGAGCAGATGAAGCTGTGCCTTCAGACGGCGGGCGCGAGCCTGGACAACGTCATGAAGTGCAACGTCTACTGCACCTCGACAAAACACTTCGCTGCGTTCAACGCCGTCTATGCGCGCTATTTCCCGCAAGATCCGGCGCGGATCTTCGTCTGCACGCCGGAATGGTTCGGCCCCTTCGACGTCGAGATCGACTGCATCGCGATGATGTGAGGTTAGCGCGCCGCCACCCTTGACGGCGGCTTCGCCTCCGTCCGTCCCGCCGTCAGCGCCATCGTCGCCACGCTGACGACGCGCGCGACGACGTCCTCGACGTCGTCGAGATCGCATTTGCCTTCCGACAGCTTGGTCAACCGCTCGCTCTCGCGGATGGTGTGGTGCGCCATGGCGAGCGCGAAATTCAGGCCCCAATAGATATCGACTTCGCTGCGGTCGGGCAGGGCGCGGCGCATCGCGCCGGCGAATTTCCGCAAATGGTCGATCTCGCGGTTCTTGATGCGGCGGATCGGCGGCACGGATTCGATCGAGGCGCGGATCATGAAGCGCGCCGCGGTGGAGCGCTGGTTCTCCGGGCCGAGGCAGCCGCGCAGCGTCGGGCCGACCAGGGCATGCAGGATCACCTCGATCGGCGCGCGGCCGCCGCCTTGTTCTTCCGCCGCCTTCAATTCGCGCAAGCGCTCGCGGTTGGTGGCGATCGAGCGTGTCACGAACAGCTCCGCGATCAACTCGTCCTTCGAACCGAAATGATAGTTCACCGCCGCGAGATTGACATTGGCCTCCGCGACGATGTCGCGCAGCGTCACGTCGCCGAACCCGCGATCGGCATAGAGCCGTTCGGCGGCGGCGAGAATGGCAGTCCGGGTATGATCACTGGCCATGGGTGCCCCTCGGGGAGGGAGTTGCAATTCAAACACTTGTATGAAACTATCGTTTGAAGGCCGGAAAAGTCAATCCGCAATCGGGACTCGTTCGCAAACGCGCGAACCGGTTCCGAAGCATCCGCAAGCCGCGCATTGGCGCTTGCAGGTCGTGCGGTGCGGGAGGACAGTCCGGCGCAAAACAAGTTCGCAAAGAGACAACGAGGAGCGTCCCATGGATTTCGATCTGTCGCCCAAGCAGAAGGAATGGCTCGACCGCGTGCGGTCCTTCATGGCCAAGCACGTGCGCCCGGCGGTGCCTATCTACAACGAGCAGGATCACAGCGGCGAGCGTTGGAAGGTCATCCCGGTGCTCGAAGACCTCAAGAAGAAGGCGAAGGCCGAAGGCCTCTGGAACATGTTCATGCCGCCGAACGAGCATGAGGACGACGAATTCCGCGGCGCGGGACTGACCAATCTCGAATACGCGCTGCTGTCGGAAGAGATGGGCCGCATCACCTGGGGCTCTGAAGTGTTCAACTGCTCCGCGCCCGACACCGGCAACATGGAAGTGTTCATGCGCTACGGCTCCAAAGAGCAGAAGCGTAAATGGTTGCGCCCGCTGATGGACGGCGAAATCCGTTCCGCCTTCCTGATGACGGAGCCGGCCGTGGCCTCGTCTGACGCCACCAACATCGAGACCAGCATTGCGCGCGACGGCGATCACTACGTCATCAACGGCCGCAAATGGTGGTCGTCCGGCGTCGGCGATCCCCGCTGCAAGATCGCGATCCTGATGGGCAAGACCGATTTCAAGGCGGCCAAGCACCAGCAGCAATCTCAGATCCTGGTGCCGCTCGACACGCCCGGCATTAAGGTCGAGAAGATGCTCCCCGTGTTCGGCTTCGACGACGCGCCGCATGGCCACGCCCAGGTGCTGCTCGAGAACGTGCGGGTGCCGAAGGAAAACATCCTGCTCGGCGAAGGCCGCGGCTTCGAGATCGCGCAGGGCCGCCTCGGTCCCGGCCGTATCCATCACTGCATGCGCACCATCGGCAAGGCCGAGGAGGCGCTGGAGAAAATGGTAAAGCGGCTCACCTCGCGCACCGCCTTCGGCAAGCGGATCGTCGAGCATTCGGTGTGGGAGCAGCGCATCGGCGATGCCCGCACCAACATCGAGATGACGCGCCTTCTGTGCCTCAAGGCCGCCGACATGATGGACAAGGTCGGCAACAAGACCGCGCAGGCCGAGATCGCCATGATCAAGGTCGCAGCGCCCAACATGGCGCTGAAGATCATCGACGAAGCCATCCAGGCGTTTGGCGGCGCAGGCGTGTCCGACGAAGCGGGCCTTGCCAAGGACTACGCCCACATCCGCACGCTCCGTCTCGCCGACGGCCCGGACGAGGTGCACAATCGCGCCATTGCCAGGCTTGAAGTTCGGAAGTATGCAAACTCTTCCAGTCATTAAGAGGGAGGGCGGAAGCGCGCTCCCGACGTGAAGAAACGACAGGGCATGATCCTTATTGGATAACCGCTTGACGCAAGTGCAAGAGCGGTTACCGATTAGGATCATGCTTGGACTGAAGAGGGAGCGTCATCGTGGCTGACGGCGTCAGGAAAGACGAAGAGTTCTCGGGCACCAAGCCTGTCGAGGAACGGCATCGTATCGACGAGATGCGGCTCGAGGCTTGGTTGCGCGACAACGTCGAGAGTTATGAGGGACCGCTGGTCGTGCTCCAGTTCAAGGGCGGCCAGTCCAACCCGACCTACCGGCTCGACACGCCGAACCGCTCCTATGTGATGCGCCGAAAGCCGTTCGGCAAATTGTTGCCGTCGGCGCATGCGGTCGATCGCGAATATCGGGTGATCGCAGCGCTTGGAAAGCAGGGCTTTCCGGTCGCGAAGGCCTATGCGCTGTGCCAGGACGACAGCATCATCGGTTCGGCCTTCTACATCATGTCGATGGAAGACGGCCGGGTGTTCTGGGATCCGGCGTTGCCGAGCCAGACGCCGGAGGACCGCCGAAAAATCTTCACCAGCAAGATCGAGACGCTGGCGAAGCTGCACATGTACGATCCCGTCGCGATCGGTCTTGGCGAGTTCGGCAAGCCCGGCAATTATTTCGCGCGCCAGATCGACCGCTGGACCAAGCAGTATCGGGCGTCCGAGACCCAGACCATTCCGGAGTTCGAGAAGGTCGCGGAATGGTTGCCGAAAACCGTGCCGGAGCAGGCGCGCATCTCGATCGTCCACGGCGACTATCGCCTCGACAACATGATTTTCCACGCGACGGAACCGCGCGTGCAGGCCGTGCTCGACTGGGAATTGTCCACGCTGGGCGATCCCATGGCCGACTTCACCTATCTCCTGATGCAGTGGGTCATGCCGGGCCTTGAGGGCGCCGACCTCAAGGCGCTCAACATTCCGAGCGTGGAAGAGGCCGCGCAGATCTATTGCAACGTCACCAAGATGACGGTGCCTGACCTCAACTGGTACTTCGCCTACAATCTGTTCCGCCTCGCCGGCATCACCCAGGGCATCGCCGGCCGCGTCCGCGACGGCACCGCGGCGAATGCCAAGGCGCTGGAGTCAGCCAAGCGCACCGTACCGCTGTCGAAAGCGTCGTGGGAATACGCGCAGAAGGCGGGCGCGGTTTAAGGATTTCGAAGGCGCGGCTGACGGCCGCGCCTTTTTACCTCGATCGCGCCCCTCGTGTCCCGGACGCGGTGCAGCACGAAGTGCTGCTCCGCAGAGCCGGGACCCAGTCACGTCGCATTGAGCCGTTCGGGACAGAATGACGAGAGAGATGGCCGCATGATCGACCACACCGCGCTCATCACCTACATCCTCATCGTCTTCGGCTTCGTCTTCATTCCCGGTCCGGCGACACTCCTCACCATGGCGCGCGCAGCGAGCTCGGGAACCAGGGTCGGCATCGCGACGGGCGCGGGAATTGCGGCCGGTGACGTGGTCCACACCACCATGGCGATCGTCGGCCTCTCTGCGATCATCGCAACTTCGGCCCTCCTGTTCAGCGTCGTCAAATACGCGGGCGCAGGCTTCCTGATCTATCTCGGCATTCGCGCCATTCTCGACAAGGCGCCGCTCGAGGTGAATGGCGGCGCGCCCGCGATCAGCGCAGCGCGAGCATTCCGGCAGGCCGTGCTGACCGAGGTGCTTAATCCGAAGACCGCGCTGTTCTTCCTCGCGTTCCTGCCGCAGTTCGTCCGTCCCGAGCATGGTTCGACGACGCTGCAGCTCGCGCTGTTCGGCGCTGTCTTCGTGTTGCTCGGCCTCGTCAGCACGGTGGTGTTCGCCGTCGCCGCCGGCCGTCTTGGCAATTTGCTACGCCGCCATCCGGCCGTCGTGAAATGGCAGGGCAAGGTGGTCGGGACCATCTACTGCGCGATTGGCGTACGGCTGGCGTTGCAGGAGCGCTGAGCGGTATCCGCCGCTCTCGTGTCCCGGACGCGGTGCAGCACGAAGTGCTGCTCCGCAGAGCCGGGACCCAGTCACGTCGCCAAGGTATTCAACTCGTTCGTAAGATCGCGCCAATCCGGATTGAGCTCTTCGATCAGCTTGAGCTTCCACGTCCGTCGCCAACGCTTCAACGAATGCTCGCGTGATCGAGCTTCCAGTACGGACTCGAAGGTCTCGAAGTAGACGAGCAGAGTTACGTCATATTGCCGCGTGAAGCCGGGTAGGAGTTTGGACTTGTGCTCAGCCATTCGTCGACCGAGATTGTTGGTGACCCCGACATAAAGAGTCCCGTTTCGCTTGCTCGCGAGGATGTACACGAAGAAGGGCATCTGCATGCAACCTGTGTCCGATGGTGGCGCGACTTAAGATTGCATGTTGAGGCACCATCGCCAAGGGCGCCTGGGTCACGGCTCTGCGGCGCGTCACTGCGTGCCGCACCGCGTCCGGGACACGTGAGCGGATTCCGGGCGTGCGATTTCGCCTCCGGAGGCCGATGAATAGCCATGCTCTCTTGTCCCGGACGCGGTGCAGCACGAAGTGCTGCTCCGCAGAGCCGGGACCCAGATAGCTGCAGACACCGATTATGACGCAACACAATGCGCGATCAGCTTCTCCACGAATGCCGCGCATTTCTCCAGCTGCGCCATTTCCACGAATTCGTCCGGCGTGTGCGCCTGCGCGATCGCACCGGGGCCGATCACCACGGATGGGATATCGGCCATGCTGGCGAACAGGCTCGCCTCGGTGCCGAAGGCGACCTTGGCGTGGTCGTTGCGGCCGGCGAGGCTCTTGGCCAGCGTCACGATGGCGGCGTCGGCGGCCGTGTCGAGCGCGGGGTAGTCGAGGATCTCCTCGAAATCGATGCCGCATTCCGGATGCATCGACTTCATCGCGGGCTCGAGCTCGGCCTTGGCCCAGGCGACGATCGCATCCGTGACCTCGCGCGACTCGGTGATGCCGATGCCGCGGCATTCGAAATCCACCGTGCAACTATCCGGCACGATGTTCAGCGCGGCGCCGCCATGGACGATGCTGGTGAGCAGCGTCGAGTGCGGAACATCGTAGAGGCTGTCCGTTGACCGCACGGCGGCGAGCGTGACCGCGCGGCGGCGGATTTCGACGATCAGCTCGGCCGCATATTCGATCGCATTCACCCCGTCGGGCGCGATCGAGGAGTGGCGGGCCAGCCCCCGAAACGTCGCGCGCACGCCGTGCTTGCCCTTGTGTCCGATGATGACCTTCATCTCGGTGGGCTCGCCGACGAAGCAGCCGAGCGGCCTGACCTTCTTCTTCGCGATCTCGCCGAGCATCGGCCGCACGCCGACGCAGCCGATCTCCTCGTCATAGGAGATCGCCAGATGGATCGGCGTTGCCAGCTTCACCTCCAGCATTTCAGGCACCATGGCGAGGCACACCGCGACGAAACCCTTCATGTCGGTGGTGCCGCGGCCGTAGAGCCTGCCGTCGCGCTCGATCAGCTTGAACGGATCGTGGCTCCAGTCCTGGCCGACCACAGGCACCACGTCGGTATGTCCTGACAGCACCAGGCCGGGGCGGTCCTCGGGTCCAATGGTGACCCACAGCGAGGCCTTCTGTCCGGTCTCGTCGACGATGCGCTCACCCTTGACGCCGAGCGCGGCGAGATAGCTCTCGATATGCGCGATCAGGGGCAGGTTGGAGCGATCGCTGATCGTGTCGAAGCCGACGAGGTCGGCGAGCAGTTTTCGGATACGGTCGGGTCTTGAGCTTGGCATTTTCACGTTCTTATCAGGAGGTGGGAAGCTGACGCAGCTTGCATGAACCATACCAATGTTGCGGGTGTTAGGGCAAACCAGCACAAATCCGTCCGGGCGACGAGATGTTGTGTGGCCCGTCGGGCAAAACACCCAAATGCTCGGTCAACCCGCATCGCCAAAGATATTCCGCTTTACCGAAATTCGGAAACGGCGTATGTATCGCCGCAACCCGGCCCAAGGAAGAGGGGCGTATCGCGATCGTCACGAACGCGGGCCGGGCGGCGGTGGACGCCGATCACATCGGCGCGAATGGTTTCGCAGGGCGGAGAGCCGTGAGCGAAGGCGTCGCGCGCACGACCGGTGTGATCGGCGTACGGCCAAATCGTGTCGTCCTGGCGCCCGGGGTCTGTGCGCCAAGTCTTGCGGTGATGTGTGCTGTCCGACCGGACCGCGCGCATCAGCCATCCGCAGGGCGACGGGGGCAATAGTGCATCGCTCCCCGGGGAGAGCACGACATAAGCCGTTCCAACCATTGCGCAGGGAAGGCCGGATGTTGGGCTTCACCTGTATGCCGCTGTGCAATTTTGTTACGACAACTTCGCACAGTGGACCGCGGGTGCCAGCCGGCACCCGGTCTTCCCTGCGCTCTCTTTCATTTGAGGGTGAGACGACGAAGCAAAGCTCGGGCGAAACACGCCGCGAGGATGCGATCCCATGTCAGGCATTCAACAACGCTCTCGTGCCCCGGACGCAGCGCAGCGCCTCTTGGCGGTGCGCTGCAGAGCCGGGGCACATGCAGCAGCGAGTGCGCGGCTTTCTGGGTCCCGGCTCTGCGCAGCAACGCGAAGAGGCGTTGCAGCGCGTCCGGGACACGAGGGTGCGTGCGAGCTAAACCGGTTTCCCCGCATACGGCATCGACGCTGTCAGCCCGCCGTCCACCGGGAATGCCTGGCCGTTGACGTACGACGCCTCGTCGCTGGCCAGAAACAATCCCATCGCGGCGAGCTCGTGCGGCTGGCCGGGGCGCTTGAGGGGGTTGAGCTGGCCGATCTTGTCGGCGGTGCCGCGCTCCTTGGCGCGGTCGAAGATTGGCTTGGTCATGCCGGTCTCGATCAGGCCGGGGCACACCGCGTTGATGCGCACGCCGGTGCCGGTGAGCGAATACGCGGTGGTCTGCACCAGGGAGATCACGCCGGCTTTGCTCGCTGCATAGGGATGACCGCTGGCGCCGGCCTTGAGACCGGCCACGGACGCCGTCAGCACGATCGCGCCGGATTGTTGCTTCACCATGTGCGGCATCGCATGCTTCACCGCGAGGAACGGCCCGATCAGATTGATCCGCAACACCTCCTGCCATTGCTCGACGGTCTGCTCGCCGAGCGGGACGAGTCCGCCGGAGACGCCGGCATTGGCCCAGATCACGTCGAGCCGGCCGTGCGTCTTCACCGCATTGTCGATCACGGCGATGACGTCTTTCTCGGAGCCCGCATCCGCCACCATCGCTTCGGCGACACCGCCGGCCTTCTTCACCTCGTCGACCGTTTCTTTCACCGCTTCGGTGCGATCGACCGCGATCAGCTTGGCGCCTTCCCTGGTGAACAGCAGCGCGGCCGCGCGGCCGATGCCGCTGCCGGCACCGGTGATAATGACGGATTTGCCTTGCAGACGGCCCATGCGTTTTCTCCCTCTGGTTCGCACGCGACGCTTGCCGCGCGACGGAATTTCAAACAAGATTTCAAACGGTAAAGTGTCTTGAGACACGTTCGCTACTGACGTACAGCGACATCAAACGGGATGGAAGGGTTTCGATGGCAGGTGCAGACAAGCCCAAGGTGGTCACGACACGCTGGTGGTGGGTCCGTCACGCGCCGGTGCGCAATGACGGCGGCAACATCTACGGTCAGTCCGATCTCGCCTGCGACACCAGCGATACCTACGTCTTCAATGCTGTTGCCAAGGTGCTGCCACGCAATGCAGTCTGGTATTCGAGCAATCTGATGCGCACGCATCAAACGGCCGAAGCGATCTGGGCGGCTGGTTTTCCGAGGCCTGCGTCGATGACACGGGAAGCGGACCTCGCCGAGCAAAACCTCGGGCGATGGCAGGGCATGAACCGCGCCCAGTTCATCGCCAGCCGCCCTGTCGGCTCGAGCTGGTTTGCCGATATCAACGAACCCGCACCCGGCGGCGAGAGTTTTATGGACCTCTACAATCGCGCCCGCCGCACCATCGATCGGATCAATGCCGAGGCTGCGGGGCGTGATGTGATCGCAGTGGCACATGGTGGCACCATCAAAGCGGCACTTGGGCTGGCGCTCGATGGCCAGCTGGAGAAGGCGCTGTCGTTCGACATCGACAATTGCTCGATCACGCGGCTCGACCATTTTGCGAACCCCGAGCGCACGGTGTGGCGGCTGCCGATGGTGAACCAGCAGCCGTGGATCGCGGACGACGCGCATGCGGAGATGCATCAGCCGGCAGGACCGGAAGTCAAGAAACTCGCCTGAGTCGTTGCCCGCTCGCGCGGACGCGGCGTAAGCTCCAGGCCAATTCAAATCAGAACTGTTGGGAGAGAAGCATGACCTTGTTCGACATGAAGGGGAAAGTCGCCGTCATCACCGGCTCGACGCGCGGCATCGGGCGCGCGATCGCCGAGCGCATGGCCGAGCACGGCGCCAAGGTCGTGATCTCCTCGCGCAAGGCGGATGTCTGCGATCAGGTCGCCAAGTCCATCAACGACAGATTCGGCAAGGGCACCGCGGTCGCCATCGCCGCCAACATCTCGTCGAAGGAAAACCTGCAAAACCTCATCGACGAGAGCAACCGCGCCTTCGGCAAGATCGACGTGCTGGTCTGTAACGCCGCATCGAACCCGTATTACGGTCCGCTCGCCGGCATCTCCGACGATCAGTTCAGGAAGATTCTGGACAACAACATCGTCGCCAACAACTGGCTGATCTCGATGGTGGTGCCGCAGATGATCGAGCGCAAGGACGGCTCGATCATCGTCGTCTCCTCGATCGGCGGGTTGAAAGGCTCGACCATCCTCGGCGCCTACGCGATCTCCAAGGCCGCCGACATGCAGCTTGCGCGCAACCTGGCCTGCGAATACGGACCGCACAACATCCGCGTCAACTGCATCGCGCCCGGCCTGATCAAGACCGATTTCGCCAAGGCATTGTGGGACAATCCGGAGAATTTGAAGGCCTCGACCGCGCGCTCGCCGTTGTTGCGCATCGGCATCCCCGACGAGATCGCGGGCGCCGCAGTGTTCCTGGGATCGAAGGCCGGCGACTTCATGACCGGCCAGACCATGGTGATCGACGGCGGCGCCACGATCAGTTGAGGGGCTGCTGATTGGCATTGCTCTCGTGTCCCGGACGCGGTGCAGCACGAAGTGCTGCTCCGCAGAGCCGGGACCCAGAATGTCGCGAAGATCGAGATCGCTGAGGCTTGGGCCCCGGCTCTGCGACGCACCGCTACGCGCTGCGTCGCGTCCGGGGCACGAGACCTCAATCCACCGCCGCGTACACCAGATCCCGCACCAGCGTCCGCGTAAAATCGCGCTGTCCCGGGCCTTGGCTCATGAACACGACGAACAGATCCTCCTTCGGATCGATCCAGAAGAACGTCCCCGCAATGCCGCTCCAGAAATACTGGCCGACGCTGCCGGGGAAGGGCGCGATGCCGGCCTCGCGGCGCACGGCGAAGCCGAGGCCGAAGCCGTGGCCGGGCGACAGGAGAGTGCCGTTGGTCACGACGTGAGGTCCGAGATGATCGGACGCCATCGACTCCAGCGTCTTGCGGCCGATGATCCTGTTGCCGTCGAGGGTGCCGCCGTTGCGCAGCATCAGCGCGAAGCGGGCATAATCCATGGTGGTGGAGACGAGGCCGCCGCCGCCGGACTCCATGATCGGCTGTTCGAGCATGTTGAACAGCGCGACCTTGTCGCTGGTCCAGGGATCGGCCGCGAACGGCTCGGCCAGCCGGCCGGCATTGGCCTCGCTGGTTGCAAAGCCGGTCTCGGCCATTTGCAAGGGCGCGAGAATGCGCTCGGCGAGGTACGTGCCGAGCGACTTGCCGCTGACGATTTCGATGATACGGCCGAGGATGTCGGTGGAGCGGCTGTAGTTGAACTCGTCGCCGGGATGGCAGACCAGCGGCAAGCTCGCCACCAAGGCGGCGTGCTCGGCATTGGTGATCTTGCGGCTGCGCACCCGCGAGTCCTGGTAGAGCTTGTGCACGGGGCCGTCGCCCTGGTGCTCGTAGGTCAGGCCGGAGGTGTGGCGGAGCAAGTCCTGCACGGTCATCGGGCGTTTCGGCGGAACCAGTTCCAGCTTGCCGCCGCTGACCACGCCGACCTTTTGGTCGGCGAACTCCGGGATGAATTTCGCGACGGGATCGGCAAGGAGAAGGTGGCCGTCCTCGACCAGCGCCATGATGCCGACCGACACGATCGGCTTGGTCATCGAGAAGATGCGGAAGATCGAATCATGCGCCATCGGCGCCGCGCCCGTCGGGCTCTGCTTGCCGAGCGCCTCAAACCAGCCGACCTGGCCGCGCCGCGCCACCAGCACGGTGACGCCGGGAATGGTTCCCTTGTCGATCTCGCGCTTGAAGGCGTCCGACATGGCCTGAAGGCGGGGACGTGACAGCCCGAGCGTCTCGGGGCGGGCCTCCGGCAGAGGCGGGGTGTTCGGCGCGGTGGAGGGGCGAGGGGCGGCTGTCGCAGAGGCTGTCGCAGTCATGGGCACTCCCGGTTGCTTATTATTATTCGAGGCGGACTGTGGCCCAGAAGGCGCGGCACAAACAAGCGAAGCCAGCGCGCTTCACCCTTGCAATCCGGCCTTGCAATCCGGCCGCCCCCTGTGCTTCAAAGCGGCCTGATCCGCGCGGCAACGCAGGGTCCGTAGGAGTGTAGCTCAATTGGTAGAGCACCGGTCTCCAAAACCGGGGGTCGCAGGTTCGAGCCCTGCCACTCCTGCCAGCGAAATCAAACACTTAGATCAGATGCTGGCGGGACGGGAACCTGCCGTTTCCAGATCGCCTCCGCGAGGGCGATGTCGACCACGGAATCTTCGCCGGAAGCCAGCGGCGTCCTCTGCTCGACGATATCGGTGACGAATGCATCGGCCTGACGCCGAAACGCCCAACTCTTTTCGCGCGGTAATTGCGTGCGTTGTCCTTGCTGATCGAGGATGACCTCCGCCTCCTGCTCGGCAAAGGGCGGGGGCAACTCGATGGTCACTGCGCCCCGTTCGAACGCGATGCTCAGACCCTCACGCCAGATGCCCTCAGCTCCATTTACGAGTTGCAGCGCGCAGGCGACGCCGTCGAAGTCGAGCGTCACGGTCGCCGCGCCCGAGGTCTCGACGGTGCTTTGCGCGACTGCCGGCGACGATCCGAGCACATAGCGCGCGAGATTGATGATATGGCTGAACACGTTCAGAAAATGGTCGTAGCCGGGTCGCATCGCGCCGGGCATCCAGTACGGGCCATCCTGCCAGAGCTCGAGCCCGTCCGGCCGCGCTTCGCCGGTCATGACGAAGTTGTCCTGCGACCGGCCAGTGTTGCCGCCGAAGCACCAGCCTCGCGCCCCGATAACGCGTCCAAGCGACTGGTCCGCTCGAATGCGCGTCAACTCGGCTACCGCGCGCGCCACGCCGGCGTCGTGACGCTTCATGTAGCCGATGCTGTAGACGAGGTTTTGTCGCCGCGCGGCCTCGGCCAGTGCAACGGCCTGAGCCGTGGTGTAGGCCATCGGCTTTTCCGACAGCACATGCCGGCCGCTGTTCAACGCATCCAGCACGATCGGGCCGGTGGCGCGTCGCTTCGTCACGACGACGACCGCGGACACGTCGCTGTCCGCCAGCAGCTCCCGGTGCGTGCCGTAGACCCGGGCGATGTCGAATTTTTGCGCCGCTGCGGCAGCGAGATCAGGCCGGAGATCGGCGATCGCGACAACGCGGCAGGCGGGATTGGCAGCGAAATTGGCGAGGTGGCACATCTGGCCGACCATGCCCGTTCCGATGATGCCAATGCCTGGCGCCACTTGCTAGGATCCCTCGAAGCGCTTCCGGATGACGAGGAAATGCGCCGGTTGTCCCCAGGTGTTGATGAAGGCCGGGTCTGACTGGGTGAGAGCGGTGACCGCGGACACATCCCGTCGCTCGATCGCGCCAAAGATACGATGGAAACTGTCGAGCGTCGCGACGATGGCGCCGATGTCGGAAGCATCGTCGGCGAGAATTTCTGTCGTCCTTATCGTCTCGCGCAGCGACGCGAGGCTCGCGATCACACGGGGCAGGCTGGCGCCGAAGGGATCCTCGATCATCCCATCGACATCGAGAACCAGTGTCTCGATCGAAGCCGAGATCGCGTCGACCGCTTCGGTCCTGCCGGCCAGATAGAGCTTCCGTCCGCCGAGAAAGCTCAGACGGCTGCGGCCGAGATGGCGCGCCGCGCGCCGCAGCTTCTCGTCATCGGACAGGACCTTCTTGTGCCAGTAGACGTCCAGGCTGTCGCGATAGGCGGGCCACGCCGAATGGATATCGAATCCCTGCTCGTGCGCCGCCCTACACAAGGCTCCCGCCTCGAGGAAGTAGCGGTGCCGAACGAATGGATTTTCGAGCACGTCCATCAGCCAGGATACGAAGCTGCGTGTGTGCGGAATGCTGTTCCATTTCGCGTCGAACAGCATCTTCGCCGTTTCGAGCCCGGGACGGCCCGTCAGTACCTTGCCTGCCGCATGAATCGCCTTGAGCGCGAGCTCGAAGAATCCGCCGTAGCGCTCGTAGTAGGAAACGACCGCGTAACCGTCCGGATTGAGCAGCCGGTGAAAGATGCCGAGCCAATTCTCAGTCGGCTGCACCGTGTAGATGAATCCTTCGGCATCGATGATGTCGAAGCGACGATCGCTGCGAAATCCTTCGACATCGGACGATACGAGTTCACGCAGACGTTCCGCTTGGCTGAAATGCGCGAAGTAATCCTGGATTTTCGCGTGCGCATGCCGGTTCGGCTCGGCGAGCGTCATGTTTGCGCCCCAGCCTGCAAACACCAGCGCGTTCTCGCCGGAATCGGGGCCGAATTCGAGCACGTCGGCGTCGCGGAACAACCGCGGCGGCAGCACCAGCTTGTCCGAAAACAACTCGCGCCGCAGGCCGGCATAGGCTCCGAGTTCGGCGGCGGATTTGAAATTCCCGAACGTCGGCAGGACCTCCTGACGTTCGTAGTAGTTGAAGAGCTTGTCCTCAGCCATGCCGCGACCCTGCGGCCGCCTCGAGGCGATCGAGCTCGCTCCAGATGTCCGAGGGTGCGAAGATCGAAACGATGTGGAGCGGGCGCTTCACGGTTTCGCGCAGCCGGCTGCTGACCCTGTCTTCGTTCTCCTGGTTCACGGCCAGAAGGCAGACGAGCGGATTTGACTTGCCTGCGAGGCCCTCCGGCGAACGGATCGGAATGCCGGTGCCGGGCAGGAACAAGCCCTGGCGCTCCTTCTGGTCGTCGACCGAGAGGTCGACGAGATCCGCGAGTTCGTGGGCATTGGTGAAAGTGCAGGCGCGGCAACCGGCGCCGTAGATGGCGATCTCGGCGCCGTTGGCGCGAGCCTTGGCGAGGATCGGGCGGAGCCGCGCGCCGTACTCCCTTGCGCGCTGGCCGAACCTCTCGCCGACGCCGGCAGGGGCGGGCGGTGGCGTCACGTCGTGCGGGGCGCGGCGCGCTGCGATCGCGAGGCTGCCGCCGCTGAAATTGTATTTCTTCACCGACACCGCCTCGAAGCCGTGGCGCGCCAGCAGCGCGAGCAGTGTCGGTTCGGTGAAGTAGCTGACGTGCTCCTCCCACAGGACCGAGAGGTCGCCCGCCGTCGAGCCGGGTGCGAAATCAGGCACGTCGATGAACAGCAGCCCGTCGTCGCTGAGCGCGATCTTCACGCAGTCGAAAAAGTTCTCGAAATCGACGATGTGCTCCAGCACCTGGCGCGAGACGACGAGGTCGAACTTGCCGGCCTCTGCGACCGCGTCGTGACACAGCGCCGGGCTGATCATGTCAGCATAGACCTTGATGCCGCGCCCGCGGGCGATCTTGCCTGACACCGGGTTCGGCTCCACGCCCACCAAAACCTTCGCGCCGCGTTCGCGCAGCCTGTCCATGAACAGGCCGTCGTTGCATCCGATCTCGAACACGGATCGATGGCTCGAGAATTTGGCGATGGTATCGAGCTCGTCGACCTGGTGCGGCTCCGGCTTCCAGCTGCTGAAATTGTAGTTGAACTGCCGGTACAGAATGTCGGGATCGATCGGCTCGACGATCTGGGGCAGGCCGCACTCGCCACACGCCAGCACCTCGAACGGATACCGGTCGTCCTGTTCGTCGCGGCTGTGCCGAAGCCGATGCGCAATCGGCATCTGTCCGAGGTCGATGACCGGGCGCAAATTGGTCGAATGGCAGAGGCGGCAATGATCGGTCACGGGTTTGGCTCTGTGCAGGAAAAGCGAGGAAACATCGACGCTCCAGGCGATACGCGACGCAGTTGAAGCCTATATCGCGCCAGAGGTCTTGCCACAATTCTTAAGTTGCCGTGCCGCGGCGAGCGCACCAATCTTCGTGACGTAGTTCTGGACTTCAGCGGCATCGCTGCCATCGGGAGCCCAGTCAGGAAATGCGGTGCGGGAGGGATCGAACGGACCGGCGGTGGTTTCGTGAAACACCAGCCATTCCGAGGTGATCAGGATCGAGTGAAACACCTGCTCGGGCATCCGGTAATAGCAGCGCTGGCCCTTGCCGTAAGGCGCCATCTCGAGCACGTCGCGAATCCGCCCGTCATCCTCGAAGATCACGACCTGCGCGGTGCCTTCGATGACGTGGAACGACTCCGGTTTGCCAAAATGCTTGTGAGGCCGCACATAGGCCTCGCGATGATGCACGATGAGCATCTCGTGCAGGCCGGACAAGGGATCGGGATGCGTGCACAGTCGGCTGCGCAGACGCGGATTGCCGGCGGCGATGCGCTTCAGCTCGGCGATCGTGGCGTCGTCCGCCGTGACGATGGCGTCGTCCGAATAATACACTTCGGAATTTTGCGCACGCAACGAGGTCGGTGGGCGGAGGCCCGTTGTTTCATTCGAAGAAGATGAACCCATGGTCGCCCCGGTATCCGCATTTGTCGTAGATCCAGGCCCACGTTTCCGGACCGTGGAAACTCAGGCAGGTGAGCTGCCAGTAGAGCAGGTTCGCCTTCTCGCGCTCGTCGCGGAACGATTCCACCATCAGATATTTCGAGGTGCCGCGCCCAACGCGCTCGATCTCGGACACAGCGCGGAAGACGTCCTCGAGCGGAAGATTGTGAAGCACGCCGAGCGACACCACGAGATCGAAGCTGTGGTCGGGATAGGGGAGCGCGACGGCGCTGCCGATCTTCAATTGCGACCGCACCTCCTCCTTGGCGTTGGCGATGCCATAGTCGGAGATGTCGATGCCGGCGATCGTGAGGCCGGGCACGAGCTGGCTGAACTCATGGAGCAAATAGCCCTTGCCGCAGCCGATATCGAGCACGCTCATCCCGGGCTTGATGCCGTAGCGGTCGATCAGGATCTGGGCGAGCGGGCGCCACCGTCCGTCGTAGCGATAACCGCCATAGCCATAGCGGCGGTCGCCGTCCCAATAGTCGTGGCCCCATTGCCGGGCCACGGTGGCGGATTCCGCCTTGTCGTGCTCGACGACCCGCTGAACGTAGTTCCGCTTGGTCGATGCGTGCATCGGCTGGAGTAAGTTGATCTCGGTCATTGTCCCCAACCGGTCCGCGGCATCGTCACAGGATGGTCGCGAATTTGTTGACGAGCAGAATGTCCTCGACGGCCTGGATGGCGTCGCGCGAGGACAGCGTGATCTCCTCGACGGCGGCGTGCAAGTCGCAGCCTTCGCTCAGCACGCGGTCGTAGATCTCCCGCCGCCGCGCCTCGTCGGGCGGCAGCATGAAGATGCTGTAAAGAATCAGGCCACGCAGCCGCGGCAGCTCGTCCAGGATGTCCTCGAGCACCATGTAGCTGCCTTGCATGGTGTGCTCGGCGGCGCTGAGCAGATAATGCAGGTTCTTCCGCCGCGCGTAGTCGCGGATCACGATGTTCTGGACGTGCTGCGGAGTGCGGCTGCCGTTCAGCGGCCGGGCGCCGATATAGCCGCGATGGCCGGCTCGCTCAGCCATGGAAGCCTCCCGGCAGCTTGTACTGCATGCCGACGCGTGTTGCCGGGCGCAGCAGGATCGGTTCGAAGAACTCGCCGAAGCGCTTGTCCGCGTAGGGCGACATGATGCTCTTGAAGCGGCAGTTCATGCTCCAGCGCGTGCCGGGCTCCTCGTTGATGCGATTGCCGTGCATCAGGGTCTGGTTGAACAGCATCACGTGGCCGTAGGGGATCTCGATGAAGGTCGCGTGCGGCTTGATGGTCTTGTACAGCTCCTCGGCGCTGCGCAGGCTGGCCATTCGGTCCTGCATGTCGCCGTTCAGGGACGGCGGCAGCAGATACATCGATTTGGAGCGGTGGACGTCGACCAGCGGCACCCACACCACAACTTCGAACGGCGAGTCGCCCGACCAGACGTCGGAATGGGTGGCGAGCAGCGAGGAATCGTCACCTGGCAGCTGGATGCTGAGATTGACGCGGCGCTGCATGCAGAGCTCGTTGCCGACGATGGTCTCGATCGTCGAGCGCGCCAGGCGGAAATAGGTCGGCCGGAACCAGGGCTCGGCGTTGAGGCCGTTGAAGACGTGCAGCCGCAGGCCGTTGAGATCCTCCACGCTCACCCGGGTGTGGATGGTGTCGAGCATCGCGTAGGGGTCGTTGCCGTGCGGCAGCTTCAGATAGTCCGCCGCAAGCTCGGCGGCGCGCCGCTGGATCCGGTCGAGCCCGGCGCGATCGTCGGCCGGCGTGGTGACGAAGCCATCGTCGATGAAGCGTTGCGCCAGCGCCTGCTCATCGGCCTCGAGGAAAGCCGTGTCCGTCATGCAAAATACTCCCGGGCGGTCGCGCAAACATAGCTGATGTCCGAGGCCGAGAGGAACTGGTTGATGGGAAGCGTGAGGATCTGATCCGCCTGCCGCTCAGTCACCGGGAACGCGCCGCGACCGTGACCCAGATGCGCCGCCGCCTCCTGGAGGTGGATCGGTACCGGATAGTGGATCGCGGTCTCGATACCCTTGTCGGCAAGATATTTCTGGAAATCGTCGCGATGGTCCGTCTGCACGACGAAGGTATGGAAGGTGTTGAACTCGATGTTGCGGCAAACCGGGATGAACAAGGAAAGGCCGGCGAGCTCAGTGCGGTATTGCGCGGCGTTGCGGCGCCGGCGTTCGATCACGGAGGGCAGGTGACGCAGGCGAATGCGAAGCACCTCGGCCTGGACCGTGTCGAGGCGTGACACCATGCCCCACTCCTGGACGTCACTGCGATTGATCAGGCCGTGATTGCGCAGGCGTCGAATTCTCGCGGCCAACTCGGCGTCGGCGGTGACGACGAAGCCGGCGTCGCCCGCGGCATTGAGATTCTTCAGCGGGTGGGCAGAGAAACAGCCGAACGTTCCGATGGTCCCGCTCATCCGCCCGTCATAGGTCGAGCCGATGGCCTGCGCGCTGTCCTCGATCACGGCGAGAGCGTGCTTGGCCGCGATCGTCATCAGCGGGCTCATGTCGGCCATGCGTCCGGTCAGGTGCACCGGCATGATCGCCCTGGTCCGCGGAGTGACGGCGGCCTCGACTGCGGCCGGATCGATGTTCTGGTCCGGCAGTACGTCCGCAAACACCGGCGTGGCGCCGACGGCGACGATCGCGGCAGTCGATGCCACGAACGAATTCGGCGGGGTAATCACCTCGTCGCCGGGACCGATGTCGAGCGCCCTCAAGGACAGGAGCAGCGCATCGGTGCCGGAGTTCAGCGTCACCACATGCGGCGAGCCGAGATAGGTGGTGAGCTCCTCTTCGAGCTTCGCAACGGCCGCGCCGCCGATGAAATCGCCACGCTGGAATACGCCCTCGACCGCCTGCATGATCTCGCCGCGCTCTTCCTCGAATTGCGCGGGAAGATTGACGTAACCGATGCGCCGGCGGCCGGTGTCAGCGTCCATGGCAGAATTTCCGGACGATCTCGATGACGCGGTCCTGCTGGGCGTGCGTCAGATGCTGGTCGACGGGGAAGCTGATGACTTCCTGGGCGTGGCGGTCGGTGACCGGGAAGGTGCCCGGCCCGTAGCCGAGATGCTTGAGGCCTTCCTGCTGATACAGCGGGATGGGGTAGTGGATCTTCGCTTCGATGCCGTTGTCCAGGCAGTATTTGTAGAGCTCGTCGCGGCGCTCGGCGAACACCATGTAGAGATGATAGACGTGCTTCACGTTGGGCCGGCGCGGCGGAATGCGCAGGCCGGGCAGGCCGGCGAGGCCCGCGTCATAATAGGCCGCGTTCTCGATCCGGCGGCGTGTGATCTCGCTGGTCTGGCCGATCAGCCAGTTGCCGACCACCGCCTGGAGGGAATCTAGCCGCGAATTGCAGCCGAGGATCGCGATCTCGTCGCGATTCTTCATGCCGTGGTTGCGGATCAGACGAAGCCGCTCGTTCATCCCGTCGTCATTGGTGACGACGACGCCAGCATCGCCCCAGACGTTGAGGTTCTTGAGCGGATGCAGGGAGAAGCCGGCTGCGATACCGTGGGTGCCGGAGCGCTTTCCCGCGAACTCCGACAGAATGCCCTGGCAGGAATCCTCGACGACGGGAATGTTGTGACGTTGGGCGATCGCCATCAGCTTGCCCATGTCGGTGACCTCACCGGTCAACTGAACCGGCATGATCGCCTTGGTCTTCTCCGTGATCGCGGCTTCGACGTAGTCGACGTTCATGCAAAAGGAATCGTCGCAGTCGACCAGCACGGGCGTCGCGCCGGTCTCCGCGATGGCGCCGACGGTGGCGATGAAGGTGTTAGCGGCGGTGATGACCTCGTCGCCATGACCGATGCCGAGCGCCTTGAGCGGCAGCTTGAGCGCGTCGGTGCCCGATCCGACGCCGATGGCGTGACGCACGCCGATCAGCTCGGCAAAGCGCCGCTCGAATTCGGCGACCGGCTTGCCCAGGGTGAAATCACCGGTCGCCACCAATCGGCCGATCTCGGCCAGGATCGGGGCAGGATCGGAGAATTGCTCGAGCAGATAGGAATATCGAACGTCGTGCATGGGGCCCGTCAGGTGGAATGAAGTTGAGGAGAGGAGGTGTGCGAGGCGGCGAGCGCGCGCTCGATCGAGGTCGCAATGGCGCCGGCGGAAAGTCCGTGCTTCTTCAGCAGCGAGTCCTGCGATCCGTAATTGTGCATGAAACGATCCGGCAGCGACAGCCGAAGCATCGCGGGCAGGCCGAAGCCGAGCTTGTCGATCAGCGCCTCCGCGACCGCGCTGCCGAGGCCGCCGGAGGGCACGTGCTCCTCCAGCGTCGCCACCAGCTTGGTGCCCCGGATTGATTGCAGCAGCGCCTCGGTGTCGAGCGGCTTGACCGTGTGCATGTGCAGGATGCCGGCGCGAATGCCCTGCACAGCCAGCAGGTCGGCCGCAGCGAGTGCGCGCTGGAGCATGATGCCTGTCGTGACCATGACGACGTCGCCCGGTCGCCGCATCAGGATGGCCTTGCCGATCTCAAAGCCGTGCTCGGCCTTCGAGACGACGGCGTCGCCACCCTTGCCGAGCCGGATGTAGATCGGTCCGGTCCAGTCGAGCGTTTGCTCCATCAGCCGCGCCGCCTCGTCGGCATCGCACGGGCAGACCACCGTCATGTTCGGCAGCGCCCGCATGATGGCGATGTCCTCGATCGCCTGGTGGGTTGGGCCGAGCGGCGCATAGACCAGCCCGCCGCCATTGGCGATCAGCCGCACCGGTAGATTGTGCAGGCAGAGATCGACAGCGATCTGCTCGTAGCAGCGGCGGGTGAGGAATGTCGCGATGGTGTTGACGTAGGGCACGAAGCCTTCCATCGCGAGACCGGCCGACATGCCGATGATGTGCGCTTCCGAAATGCCTTCGATCAGGTGGCGCTTGGGAAACTCCTTGCTCATCGCGCGCAAGGTGCCCGCGCCGGGATCGGAGCCGATGTAGAGCACACGCTCGTCGCGCGTGGCGAGCTTGTGGACCATGTTCATCGCGGTATTGCGCATGGGAAGCCGATCAAAAATCGCCGACAGCGACGCGGATGGCGCCGAGCTCGCTGTCGGTCAGCTTGTTCTTGTGATGCCAATCGGCGTTGGATTCCGCGGCTGGCAGACCCTTGCCCTTGACGGTATGACAGATGACCGCGGTGGGTTTTCCCGGAACGGCCGGTACCTGCTTCAGGACGGTGCGCAGGGCGCCGACGTCGTGGCCGTTGAGCTCCTGCACGGCAAAGCCGAAGCTGCGCCATTTGTCCGCGAGCGGCTCCAGCGGCAGGACGTAGTCGGTGGGCCCGTAGCTTTGCAGCTTATTGTAGTCGATCAGCGCGACCAGATTGTCGAGCCCGTGCTTGGCCGCGCCCATGGCAGCTTCCCACACCGATCCCTCATTGATCTCGCCGTCGCCGAGCAGGACGAAGGTGCGGTAGCTGCGCTCGCGCATGCGCGCGGCGAGCGCAAGGCCGACACCGATCGACAGGCCGTGTCCAAGCGCGCCGGTCGACGCCTCGACCCCCGGCACCATTCCGTATTCGGGATGTCCGCCCAAAATGCTGTCGGGGCCGCAGAAGCCGTCGAGCTCCGACAGGGGAAAGAAGCCGCGATCGGCCAGCAGCGCATAGAGCGCCAGACACCCGTGCCCCTTGCTGAGGATCGCGCGGTCGCGGGCCGGATCGCGCGGGTTGTTCGGATCGATCCGCAGCACGTCGTCGTAGAGTACGCGGACCATCTCGATCAGCGACAATGCCGGACCGACATGTCCGCGTCCCGCGGAGCGGACAGAACCGAGGACCAGTCGGCGCAGATAAAGGCTACGCTCGTCCAGCGTGCAGGTGAGGGCGGCTTCAGCGTGGGGCGAGATCTGGGTCACTTCGGTAAATCTGTTGGGCTAATCGTCTGGTGAAGCCGGCGGGCTTTGTCGAGCTGACCAGCGAGGCGGATCGTAACATCGCCACCTTGTGCAGCCATTGCGCGCCGGGAGCGGCTGTCCGGCAAATAGGCGTTCAGGACAATCAGGCACCAGATTCCCTTGAACACAGGATACAGTACGTCACGGCGGATCGCAAACGCGTCATCGCCCGCCTCGAAGGCGCGCGACAGCCGTTCGATCAAGCGATTCGCGCTCGCCTCCGGCAGGTCGCTGCCGGGGTGAATGGCGGTGTCGGACACGAGCTTGACCGGATCGTCCCAGCCGAAATATTCGAAGTCGATGAATCGCAAGCACCCGCCTTCGGCGCGCAACGCGTTGTGCAGTCCGAAATCGGACGGACTTAGCGCGCGATGGTTGGGCGCAAGGTCCGCTGCGGGATCCCGGCCCAGTTCGGCGTAGCGCCGGCGGAGCTGCCGAATCGCGACGTCAGTGCTGGGAACCAGGCTGCCTTCGATGAACGCGCGCAGGTCGGGATGATCATCCGAGACCCGCCGCAGTCCGTCCAGGCGCTGCTCGTACTGGGCGATGGCTGCCTCGGGCGAAAAGATGCTGGCTGAGGCGTTGCGCAAATTTTGCGCGCCTTCGGCGGCGCGCAGTTTCTGCAACGCTATCAGGAAATCGGCGAGTTGGTCGGCGTCGTCGCCCTGCGGGCGCAGCACCGCCGCCTCGCCGTCGAACCATTGGTACAGCGCGCAGAACGCATCCGCGTCCTTTGCGACCGGCCGCGGTGTCGACATGATGCCGTGGCGCGACAGAAACGAGAGCGCGGCATATTCCTGTCCCAGGCGATCGCGTCCGTCGGACGGATAATGCTTAAGGGCAAGGGGCGGTCCCTCCGCCATCTCCAGCCGAAACACCCTGTTGTTGCCGCCGGACCGTGCCGGCTGGGCGGCCGCGACTCGCGCACCGGCCAGGCGGCTGCCGATCGCGATCGCAACCGGCGCGGTTATGTCGGTCTCGCTCATGCCGCAAGCACCTCGCGGCGAATATCGGCCCATGTCGCGATCGGCTTGCACTGTTCGGGGTGGGGGGGCTGCGACCGCGTGAACAGAATCGATCGCGTGGCCTTGGGAAAATGCGGTTGCTCGAAGACGTCGACGAGATCGTCGATGAAGACGTCGAGCCCCAGGCCCGCGATTCTCTCGACCTTGGCGGCCAGTGTATCCTCGAAATAGACGTCGCCGACGGCCAGCGCCGAATCCGCAGCGTCGATCAGGCCGGCTCGTCGTAGCCAGCTGCGCGCGGCGTCACGCAGGTCGGTGCGGTCGGGGTCCTGATGACCGAATCGAGTCTTGTGGCTGACGATGGAGACCTTGGAACCGGCCTGCTTGCACGCTGACAAAAATTCCCGCACCCCCGGATAGATTTCGGCGCTGCCAATGCCCTTGCCGTAGACGAAGCCTTGCAGCCCTTGCCAGGCCAACTCGCCGCCCGCGCGGGAGCGGAGATGGTCCCGCACGTCGGTCTTCAGCCCCTCCCACCCCTCCGGCACCAGCCCACGCTGACTTGCGACGGCGGCAAAGACCTTGTCGTAGCAGATGATCGTGTTGTCGAAATCGATGCCGATCCGCACGCCGCTCACTTCAGGCTGATGTTCTGCATCATCTTGATGTTGAAGTACCGGGGGTCGTTGAGCGAGTTCGGCAGGCGGCCGCCCTTGAAGGCGTTGACAAGGCCGGACACGGCCTGCTCGATCGTGTGGGTCGGCGCAAAGCCGAGCTCGCGGCGGATCTTCTCCGAAGAGACGTGGTAGGAGCGGAGATCGTCGGTCGGCTCAACGGCGACGTCGACATTGCTGCCGACCACCGACTTGACGATGTCGGCGATCTTCATCAGCGAGTGGTTCTCGTAGCCGATATTGTAGGTCTTGCCGTCGATCTTCGCGTCGTCCTGCTGGAGCAGGAACAGATAGGCCGCGGACATGTCCTCGATGTGCAGATTGGGCCGGCGCTGCGTTCCCCCGAACACGCGGATGCGGCCGGTGTTGACCGCGAGATTGGTCAGGATGTTGACGACGACGTCGAGCCGCTGCCGCGGTGCGTAGCCGCAGACGGTGGCGGGACGAACCGTGCAGGCGACGAACCCGGACGCCGCCTCGTCGGCGAGGTCGGTCTCGCACATCGCCTTGAACTTCGAATAGTCCGTGAGCGGCTCGCAGGACAGGTCCTCGGTCACCTCGGCCTCGTCCTTGATGCCGTAGACGCTGGACGAGGAGGCGTAGATGAAGCGCTTGATGCCCGCCTTCTTGGCGGCGCGCACCATCGGCCGGAAGCAGTCGTAATTGATGGATTTTCCGAGCCCCGGATCCAGCTCGAACGACGGATCGTTGGAGATGCAGGCGAGGTGGATCACGGCGTCGTTGCCGCGCAGGGCCTCGTTGATCGCGGCTTCATCGCGGATGTCGCCCTTGATCAGGCGCAGATTTGGATTGTTGCGGACGGCATCGAAGACATCGTCGCCATACATGAACAGGTCGAGCACGGTGACCTTGTGGCCCGCGGCGAGCAAGTGGGGAACCAGCACGCTGCCGACATAGCCGGCGCCACCGGTGACCATCACATTCCATTTTTGACCAATCACTGTCGTTCTCCAGTATTTGCCGTTCGCGCTACTTCAACAACGCAGTGACGAACTTGACCAGCGGCACCTTTTCGACCGAGCTGCGGTGGCCGACGATCCCGACCTTGATCGCGCCGGCCGCGTTGCCGATGAAGGCGACGTCCTCGATATTGCCGCCGGCGGCGACCAGCGGCGCGGTGATCGTCAGGAAGGCGTCCCCCGCGCCGACGGTGTCGACGACGGTCTTGGTGAAGGCGGGAACGCGCGCGACGCCGGTTTTCGAAGAGAACGGGTAGCAGCCGAAGGAGCCGTGCGTGATAATCATGTTGTCGCAGTCGATCTTGCCGTGCAAGCCGGCCTCGATCACGGATGCGATGTCGCTGAACTTGTCGGTTGCCGCCAGACGCGCCTCCGGCGCGTCGATGCAGATGTAATCAGCACGCGGATATCTCGTGATCAGGTTGTAGCCGTGATTGCCGCTATTGCTCTGGGCATTGACCGCCAGGAACTTGGAGTTCGCGATCAGGGCGTCGATCGTGCTCGAGGCGATCATGCCGTGACCGAAATCGGTGACGATCACCACGTCGGCGCCGCGCACGCGCTCCGTCGTGATACGGTCGATCTCCTTGCGATCGGCCTCGTCGAGCGGCGTGTCGTCCATGGTGTAGACTTCGAACAGCTTGTGCAGATATCCCAGCTCGACGAACCGCGATTTGCGGGTGGTCGGACGGCCCTGAATGCGAATCGGCGTCAGCGTGACGTTCGGGCGGACATGCGCGCGGATGAACTCTTCAGGGTAGTCGTTGCCGCCCAGCGTCGTGACGATCTCCACCGATTTGCAGAAGCTCGCGACATGGTTCGCCGCGGCAATGACGCCGCCGGCAAATTGCTCGCCGTTCTTGAATAGCGTGGCGACGATGTTTTCCTTCGAGGCCTTTCCGAGCGCCGTGACGTACTGGTATTCGTCGATGATGGTGTCGCCGACCAGCACGACGTGCATGTCCTGCACCTTGTCGATCAGCTTCAGCAGACGGTCGGCGCCGCCACCTTCACGGACCTTTTGCAGGTAGTCGCGGAGTGGAGGATCGTAGATGTCGAAGTACCGGTTCACCAGCGACGAGGAGCTGAAGGTCACGTCGCGCGTGAACACGATGCGTCCGCCGTGACGCTCGACGGCGTCGCGCTCGGTCCTGATCTTGCCGGTCACGTCGTCTTCGGGGTTCTCGTAGTCGGACCCCTTCACATAGATGTCCGGCCGCACCGTATCGAGAATCGGCTCGGCGCTGGAGGTGTGGTTGATGCCGACCCAATCGACGTTCGCGAGTGAGGCCAACATCTCGGCCCGCATGTTTTCGGGAAAGATCGGCCGACCCGGCCCCTTGTTGACGTGACGGTCGGCGGTGATCGTCACCATGACGACGTCGCCTTCGTTGTGCGCGGCCTGGATGTGCCTGATGTGGCCGAGATGCACGAGGTCGAAGACGCCGTGGCAGAGTGCCACCTTCCGGCCCTGCGCTTGCGCAGATCGCGCGATCTCGCCGAGTTCCTCGATTGTCTTGATCTTTTCGTGCGCCGCCAGTTGGGCGGTTGACGCGGGATTGTCGGTCGGAAGATTGCCCATGTGATAACCCAAAGCGCCGGCCGACCTCAGTCGGCCGGCCCGGAATTGATCGATTCGCGGCAACGATATCCGGCGAACCTGTTCACTGGCTTGCCTTCTGCGGCGTGCCGGACGCGGCGTCGCAGTCGTCACCAAGATACTTGAACCAGTCCTTGGTCGCGTCTGCGATCTTGTCCACTGTCCACAGGGGCGCGTCCTTGTACTGCTCCATCGACTTCAGCATCGTCGCGACGCCGTCCTCGAATTTCACCTTCGGCGTCCATTTCAGGATCCGCTTGATCTTGGTGATGTCGGCATGGGTGCACTCGGGCTCGCCGGGACGCTTGGGAATGTGGACCTTGTCGCCGCCGAGAAGTTCGACCAGCCGGTTGACGCTGTAGGTGTTGTCGGAGCCGACGTTGAAAACTTCGTTCGAGACCTCGGACCGCGCTGCGGTCACGAAGGCGTCGGCGACATCGCTGACGAAGGTGAAGTCGCGGGTCTGCTCGCCATCGCCGACCACCGTGAAGGGCTTGCCGGCGAGTTTCTGCGCCATGAACACACCGAACACGGCGCCGTAGGTGCCCGTGGTGCGATGGCGCGGCCCGTAGACGTTGAACAGGCGCAGCGCGACCGCGGGCAGCTTGTAGACCTGGCACCAGTGCGTGACGCACTGCTCGCCGAGATTCTTGGTGAGCGCATAGGGATACATCGGCCGGATCTCGGCGCTTTCCGGCGTCGGATAGACGTCGGGAATTCCGTAGCAGGACGACGACGCGGCATAGACGAAGCGGCTGACGCCCGCCTGCCGTGCAGCCTCGAGAACGTTGACCGTGCCGTCGACATTGGCGCGGTGATACGGGATCGGGGATTCGATCGAGGGAACGATGTCGGCCAGCGCGGCGAGATGGAAGACCCAGTCGATGCCGTCGAAATGCGGCTTGATAGATTCGAGCTCGGTGACGTCGGCCCGCACCATCTTCAGTCGACTCGAATCGGCGCGCGAGGCGAGATTTTCGGCGCGTCCGATCACGAAATTATCGAGCGCGATGACCTCGTGCCCATCGTCGAGGAGACGATCGACGAGGTGACTGCCGATGAAGCCCGCGCCACCGGTAACGATGCATTTCATGGGGAACATCCGTGATGCGAATGCCCAGCGAAACAGGCTCGCCAATGTTGAGTGGAGTCGGAAACCGAATCGGCTGCTAGTACACTCTGCAGGTATTATACCTTTGCAATCGCTGGTGATAGCCGGTATCAGGGCGTCATGTCGCCGTCGAGCCGCGAGCCCATGCCTGCCGAGTCCGTCGATCCCGATCACAAGGCTTTCCTCGACGATTATGTGGCGCGCCTCCATCGCGCGACTGCGGTTGACGACGGGGTTTTCGCCAGGATTTCCGCTACCCGCGCCACCTGGTTGCGCGCGCGAGAGCAGGGCAGTCGCATCATCTTCATCGGCAATGGCGGCTCGGCCGGCATCGCTTCGCATCTCGCTATCGATCTGGCGAAGAACGCATCAGTGCCCGCACTCTGCTTCAGCGATGCCAGCATGATGTCGTGCCTTGCCAATGATTACGGTTTCGAGGATTGGCTCGCGCATGCGGTGCGGCTGAGCGCTCGCGCCGGCGATTGCCTCGTCGCGATCAGCTCGTCGGGGCGCTCGAAGAACATCCTCAATGCGGTCGCGCAGGCGCGGACGATGAAGCTCGACGTGATCACGCTGTCGGGCATGAATGCGGACAATCCGCTGCGCAATCTCGGCGACGTCGATTTTTACGTCGATAGCCGCAGCTACAACATCGTCGAGACCACGCACCAGTTCTGGATGATGGCCGCGATCGACCTCGTCATCGGTCGCGCGGAATATCCGGCATCCTGAGGCGGGAATGCAGTCGCGATTGAAGCAGGCGGCCTATTTTCGGTGAAGCTGCTGCTGTCGATCGCCGTGCCGGTGTACATTGGGCGCGCCACCCTTGAGTCTCTTGACCAATGCTGTCGATCTGATCTTCACGGGGTGAGATTGCCTCATCCGCCCGCATGTCTCCGTTTTCCGGTCCCACGATGAAAAACCTGTTCTACGTCCGGCATACCTGCCGCCTCTGTCATTCGGACAAGCAAGAGCTGGTCGTCCCGATGGCAGGCATGCCCATCGGCACGCCGAACTTCCAGGTGCCGAACGCCAGCGTCGACGATCCCGTCTTTCGCGCCGCTGTGCCGATGGCGCTGCACCTGTGCGCAGACTGCGGCCATCTCCAAATTCTCCATGTCGGCAATCCCGAGATCCAGTACCGCAACTACGTTTACACCACCTCGCTCTCGCTCGGCCTGCGGGAGCATTTCGCGGGCTATGCCAACGACGTCGTCAGCCGTTTCGCCATCGCGCCGGGCTCGCTGGTCGTCGAACTCGGCAGCAATGACGGATCGCTGCTCGGCTTCTTTAGGGAGCGCGGCATGCGGGTGCTGGGTGTCGATCCCGCCGTCGACATCGCACGGCGGGCGACGGAAGCGGGGATCGAGACCATCGGCGATTTCTTCACCGATGCCATCGGTCATCGCATTCTACAAAGCCACGGTGTGGCGAGCGTCGTGATCGCCAACAACATGATCGCCAATGTCGACAATCTTGATCCGCTGGTGATCGGGGTCCGCGACGTGCTGGCGCCGGACGGGCTGTTCGTTTTCGAAACGCAGTACGGCGTCGACGTCACTGAGAAGAACCTCCTCGACACCGTCTATCACGAGCATCTGTCGTATTTTAACATCAAGCCGCTGACGCGCTTCTTCGCGCGGCTCGGCATGGAAGTGATCGACGTCCAGCACATCGAGACCAAGGGCGGCTCTATCCGCGTGACGGTGCAGCGTGCCGGCGGCCCGAAGAAGCCTTCCGCGGAGGTCGCGCGCTTCATCGGCGAGGAAGACCGGCTCGGCGTCGACCAGCCCACCTACTATGTGCCCTATGCGCGGAGGATCGCCGCCATCCGCGACGAGTTGGTCGCGATGGCCGATGCCGCCCATGCGCGCGGTCAACTCGTGGCCGGCTACGGCGTGTCTGTCGGTACCACGACCCTGCTGCCGCAGTTCGGCCTGGAGACGAAGATCGACTTCCTGGTGGACGACGACCCCAAGAAGGGGAACGTGATGGCCGGCCCGGGCTACGACATCCCGATCCTGTCGCCCGCCGCCCTTTACGAGCGCAAGCCGGCATTCGTCGTCGTTTTCGCCTGGCGCTACGTGGATCCGATCCGGGCCAAGCATGCCCGCTATTTCGCCGATGGCGGAAAGTTCGTTGTGCCGTTGCCGGGCATCTCGACGATCGATCGGGCCGATTGACCGCCCCAGGTCGCTAGAAGGGGTCCCAGGAGAGGGGGACCCAGGGTGTCGTTCTGCAAAGAACCGGCGGAGGGCATGGGACCGCGCTTTGCAGGCGGCCGATAAGCCCTTGATCGGCATGGTCTCTGCTCGGTCGCCCGCGGAGGCCGGTTTACCCGCTGGCACCCTCTCGATCTTGACCTTTGCTCCCATCCGCAGTAGATACCGCCCACTCGCAGCCGGCCCGTTAGACGCGGATCTCCGGCGCGGCTTTGAAATCCCCGAACAATCGAGCCCGGATTCCGGCTCATCCTTCGAGACAGAGGGCTGGGCCAACGGCGGCTGTTCGGATCCCTGAAATTCATTCGCGTCTGTCGACGGACGTTGGACATCAAACGATGGCAGTCAGCCCGTTCAAGTTCTTGCAGGAAGTGCGCTCGGAGACCGCCAAGGTCACCTGGCCGACCCGCCGTGAGACGACCATCACCACCATCATGGTGTTCGTCATGGTCGCCGTGGCCTCGATCTTCTTCTTCGCCGCCGACCAGGTCATCCGTTACCTCATCACCTTCCTTCTGGGCATCCACTGATGGCAACAGCAACGGCTCAATTGTCTGACAAGCGCTGGTACATCGTCCACGCCTATTCGAACTTCGAGAAGAAGGTCGCCGAATCGATCCGCGAGCAGGCCAAGCAGCGTGGGCTCGAGGAGCTGTTCGAGCTGGTGCTGGTTCCGACCGAGAAGGTCACGGAAGTGCGCCGCGGCCGCAAGATCGACGCCGAGCGCAAGTTCTTTCCGGGCTACGTGCTGGTGAAGATGAAGCTGACCGACGAGGCGTTTCATCTGATCAAGAACACGCCGAAGGTGACCGGCTTCCTCGGCGCGGAAAACAAGCCGATGCCGATCTCGGAAGCCGAGGCCATGCGCATCCTGCACCAGGTGCAGGAGGGCGTGGAACGGCCGAAGGCGTCGGTGTCGTTCGAGATCGGCGAGAACGTGCGCGTGGCCGACGGCCCGTTCGCCTCGTTCTCGGGTGTCGTCGAGGAAATCGACGAGGCGCGCTCGCGCGTGAAGGTCGCGGTGTCGATCTTCGGCCGCGCCACGCCGGTCGAACTGGAATTCGGTCAGGTCGAGAAGATCTGATCGGGTAGGCGTGAGACTTCGGTCTCACGCAACAAGAGGCCGTGGGAGGGAGAGGGCGGTTGCCAGCCGCATCCGACCCAGACCACGAACCTGAAACCGCCGGTCCAGGCCGGCCCAACAGGAGTGATACATGGCAAAGAAAGTGACCGGATACCTGAAGCTTCAGGTCCCGGCCGGTGCGGCGAATCCTTCGCCCCCGATCGGTCCCGCGCTCGGTCAGCGCGGTCTCAACATTATGGAGTTCTGCAAGGCGTTCAACGCCCAGACCCAGAAGGAAGAGAAGAACACCCCCATCCCGGTGGTCATCACCATCTATGCGGACCGTTCCTTCACCTTCGAGATGAAGACGCCGCCGATGTCCTTCTTCCTCAAACAGGCTGCCAAGATCCAGTCCGGCTCGAAGGCGCCGGGCCGCGACAAGGCCGGCGCGGTGACCAAGGCGCAAGTGCGCGAGATCGCCGAGAAGAAGATGAAGGATCTCAATTGCGATACCATCGAATCGGCCATGAAGATGGTCGAGGGCTCTGCCCGCTCGATGGGTCTGGAAGTGGCAGGGTAAGCGGTCATGGCAATCGGAAAGCGTTTGAACAAAGCCCGCGAAGGTGTTGATCGCGAAAAGCTTTACCCGCTCGCGGACGCCATCAAGATGGTCAAGGAACGCGCGAAAGCGAAGTTCGACGAGACCATCGAGGTCGCGATCAATCTCGGCGTCGATCCGCGTCACGCCGACCAGATGGTCCGCGGCGTCGTGACCCTGCCGAACGGCACCGGCCGTACGCTCCGCGTCGGCGTGTTCGCCCGCGGCGCCAAGGCTGATGAAGCCAAGGCTGCGGGTGCCGACGTCGTCGGCGCCGAAGACCTGGTCGAAAAGGTGCAGAACGGCACGATCGATTTCGATCGTTGTATCGCGACCCCCGACATGATGCCGCTGGTCGGCCGTCTCGGTAAGGTGCTGGGCCCGCGCGGCCTGATGCCGAACCCAAAGATCGGCACTGTGACCATGGACGTCACTGGCGCGGTGAAGGGTGCCAAGGGCGGCTCGGTCGAGTTCCGTGTCGAGAAGGCCGGCATCCTGCAGGCCGGCGTCGGCAAGGCCTCGTTCTCCGAGGAGAAGCTGGTCGAGAACATCAAGGCCCTGGCTGACGCTGTCTCCAAGGCCAAGCCGGCTGGTTCCAAGGGCACCTACATCCAGCGCGTTGCGGTGTCCTCGTCGATGGGCCCCGGCGTGAAGGTCGAACCGGGCACCATTCTCGGCTAGGGTTTGTAAATGCATGAGGCGAGGGGCGGAATTGGGCAACCGATTCCGCCCCTCGTCGTTTGTGACGGTGTTCACTGGAAACAAGAACAATGACTGACAAGGTCCTGATCTACTCGCGCTTTCCCAAAACGATGATGGCGCGCTTCGCCGAGCGGTTCGAGCTGCTCGACACCGGCGGCAAGCCGGCGCGCGAGGTGTTTTCGGCCGACGAGCTCGGTGGCATCCGCGCGGTGCTCACCGCGGGCGGCACGCCGCTCGGCGCGGAGGCGATGGACCTGTTTCCAAAGCTCGGCACCATCGTCTGCTACGGCACCGGTTATGACGGCGTCGATCTGAAGGCCGCCGCCGCGCGCAACATTGCGGTCGGCCACAGCCCCGGCGCCAATGCGGCCTCGGTCGCCGATATCGCGATGACCTTGATGCTGGCGACGACGCGACGGATCCTGGTTGCCGACCAATATGTCCGCAGCGGCGATTGGGCTGCCTCAAAGCAGTCGCCGATGATGCGCCCGCAGGCCGGCATGCCCGGCCGCCGCATCGGCGTCTACGGCATGGGCGAGATCGGCCGCAAGATCGCGGCGCGCTGCGCCGCCTTCGAGAGCGAAATCGGCTATTTCAGCCGCAGCAAACACGATCTGCCGTATCAATATTTCCCGACGCTGGAGGCGCTCGCCGACTGGAGCAGCGTGCTGATGATCGCGGTCCGGGCAGGGGCCGAGACCCAGCACGCCGTCAGCGCCGATATCCTCAAGCGGCTCGGGGCGGACGGCTACGTCGTCAACATCTCCCGCGGCTCGGTGATCGACGAGACTGCCCTGGTGACGGCTCTCACCGAGAAGACCATCGCCGGCGCGGGTCTCGACGTCTACGACAAGGAACCGCACGCGCCAGACGCGCTGACGGCGCTGCCCAATGTGGTGTTCGCCCCCCATATCGGCGGCCATACCCTCGAATCGCATGTTGCCATGCAGATTTGTGTGCTGGCGAACCTGACCGCGTTTTTCGAGGGCAAGCCGCTGCCTTATGGGGTCAAATGAGCCTGAATCGGCCCTTGTCGGCCCGGGTCAAGCGCCAGCGGCAACGGATTGGAACTGGTGTGAATTTTGCTCTTGGCAAGCAGGCCCTGAGCGGTTAAAGAACCGCTTCCGGACGTACCGGCCTTGGCTGGCGCGTTCGTGCACGCATTCCGAAAAACCCGATACGACAGGAGATCATTCCTTTTCAGGACGTCCGCAAGGATTTGCCGGAAAAGGAAGGAAAACCCGTCGGATGGTGGAATGCGGGCAGGGGTCGGGCGGTTCGCCGGCTGGCCTTGTCCTGTCCAAGACTGCAGGCGCCCGCGGGGAATCTCGATTTCTCAACGGCTTAATCGCATGGCCTGCATAGACGGGTGAAGACCGGATTTCACTTCGTGTCCACCTTAGGGTTGGCTGCGGAATGGGTTTGGTTCGGACCTCGACACGCCGTGGGCTCCAATGGGCTCCCGGAGGGCAGGCTTTGAATTGTCGTCTCGCCCGGCGCGTGTCCGAAGGGTTTTGGCCCAGAGGTTCAGGTTTTGGGTGGGACGATGGGTGCAACCCGGTGGTCCCGTTTCTCGCGATGACCGCCAACCGGAAAGAGCTTGCTGTGGAACGAGCGGCAAAAAAGGAAGCGGTCGAACAGCTCAATGGCATCTTCAAGGCCACGAGCGTCGCGGTCGTTGCCCAATATTCCGGCCTGACCGTTGTCCAGATGCAGAAGCTGCGCATGCAGATGAAGCAGGCTGGCGCCTCGGTGAAGGTCTCGAAGAACCGTCTCGCCAAAATTGCTCTTGAAGGCACTGACGTCGTTGCCATCGGTTCCATGTTGAAGGGACCGACCGTGATCGCCACTTCGGACGATCCGGTAGCGGCGCCAAAGGTCGCCGTCGAATTCGCCAAGGCGAACGAAAAGTTCGTCATCATTGGCGGCTCGATGGGAACGACCGTCCTGAATGTCGACGGCGTGAAGGCACTTGCCTCGCTGCCGTCGCTTGACGAACTGCGCGCCAAGATCGTCGGCCTTCTTGTGGCCCCGGCGACCAAGATCGCTCAGCTCGCCAATGCGCCCGCGGGCAAGCTCGCGCGCGTCATCCAGGCTTATGCCTCAAAGAGCGAAGCGGCCTGACGCCCTTCGCAAAACTCAAACCCGAACTAGATTACATTCAAGGAAACTGAACAATGGCTGACTTGCAGAAGATCGTTGACGACCTCTCGGGCCTCACCGTGCTCGAAGCTGCCGAACTCGCGAAGCTCCTCGAAGAGAAGTGGGGCGTTTCGGCTGCCGCGGCTGTCGCCGTGGCCGGTCCGGCTGGTGGTGGCGCTGCCGCCGCTCCGGTTGAAGAGAAGACCGAGTTCACGGTCGTTCTTGCCGCCGCCGGCGACAAGAAGATCGAGGTCATCAAGGAAGTCCGCGCCATCACCGGCCTGGGCCTGAAGGAAGCAAAGGACCTCGTCGAGGGCGCGCCGAAGCCTGTCAAGGAAGGCGTGAACAAGGACGAAGCCGAGAAGCTCAAGGCCCAGCTCGAGAAGGCTGGCGCGAAGGTCGAGCTCAAGTAAGCAACGCTTACTGATACGAGATCCCGGTGAGCATCAGCGAAACCGGGATCTCGGTCCACTCCCCGAAAGGATGGGCCAGATGCAAAAGGCGTGCGACGGAACAGCCCGACGCAGGTCGAACACGAAAAAGTGTGGGGATGTGAGGCTTTACCCCTCGAATCTGCACTACTGTCGTCCCATATCGGGTCGACAGCACGAAAGCGCGGTGGGCAGGGGTGCCGGATTTCCCTGTAAGCCGTTGGGAGAGCAAGCTATTTCGGGCTTTTGCAGTCCGTGAAGAGAATGGTTGTGACGGGCGGGCGCGCTACTGCGCCCCGCGCGTCGTTTTGCGTTTTGAAGGTCTGAAGAACAGATTCAGGACATTCCTACCTGAAACTGAGTCTCCGGTCCTCCAAAGCGGGTTCGAAAAATTCAACCCGGGGAGCGGCGGTAGCCGCGTTCCGGACGGCGCGCCCAGATCGGGCGCCGAAAATGAGAGGCCACGATGGCGCAGCAGACATTCACCGGTCGCAAACGCGTTCGCAAGTTCTTCGGACACATCAAGGAAGTTGCCGAGATGCCGAACCTCATCGAGGTTCAGAAGGCATCCTATGACCAGTTCCTGATGGTCGACGAGCCCCAGGGCGGGCGGTCCGATGAGGGCTTGCAGGCAGTGTTCCGCTCGGTGTTCCCGATCTCTGACTTCTCGGGCACCTCGATGCTGGAATTCGTCCGCTACGAGTTCGAGCCGCCGAAATACGACGTCGACGAGTGCCGCCAGCGCGGCATGACCTTCGCCGCGCCCCTCAAGGTGACGCTGCGCCTCATCGTGTTCGATATCGACGAGGAAACCGGCGCGAAGTCGGTCAAGGACATCAAGGAGCAGGACGTCTACATGGGCGACATCCCGCTCATGACGATGAACGGCACCTTCATCGTCAACGGCACCGAGCGCGTCATCGTCTCGCAGATGCACCGTTCGCCCGGCGTGTTCTTCGACCACGACAAGGGCAAGACCCATTCCTCGGGCAAGCTGCTGTTCGCCGCCCGCGTGATCCCGTATCGCGGCTCCTGGCTCGACATCGAGTTCGATGCCAAGGACATCGTCTATGCGCGTATCGACCGTCGCCGCAAGCTTCCGGTGACGTCGCTGATGTTCGCGCTCGGCCTCGACGGCGAGGCGATCCTCAGCACCTTCTACAAGAAGATCCAGTACAAGCGGATCAAGGAAGGCTGGCGTGTTCCGTTCGACGCCAATCGTTTCCGCGGCTACTCGACCATCAACGACCTGATCGATGCCGATACCGGCAAGGTCGTGCTCGAGGCCGGCAAGAAGCTCACCGTGCGCGGTGCGCGCCAGATGCAGGAGAAGGGCCTCAAGGCGCTGCGCCTGTCGGATGCGGAGCTCGTCGGCAACTACATCGCCGAGGACCTCGTCAATCCGAAGACCGGCGAGATCCACGCGGAAGCCGGTGAAGAGATCACCGACAAGTCGATGAAGGCTCTCAACGAGCACGGCTACAAGGAACTGCCGCTGCTCGACATCGACCACGTCAATGTCGGCGCCTACATCCGCAACACGCTCTCGGCCGACAAGAACATGACGCGCGAGGACGCGCTGTTCGACATCTACCGCGTGATGCGTCCGGGCGAGCCGCCGACGTTGGATTCGGCGCAGGCGATGTTCCAGTCGCTGTTCTTCGACGCCGAGCGTTACGACCTCTCAGCGGTCGGCCGCGTCAAGATGAACATGCGCCTCGACCTCGATGCGCCCGACACCCAGCGCACGCTGCGCAAGGAAGACATCCTCTCCGTCATCAAGACGCTGGTGGATTTGCGCGACGGCAAGGGCGAGATCGACGACATCGACCATCTCGGCAACCGCCGTGTGCGTTCGGTCGGCGAGCTCATGGAGAACCAGTACCGCATCGGCTTGCTCCGCATGGAGCGCGCGATCAAGGAGCGCATGTCCTCGGTCGACATCGACACGGTCATGCCGCAGGACCTGATCAACGCGAAGCCGGCGGCCGCCGCCGTGCGCGAGTTCTTCGGCTCCTCGCAGCTCTCGCAGTTCATGGACCAGACCAACCCGCTGTCGGAGATCACCCACAAGCGCCGTCTCTCGGCGCTTGGACCGGGCGGTCTGACCCGCGAGCGCGCCGGCTTCGAGGTGCGCGACGTGCATCCGACGCATTACGGCCGCATCTGCCCGATCGAGACGCCGGAAGGTCCGAACATCGGCCTGATCAACTCGCTCGCGACCTTCGCGCGCGTGAACAAGTACGGCTTCGTCGAGACGCCTTACCGCAAGGTCAAGGACGGCCGCGTCACCGACGAGGTCGTGTACCTCTCGGCGATGGAAGAGGGCCGCTACACGGTCGCGCAGGCCAACGTGCCGCTCGATCCGAAGGGCCGCTTCACCGAAGATCTCGTGGTCTGCCGTCACGCCGGCGAAGTCTTGCCGGTGACCCCGGACAAGGTCGACTACATGGACGTGTCGCCGAAGCAGCTCGTTTCGGTCGCAGCCGCGCTGATCCCGTTCCTCGAGAACGACGACGCCAACCGCGCGCTGATGGGCTCGAACATGCAGCGCCAGGCGGTGCCGCTGGTTCGCGCCGAGGCGCCGTTCGTCGGCACCGGCATGGAAGGCGTGGTTGCGCGTGACTCGGGTGCTGCGATCGCAGCGCGCCGTTCGGGCGTGATCGACCAGATCGACGCAACCCGTGTCGTCATCCGCGCCACGGAAGATCTCGATCCGACCAAGTCGGGCGTCGATATCTACCGGCTGATGAAGTACCAGCGCTCGAACCAGTCGACCTGCATCAACCAGCGTCCGCTGGTGAAGGTCGGCGACATCGTCAAGAAGGGCGACATCATCGCCGACGGCCCGTCGACCGATCTCGGTGAGCTCGCGCTCGGCCGCAACGTGCTGGTCGCGTTCATGCCGTGGAACGGCTACAACTTCGAAGACTCGATCCTGCTCTCCGAGCGGATCGTGAAGGAAGACGTGTTTACCTCAATTCATATCGAAGAATTCGAGGTGATGGCCCGCGACACCAAGCTCGGACCCGAGGAAATCACCCGCGACATTCCGAACGTGTCGGAAGAAGCGCTGAAGAACCTCGACGAAGCCGGTATCGTGTACATCGGCGCGGAAGTGCGCGCCGGCGACATCCTGGTCGGCAAGATCACTCCGAAGGGCGAAAGCCCGATGACGCCGGAAGAAAAGCTCCTGCGCGCCATCTTCGGTGAAAAGGCTTCCGACGTTCGCGACACCTCGCTGCGCGTTCCTCCGGGCGTGCAGGGCACCATCGTCGAAGTGCGCGTGTTCAACCGTCACGGCGTCGACAAGGACGAGCGTGCGCTGGCGATCGAGCGGGAAGAGATCGAACGTCTGGCCAAGGACCGCGACGACGAGCAGGCGATTCTGGACCGCAACGTCTACAACCGTCTTGCCGAGCTGCTCGAGGGACGGCAGGGCATCGCCGGTCCGAAGGGCTTCAAGAAGGACACCAAGATCACCCGTGCGGTGCTCGAGGAGTACCCGAAGTCGCAGTGGTGGCTGTTCGCTTCGCCGAACGACAAGCTGATGGCCGAGATCGAGGCCATGCGGAAGCAGTACGACGAGTCGAAGAAGGGGCTGGAACAGCGCTTCCTCGACAAGGTCGAAAAGCTTCAGCGCGGTGACGAATTGCCGCCCGGCGTGATGAAGATGGTCAAGGTCTTCGTCGCGGTGAAGCGCAAGATCCAGCCCGGCGACAAGATGGCCGGCCGCCACGGCAACAAGGGCGTGGTGTCGAAGATCGTGCCGATCGAGGACATGCCGTTCCTCGAAGACGGTACGCATGCCGACATCGTGCTCAATCCGCTCGGCGTGCCCTCGCGCATGAACGTTGGACAGATCCTCGAGACCCATCTCGGCTGGGCCTGTGCCGGCCTCGGCAAGCGTATCGGCCAGACTGTCGATGCCTACCTGTCGAGGCAGGACATCAAGCCGCTGAAGGAAACCTTGAAGAAGGTCTACGGCGAGGACGAGACGATCAAGTCGCTCAACGACAACGAGTTGATCGAGCTCGGCCACAATCTGAGCCGCGGCGTGCCGATCGCGACGCCGGTGTTCGACGGCGCCAAGGAAGCGGACATCGAGGAGATGCTGAAGCTTGCCGGTCTCGACGCTTCGGGTCAGTCGACCGTCTATGACGGCCGCACCGGCGATGCCTTCGATCGCAAGGTGACGGTGGGCTACATCTACATGCTCAAGCTGCACCATCTCGTCGACGACAAGATCCACGCGCGTTCGATCGGTCCGTACTCGCTCGTCACCCAGCAGCCGCTGGGCGGCAAGGCGCAGTTCGGCGGCCAGCGCTTCGGCGAAATGGAAGTGTGGGCGCTCGAGGCTTACGGCGCGGCGTACACGCTCCAGGAAATGCTGACCGTGAAGTCGGACGACGTCGCCGGCCGTACCAAGGTGTACGAGGCGATCGTGCGTGGCGACGACACCTTCGAGGCCGGTATTCCGGAATCGTTCAACGTGCTGGTCAAGGAAATGCGCTCGCTCGGCCTCAACGTCGACTTGCACAATTCCAAGGTCGGACCGGGGACGGCGGAAGCGGCCGAGTAAGACGACCCTCATGCCCGGCCTGAACGGCCGGGCATCGGCACCCAGTCCCCGAGTCGCGAGGGGCGGGGCGCCCCGCATAGTGATTTTCGAATTTGCTGCCGGAGGCGACCGGCACGCGAGGAGAAGACGATGAACCAAGAAATTATGAATCTCTTTAATCCGACGACGCCGGCTCAGGTCTTCGACCAGATCCGGATCTCGATCGCGAGCCCTGAGAAGATTCTGTCCTGGTCGTACGGCGAGATCAAGAAGCCGGAAACCATCAACTACCGTACCTTCAAGCCCGAGCGCGACGGCCTGTTCTGCGCCCGCATCTTCGGGCCGATCAAGGACTACGAGTGCTTGTGCGGCAAGTACAAGCGCATGAAGTACAAGGGCATCATCTGCGAGAAGTGCTCGGTCGAGGTCACGCTGTCGCGCGTCCGGCGCGAGCGCATGGGCCATATCGAGCTCGCAGCCCCCGTTGCCCACATCTGGTTCCTGAAGTCGCTGCCCTCGCGCATCGGCCTCCTGCTCGACATGACGCTCAAGGATCTCGAGCGGATTCTCTACTTCGAATACTACGTCGTGCTCGAGCCGGGCCTCACCGCGCTGAAGGACCGTCAGCTGCTGTCGGAAGACGAGTATCTGAAGGCGCAGGACGAGTACGGCCAGGATTCCTTCACCGCCATGATCGGCGCGGAAGCGATCCGCGAGTTGCTCAAGGGCATGGATCTCGAGAAGCTCGAACTGACCTTGCGCGCGGAGATGCAGGAGACCGACTCCGACATCAAGCACAAGAAGCTCGCCAAGCGCCTGAAGATCGTGGAAGCGTTCCGCCACTCCGGCAACAAGCCGGAATGGATGATCATGACCGTGGTCCCGGTGATCCCGCCGGACCTGCGTCCGCTGGTGCCGCTTGACGGCGGCCGCTTCGCGACCTCGGACCTCAACGACCTCTACCGCCGCGTCATCAACCGCAACAACCGCTTGAAGCGGCTGATGGAGCTGCGCGCGCCTGACATCATCATCCGCAACGAGAAGCGCATGCTTCAGGAGGCCGTCGACGCGCTGTTCGACAACGGCCGCCGCGGCCGCGTTATCACCGGTGCCAACAAGCGTCCGCTGAAGTCGCTCGCCGACATGCTCAAGGGCAAGCAGGGCCGCTTCCGTCAGAACCTGCTCGGCAAGCGCGTCGACTATTCGGGCCGTTCGGTGATCGTGGTCGGTCCCGAGCTGCGCCTGCATCAGTGCGGCCTGCCGAAGAAGATGGCGCTCGAGCTGTTCAAGCCGTTCATCTACTCGCGGCTTGATGCCAAGGGCCTGTCCACCACGGTGAAGCAGGCGAAGAAGCTGGTCGAGAAGGAACGGCCCGAGGTCTGGGACATCCTGGACGAGGTCATCCGCGAGCACCCGGTGCTGCTGAACCGCGCGCCGACGCTGCATCGCCTCGGCATCCAGGCGTTCGAGCCCGTGCTGATCGAGGGCAAGGCGATCCAGCTCCATCCGCTGGTCTGCGCCGCGTTCAACGCCGACTTCGACGGCGACCAGATGGCCGTGCACGTTCCGCTGTCGCTTGAGGCGCAGCTGGAAGCGCGCGTCCTGATGATGTCGACCAACAACATCCTGCATCCGGCGAACGGCCAGCCGATCATCGTGCCGTCGCAGGACATCGTGCTCGGTCTCTACTACGTCTCCATCATGCGCGAAGGCCTGCCCGGCGAGGGCAAGATCTTCGGCGAGATGGCTGAGCTCGAGCACGCACTGCACGCGAAGGTCATCCACCTCCACACCAAGATCAGGTACCGGTGGGAAGGCATTGACGAGACCGGCAAGATTTCCAAGCGCTGGATCGAAACCACCGCTGGCCGAGTCATGCTGGGCAACCTGCTGCCGCGGAATCCGCGGGTTCCGTTCGAGATCATCAACAAGCTGATGACCAAGCGCGAAATCTCCGGCGTCATCGACCAGGTCTACCGCCACTGCGGCCAGAAGGAGACGGTGATCTTCTGCGACCGCATCATGGCGCTCGGCTTCTACAACGCGTTCAAGGCCGGCATCTCGTTCGGCAAGGACGACATGGTCGTGCCGCACTCCAAGTGGAAGATCGTCGACACCACCCGTACGCTGGCGAAGGATTTCGAGCAGCAGTACAACGACGGCCTGATCACCCATGGCGAGAAGTACAACAAGGTCGTCGACGCCTGGTCGAAGGCCACGGAAGAAATCGCCAAGGCTATGATGAAGGAGATCTCCTCGACCAAGAAGACGGCGAGCGGGGCGGATGCCGACATCAACTCGATCTACATGATGGCTCACTCCGGTGCCCGCGGTTCGCCGGCCCAGATGCGCCAGCTCGCCGGCATGCGCGGCCTGATGGCCAAGCCGTCGGGTGAGATCATCGAGACGCCGATCATCTCGAACTTCAAGGAAGGCCTCTCGGTGCTCGAGTACTTCAACTCGACCCACGGCGCCCGTAAGGGTCTCGCGGACACCGCGTTGAAGACCGCGAACTCCGGCTATCTGACCCGTCGTCTGGTCGACGTCGCGCAGGACTGCATCATCACGCAGAACGACTGCGGCACCAAGCTCGGCATCAAGATGCGCGCCATCGTCGATGCCGGCACCGTGGTCGCCTCGCTCGGCTCGCGCATCCTGGGCCGCACGGCCTGCGAAGACGTGCGTGACAGCTCGGGCAAGGTGATCTTCAAGCGCGGTACGCTGATGGAAGAGAGCCATCTGGATGCCATCCATCAGGGTGGCGTGCAGGAGGTGAAGATCCGTTCGGCTCTGACCTGCGAGCTCGTCAACGGCATCTGCGGCATGTGCTACGGACGCGACCTCGCCCGCGGTACGCCGGTCAACCACGGCGAAGCCGTCGGCGTCATCGCGGCGCAGTCGATCGGCGAGCCCGGCACCCAGCTGACCATGCGCACCTTCCACATCGGTGGTGCGGCGCAGCTCAACGAGCAGTCGTTCGTCGAATCCAACTTCGACGGCAAGATCGTGATCAGGAACAAGGCCATCGCCCGCAACAGCGACGGCCACCTGGTCGCAATGGTCCGCAACATGGTGATCGCGATCGTCGATGCCGACGGCACCGAGCGTGCGACGCACCGTATTCAGTACGGTTCGCGCCTGCACATCGACGAGGGCGACATGGTCAAGCGCGGCCAGCGTATCGTCGAGTGGGATCCCTACACCCGTCCGCTCCTCACCGAGGTCGAAGGCACCATCGGCTTCGAGGATCTGGTCGAGGGACAGTCGATCTCGGAAACGCTCGACGAGGCCACCGGTATCGCCAAGCGCGTGGTCATCGACTGGCGCTCGATGCGCGGCGGCGCGGACCTGCGTCCGGCTATCGTGATCAAGGGCAAGGACGGCAAGGTGCTCAAGCTCGCCCGTGGCGGCGATGCTCGCTACATGCTGTCGGTCGACGCCATTCTGTCGGTCGACATCGGAGCCAAGGTCCAGGCGGGCGACATCCTCGCCCGTGTCTCGACCGAAAGCGCCAAGACGCGTGACATCACCGGCGGTCTGCCGCGGGTGGCGGAATTGTTCGAGGCACGGCGTCCGAAGGATGCGGCGATCATCGCCGAAATCGCGGGCACCATCCGGTTTGGGCGCGACTACAAGAACAAGCGTCGCATCTCGATCGAGCCGATGGACAAGACCGAAGAGGCACGCGAGTACCTGATCCCGAAGGGCAAGCACATCCACCTTCAGGACGGCGACGTCGTCGAAAAGGGCGACTTCATCGTGGAAGGCAATCCGGCGCCGCACGACATTCTGGCGGTCAAGGGCATCGAGGAACTCGCGGCCTATCTGGTCAACGAGATCCAGGAAGTCTACCGGCTCCAGGGCGTGCTCATCAACGACAAGCACATCGAGGTGATCGTCCGTCAGATGCTCCAGAAGGTGGAAGTCACCGACCAGGGCGACACGGACATGATCTCGGGCGAGCAGATCGACAAGATCGAGTTCGACCAGATCAACGCGAAGGCCAAGGAAGAGGGCAAGAAGATCGCCACGGCGACGCCGGTTCTGCTCGGCATCACCAAGGCGAGCCTTCAGACCCGCTCCTTCTTCTCGGCGGCCTCGTTCCAGGAGACCACCCGCGTCCTCACGGAAGCGGCGGTCAACGGCAAGGTCGATCCGCTCGAAGGCCTCAAGGAGAACGTCATCGTCGGCCGGCTGATCCCGGCAGGCACCGGCGCCTCCATGGCCAAGATCCGCGAAGTCGCCGTGAAGCGCGACAAGATGATCCTCGACGAGCGCGAGAAGCAGGCGGCCGTCGTGTCGCCCGCGCCGGAAGTCGAGCCGATGGCGCTGCCGCCCGCGGAATGATCGTTCATCCGTAGGACTACCGAGAACAATGAAAAGGCCGGCGGAAGCCGGCCTTTTTGCTGCTTTGTTTGCCTGCTGCGGTGCAGGATCAACATTTGTTCATCTTTCCTTCAGCCGCAAAAGCGCTTCTGCTAGGGGAGTTTAGACCGGTGGGGTCCCGTGACAGGGGCAGGGCCGGAGACCACGGATCTGACATGCTTGACCTCGCAATCGTAGGCGGCGGCCCCGGTGGGCTGATGAGCGCCTGGTACCTGAAACGCAAGGTCGGGGACCTCTGCCGCGTCACCATCTACGAGGCGTCCGACCGGCTCGGCGGCAAGATCGTCACGCGCAAATTCGATTCCGCGCCCGCGATGTACGAGGCCGGCGTCGCCGAGATCTACGACTACTCGATGACCGGGCCGGATCCGCTGCGCGAGCTGATCCAACATTTCGGACTACAGACCATTCCCATGGATGCCGAACAGGTGCAGTTCGGCGGCGAACTCCTCGACGACGTGCCGGGCATGCGCCGCAAATACGGCGCCAAGACCGCGGACGCGATCGAAGCGTTCCGCAAGCGCTGCGCCGAGGCAATGACGCCGATCGAATATTACGAGGGCGTCGGCGCGCACGACAACGAGAACCCCTGGGCCTACAAGACCGCCGAGCAGGTGCTCGACGAGGAGGTCGAGGACGAAACAGCAAAGCGCTTCTTCAAGGTGATGGCGCGCTCGGACCTCGCTACCGAGAGTCACAACACCAACGGCCTCAACGCGCTCAAGAACTATCTGATGGATGTCGACGGCTATATCGGCCTCTATTCCATCCAGAACGGCAACGAGCAGCTGATCGAATGCCTGCAGTCGGAGGTCAACGCCAATATCCAGCTCAATCACCGCGTGCTCACCGTCGGCAAGGCGACGACCGGCCGCTACCAGCTCAAGATGATGAACGGCAAGGGACCGGAGACGCGGGACTTCGATCTCGTGCTGATGTGCCTGCCGCATTCCTGGCTTTCCACCGTCGGCTGGGAAGGCGAGCAGCTCCGCAAGTCGATGGTCAAGCACGTCTCCTACTTCGACCGTCCCGCGCACTACCTCCGCGTCTCGATCCTGTTCGACACGCCGTTCTGGGGCGACAAGATCGTCGGCGCGTGGTTCATGTCGGAGGCCTTCGGTGGCTGCTGCGTCTACAACGAGGGCGCGCGCCACGACGTCGGCAAGCACGGCGTCTTGAACTGGCTGATTCCCGGCTCCGATGCGCTGGCCTTCGCCAATTTGTCGGACCAGGAGCTGATCGATGCCGCGCTGAAATCGCTGCCGGCCTCGCTCGGCGACGCGCGCGCGCATTGCATGGAAGGCAAGATCCACCGCTGGCTGTCGTCGGTGAACGCGATTCCGGGCGGTCTGCCCGTGCGCGACGTCATGACCAATCACCGGCCCGAGCCGAAGGAGCACCCCGGCATCGTGGTGGTCGGCGACTATCTGTTCGACTCGACGCTGAATGGCCTGCTCGATTCCTCCGACGCGGCGACCGACATCATCCTGACCGAGATGATGCGCCTGCGCCGCGAGCGCGCGCAGGACGACAAGCCGCTCTCCGACAAGGTCGATCGCGAGTATTTCGAGAACTATCGCGGCCTCGGCCCCTACGGCGAGGCGTGGCGTCACTTCACCGATCCCGATTACCTGGCCAAGCTGATCGGCATCGTCTGGGGCAAGACCGAGGGCGCCAAGCTATTGGTCGCGGGCTCGGCCAGCGGTGAGCTGGTCGGTGCGCTGCGCGATCGCGGCATCGACGCCTTCGGCATCGAGAACAACCGCGCCATCCACGCCAAAACGCCGAAGGCGCTGAAGAAATACAACAAGCTCGGCTCGATCACCGACATGCCGTTCAAGAACGGCGCGTTCGATTTCGTGTTCGAGACCAGCCTCTGCCACGTTTCCCCGAAGCAGGTGGTCCGCGCGATCCGGGAGCTGAACCGCGTGGTCAAGACCGGCCTCGTGTTCGGCTCGATCACCTCGGACATGGCTTCAGTGGTGATCGACCGCTATGACCTGTTGCGCGGTGTCAAGAAGCTCGGCACCTGGTGGGAATGGTCCGAGCTGTTCTTCGGCAACGGCTTCGACCTGTCGATGCACCGCAAGGACTGCAGCGACGCGCTCTGGGAGGCGACGCTCGCCGCCAACAAGGGCCCGGGTCAGTGGTATGCCGACGCCGACTCCTTGCGCTATTCCTTTTTCGACAAGGTCGAGGACGAGGAAGACGACTAGCCGCTTCGAGCGGGCGCCTTCGCCAATTGTTTTGCCGAATTCATCTTGATCGCATAGAATCGGTGCAATGGCGGTTGCCGCTATTTTCTGCTTTCTCTGCGGTCATGCCGGCCGTCAGCATCGGTTGGTTTCATGGCATCCAAGCCTCTCTCGCCCGACAACCAGAAGCTTGCCGCGGAAGACGCGGCCGAGCTCGACGACAAGCTCGCCTCCACTGCCAAGCCGGATATCGAAGGAGACGAGGACGATGAAGAAGAGGAGGATGACGAGCTGGAGCTCGATGACGACGATGAGGACGAGGATCTCGTCGTCTTTACCGCGCGCGAAGCCGCCGGCGCGCTCGCGACCATCCTGGGTTTCGTCAAACCTTATCTGACGAACTACAAGCGGATGCTGTCATTCGTGGCGTTCGGCGTCTTCGTCGAGACCCTGTTCAATGTCATCATGCCACTCAGCCTGAAGTTCCTGATCGACGATGCGCTCGGCGAGGAGGATTTCCAGGCGCTGTACAAGATCCTCGGCGTGCTCGCGGTCGCCGGCATCTTCACCTCGATCGTCGCGATCTGGTACGAGCGCTGGGATGCGCGGCTCGCGGCCTGCATCATCTCCGACGTCCGCAAACGGCTGTTCGAGCATGTCCAGGACCTGCCGGCGGCCTATTTCGGCCGCACCAAGCGCGGCGAAATCCTGTCGCGCTTCTCCGTCGACCTCGCGGCCTTCGAGGGCTCGGTCAAGACCTTTGCCAACAGCGCGGCACTGCCGTTCCTGGAGTTGATCGCGGGGATCATCCTGATGGTGTTCCTGAACTGGCAGCTCGCGGTGGTTGCGCTGCTGGTGTTTCCGATCACGCTGATCGGTCCGCGCATGCTCACGCCGAAGGCTGTTCAGGCGAACTACGAGCAGAAGCTCAACGAGTCCGCGCTGCTCGGCATGGTGCAGGAGAACGTGGCGGCGCAGGCCGTGATCAAGGCTTTCAGCCTGCAACGCCGGATGTTCGGCTTCTTCAAGTTCCGTAACGACGAGACACGAAACAGGATGGCCTCGGCGGCGTTCCTGTCGACCATGGTGGAGCGGACGGTCACCATCTCGGTGCTGCTCTTGCATATCGTCGTGCTCGCGATCGGCGCGTATCTGGCGACCAAGGGCCAGATCACCATCGGCACCTTCGTCACCTTCGAGAGCGCGTTCTGGGAGGTGTCCTACAACATCGCCCATGTGATGCATTTCATTCCCGTGTCGATCTCCTCGGCAGCCGCGATCCGTCACATGCAGGAACTGCTCGACGAGCCCACGCGCAGCGCCGATCGTGCCGGCGCGCCCGACCTGCCGCGCATCACCAACGACATCACCTTCGACCACGTGTCGTTCCAGTACCAAGGCAGCCAGACGCCGGTGCTGGACAATCTCAGCCTCAAGCTCAATGTCGGCAAGCGCATCGCCATCGTCGGCCCCTCGGGCTCCGGCAAGAGCACGCTGCTGAACCTGATCCTGCGGCTCTACGTACCGGACGAGGGCCGCGTCACCATCGACGGCGTCGACGTCCGCAAGGTGACGCTGGATTCGCTGCGCCGGAGCATGGCGGTGGTGTTCCAGGAGAACATGCTGTTCAACATGTCGATCCGCGAGAACATCCGGCTCGGCAAGGAGGGCGCGACCGACGAGGAGGTGGAGGAGGCGGCCAGGAAGGCCGAGATCCACCGCTACATCATGAGCCTGCCGCAGCGATACGACACGCCGGTGGGCGAGCGCGGCGATACCTTGTCGGGCGGCCAGCGCCAGCGTATCGCGATCGCGCGCGCGGTCATCCGTAATCCCTCCGTGCTGCTGCTGGACGAAGCCACCTCGGCACTCGACCAGACCACGGAAGCCGCGATCAACCGCACGCTGCTGAAGGTCGCCAAGGGCCGCACCATGATCTGGTCGACCCACCGTCTGTCCTCGGTGGTCGAGATGGACGAGATCATCGTGATTTCAGGGGGCAGGGCGATCGAGCGCGGCTCGCATGCCGAACTGCTGGCCACGAATGGCACCTATCGCAAGCTGTGGAACGACCAGACCCACCAGCCGCATGGCGCGGCGGCTCACGTCGACGAGGACAGCGACGAGGATGGAGACGACCTCGACGAGGATGATGAGGACGACGAGGAGGAGTGACCGAGGAAGTTCGGCTCCAGATGAACTGCGCCTCCAAGCGGCCGCAATAGCCCCTGAACCGACCAGGCAATGAAGCGTGCCCAGCGCTGCGCCGTCCAGTAGGGGCTTGTCGCAATCGAGACCGAGCGGAAGTCGAACGCCTTCGCCGCCGACCATTCGTCGCACTCCCGCTTGACCGGATCTGCGTAGAAGGCGGCGATCTTGCTTGTGTCCATCCCCTCGGAGGCCAGCCACTGCGGGATGTAGACGTTGCAGAGCCGCTCGACGTCGGTGAAGACCTTGTCGCAGCCGGTGCCGGCGGCGGGGCAGGAGGTCGAGAAAGCATCGCCCACCAGCACGAGGCCGGGCTGACCGCTTGCATCGTTCACATAGAGATCGACCGGGCGGATTTTCAGCTCACCGGGAATGTCGAATGGGCCGGTGATGCGCTTGAGCCGTGGCAGCGCGACGTTCAGCGTCTCGGCTGGCGCGCGGCGCAGCTCACGCAGCCAGGGATCGTCGAAGCCACGATAGACGAACAGATTGGCGCGCATCCGCGTGCCGATCGGAAACAGCGAGAGGTAGGGGATGCGGTCGCTCGGCCGTTCCGAGAAATAGGTCAGCGCCGGGAAGTCGAACGGATCCCGTCCCGCGGGCACCACGTCGAACCCGATCGAAATCGAATGGCAGGCACTAACGATTTTCCGCGCGATTCCCAGCTGATGGCGCAGGCCAACGTTGAGGCCGTTGGCGAGCACGACCAGCCGGGCGGAGATCACCTTGTCGTTGGAGAGAGTGATCTTCTGCCGCTCCGTGCTCGTCTCGACCAAAACGGCCTTGGCGCAGATGCGCTCGACGCCGGCAGGAATTTCGTCGCGGACGGCGTTTACAAGCGAATCGTAGAGCATGTTGAACTGCCGGCTTGGCGCTTTGTCGAGGAGGCGGCCGAATCGCGCGATCCAGTTCTCGCCCACGAAGGTCGCGCGGCGCAGCACCGATTCGGCGATTCCGGTCCGCAAGAATCGCTCGACTTGCGTGTGACCGCTGATTTTTTCGACTCGAAAGTCCGCCGAATAGCTCTCATGCGGATCAATCAAGACGGTCGACATGCCGCTACGGCCGAGCATCGCGGCTGCGGTCGAGCCGGACAATCCCCCGCCGATAATGGCAATATCCGTGTACCGCATGGCGCAAATCTCTGCCGAAGGCGGCACATTGACGCTCCAACAGAAAAAAAGCCTTACCGAGGGTTATAAAAGTATATTTGACCCGGATATAAATAGACTTCTAGTAGCGGAACATGCTCTTCGTTCCCATATCGGGAGGGCGCAGCGAGGCGGTCAGGAAGCGATTTCGACAGGCGCGGGAAGCGCTTCTAACTGTCGTTTCGCCTTGACTTGACCGACACCCACTTATAGAAAGCGGCCACTTAACGACAGGCGGTGAGCATCGCCAGCGTCGGAACGGGCCACCCGTTTGATCCCTCTGGGATCACCAAGACGGGCACCAACCTCGACGAATGCCGCTCAAACGCTGTCGATCATAGCTAGGCAATGCCAGTGCGATTTTAGGTCTCTTGAGCATGTTCTCTCGAGATCGAATTCGGATGCATGACCTCGATGCGCGGGCCGCAGCTTCAAGCTGACCGGTCCAGATATCGCGGTCCTCTGTGGCGTCGAAGCGCTTTCCGCTCAGTGATGAGTGGTTGGCGCGATTTCGCTTTGTGCGGTTTGTCCGCGGAAGGCGGCCCCTCGGGCGGGTAGTCCGGAGAATTTGCGGACCCGGTGACGGGCTGCGGCAAGACAGCGGACCCGAAAGGGGCCGCGGCGAACACAAAAGGGTAAGGCCAGGATGCCGACGATCAACCAGCTGATCGCTCAACCGCGGGAAGTGCAGAAGTCGCGTAAGAAGGTGCCGGCGCTGCAGCAGTCCCCGCAGAAGCGCGGCGTTTGCACGCGCGTCTACACCACGACCCCGAAGAAGCCGAACTCGGCGCTTCGTAAGGTCGCCAAGGTGCGCCTGACCAACGGCTTCGAGGTGATCGGCTACATCCCCGGTGAAGGCCATAACCTCCAGGAGCATTCGGTGGTCATGATCCGCGGCGGTCGCGTCAAGGATTTGCCCGGCGTGCGCTACCACATCCTCCGCGGCGTTCTGGATACCCAGGGCGTCAAGAACCGTAAGCAGCGTCGTTCGAAGTACGGCGCCAAGCGTCCGAAGTAAGCGGGAACCAGGTCCATGTCTCGTCGCCATTCTGCTGAAAAGCGTGAAGTCCTTCCCGATCCGAAGTTCGGGAACATCGTCGTCACGAAGTTCATGAACTCGGTCATGTACGCCGGCAAGAAGTCGGTTGCTGAGGGCATCGTTTACGGTGCGTTCGGCCTGATCGAAAGCAAGACAAAGCTGAGCCCGCTCGGCGTGTTCGAGCAGGCACTCGAGAACGTCATGCCGACGATCGAAGTGCGCTCCCGCCGCGTCGGTGGCGCGACCTACCAGGTTCCGGTCGAAGTTCGCACGGTGCGCCGTCAGGCGCTGGGCATTCGTTGGCTGATCTCGGCTGCGCGCGATCGCAACGAGAAGACGATGACCGAGCGGCTCTCTGCGGAGCTCCTGGACGCGTCGAACAACCGTGGTAACGCCGTCAAGAAGCGCGAAGACGTGCACCGGATGGCGGAAGCCAACCGCGCCTTCTCGCATTATCGCTGGTAACGGCGACACACGGAATCTAAGGAACACTCCATGCCCCGCGTTCATGCCATAGAGAATTACCGCAACTTCGGTATCATGGCGCATATCGATGCCGGCAAGACCACGACCACCGAGCGCATCCTCTATTACACCGGCAAGAGCCACAAGATCGGCGAAGTGCACGAAGGTGCCGCGACGATGGACTGGATGGAGCAGGAGCAGGAGCGCGGCATCACGATTACGTCGGCCGCGACCACCGCGTTCTGGGAAGGCAAGCGTCTCAACATCATCGACACTCCCGGTCACGTCGACTTCACCATTGAAGTCGAGCGCAGCTTGCGCGTGCTCGACGGCGCCGTGTGCGTGCTCGACTCCAACCAGGGCGTCGAGCCCCAGACCGAGACCGTCTGGCGTCAGGGCGACAAGTACAAGGTTCCGCGCATCGTCTTCGCCAACAAGATGGATAAGACCGGCGCCGACTTCTACAAGTGCATGCAGGACATTATCGATCGTCTCGGCGCAAAGCCGATCGCGATCCAGCTTCCGATCGGCTCCGAGAACAACTTCAAGGGCCTGGTCGATCTCGTCCGTATGAAGGGCGTGGTGTGGGAAGAAGAGAAGCTCGACGCCAAGTTCGTCGACATCGATATTCCCGAGGACATGGTCGAGAAGGCCAAGGAATATCGCGAGAAGCTGTTGGAAGCCGCCGTCGAACTCGACGACGAAGTTCTTGCCGCTTACCTCGATGGCAAGGAGCCTGAAGAGGCGACGTTGAAGCGCTTGATTCGCAAGGCCGTGCTGACTGGCGCGTTCTTCCCGGTATTGTGCGGCTCGGCCTTCAAGAACAAGGGCGTGCAGCCCTTGCTCGACGCGGTCGTGGATTACTTGCCGTCGCCGGTCGACGTGCCCGCCATCAAGGGCGTCGATGAAGACGGCAACGAGATCGTTCGTCTGCCGGACGACAAGGAGCCGCTGGCTCTGTTGGCGTTCAAGATCATGGACGACCCGTTCGTCGGCACCATCACCTTCTGCCGCATCTATTCCGGCACGCTGCTGTCGGGTACCGGCGTCATCAATTCGACGCGCGACCGCAAGGAGCGCATCGGCCGCATGTTGCTGATGCATGCGAACAACCGCGAAGACATCAAGGAAGCCTATGCCGGCGACATCGTCGCGCTGGCTGGCCTGAAGGAAGCGCGCACCGGTGACACGCTGTGCGATCCCGACAAGTCGGTGATCCTCGAAAAGATGGAATTCCCCGAGCCGGTCATCGAGATCGCGATCGAGCCGAAGTCGAAGGCCGACCAGGAAAAGCTGGGCGTGGCGCTGGCGAAGCTCGCCGCGGAGGATCCGTCCTTCCGCGTGTCGACCGACCAGGAGTCCGGCCAGACCATCCTCAAGGGCATGGGCGAGCTCCATCTCGACATCAAGGTCGACATCCTCCGTCGTACCTACAAGGTCGACGCCAACATCGGTGCGCCGCAGGTGGCGTTCCGTGAGCGCGTCACCAAGAAGGCCGAAGTCAAGTACACCCACAAGAAGCAGACCGGCGGTACCGGCCAGTTCGCCGAAGTGTCGATCGTGGTCGAGCCGAACGAGCCCGGCAAGGGCTACGAGTTCGAATCCAAGGTCGTTGGCGGTTCGGTGCCGAAGGAATACATCCCCGGCGTCGAAAAGGGCCTCAACAGCGTGATGGGTTCGGGCGTGGTCGCCGGCTTCCCGGTCGTGGACGTCAAGGTGACGCTGGTCGACGGCAAGTATCACGACGTCGACTCGTCGGCGCTCGCCTTCGAAATCGCTTCGCGTGCTGCATTTCGCGAGGCCTTGCAGAAGGGCAAGTCCGTCCTGCTCGAGCCGATCATGAAGGTCGAAGTGGTGACCCCGGAAGACTACACCGGCTCGGTCATCGGCGACCTGAATTCCCGGCGCGGTCAGATCCAGGGTCAGGACATGCGCGGCAACGCCAACGTCATCAACGCGATGGTGCCGCTCATGAACATGTTCGGTTACGTGAATAACCTGCGCTCGATGAGCCAGGGTCGCGCGACCTTCACCATGCAGTTCGACCACTACGCAGAAGCGCCGGCCAACGTGTCGGCAGAAGTCCAGAAGAAGTTTGCCTGATTGTCGTCGGTCTCGAACTGACGATTGAACGGAGAGTCAAATGGCCAAAGCAAAGTTTGAACGTAACAAGCCGCACTGTAATATCGGCACCATCGGTCACGTCGACCATGGCAAGACGTCGCTGACCGCGGCGATCACCAAGGTCCTCGCCGAAGCCGGCGGTGCGACGTTCACGGCGTACGACCAGATCGACAAGGCGCCGGAAGAGAAGGCGCGCGGCATCACGATCTCGACTGCTCACGTCGAGTACGAGACCAAGAACCGCCATTACGCGCACGTCGACTGCCCCGGCCACGCCGACTACGTGAAGAACATGATCACCGGCGCCGCTCAGATGGATGGTGGAATCCTGGTTGTGTCGGCTGCTGACGGCCCGATGCCGCAGACCCGCGAGCACATCCTGCTCGCCCGCCAGGTCGGCGTGCCCGCGCTCGTCGTGTTCCTCAACAAGTGCGACATGGTCGACGATCCGGAGCTGCTTGAGCTCGTCGAGCTCGAAGTCCGCGAGTTGCTCTCGAAGTACGACTTCCCGGGCGACAAGATTCCGATCATCAAGGGCTCGGCGCTCGCCGCTCTCGAAGATTCCGACAAGAAGCTCGGCCACGAGGCCATCCTCGAGCTGATGAAGGCCGTCGACGAGTACATCCCGCAGCCGGAGCGTCCGGTCGACCTGCCGTTCCTGATGCCGGTTGAAGACGTGTTCTCGATCTCGGGCCGCGGCACCGTCGTGACCGGCCGTGTCGAGCGCGGCATCGTCAAGGTCGGCGAGGAAATCGAGATCGTCGGTCTGCGCGCCACGCAGAAGACGACCGTCACCGGCGTCGAAATGTTCCGCAAGCTGCTCGATCAGGGCCAGGCCGGCGACAACATCGGTGCGCTGCTTCGCGGTACCAAGCGCGAGGACGTCGAGCGCGGCCAGGTGCTGTGCAAGCCGGGTTCGGTCAAGCCGCACACCAAGTTCAAGGCTGAGGCCTACATCCTCACCAAGGAAGAGGGCGGTCGCCACACTCCGTTCTTCACCAACTACCGTCCGCAGTTCTACTTCCGCACCACCGACGTGACCGGTGTCGTGCATCTGCCGGAAGGTACCGAGATGGTGATGCCGGGCGACAACATCGCGATGGAAGTGCACCTGATCGTGCCGATCGCGATGGAAGAGAAGCTTCGCTTCGCGATCCGCGAAGGCGGCCGCACCGTCGGCGCCGGCGTCGTCGCCTCGATCATCGAGTAATTACGAGAATAGGGATCGGCGAATAGCGAATGTGACCTTCGCTATTCGCTATTCGCCACCCCACGGAAGAGAGACCACGGCAATGAACGGCCAAAACATTCGTATCCGTCTCAAGGCGTTCGACCATCGTATCCTCGATACTTCGACCCGCGAGATCGTGAACACGGCGAAGCGCACCGGCGCGCAGGTCCGCGGACCCATTCCGCTGCCTACGCGCATCGAGAAGTTCACCGTCAACCGTTCGCCGCACGTCGACAAGAAGAGCCGCGAGCAGTTCGAGATGCGCACCCACAAGCGCCTGCTCGACATCGTCGATCCGACCCCGCAGACCGTCGATGCTTTGATGAAGCTCGACCTGGCCGCCGGTGTCGACGTCGAGATCAAGCTCTAAGATTTTTGGATCACGTTCGCACCTAGCGGACAGAAAGAACAGGAAGCACGCCGATGCGCTCCGGAGTGATCGCACAAAAGGTCGGGATGACGCGGGTCTTTACAGAGGCCGGCGAACATATCCCCGTGACCGTGCTGAAGCTCGGCAATTGCCAGGTCTTAGGCCACCGCACTGAAGAGAAGAACGGTTATGTCGCTCTCCAGCTTGGTTCTGGCAGCCGCAAGACCGTTTACATGCCCAAGGCGGAGCGCGGCCAGTTCGCGGTCGCCAAGGTCGAGCCGAAGCGGCAAGTCGAGGAATTCCGCGTCTCCGCGGATCAGATGATCCCCGTCGGTGCCGAGATCCTGGCCGACCACTTTGTCGTCGGTCAGTTCGTCGACGTCACCGGTACTTCGGTCGGTAAGGGTTTTGCCGGCGGTATGAAGCGCTGGAACTTCGGCGGTCTGCGCGCCACCCACGGCGTGTCGGTCTCGCACCGTTCGATCGGTTCGACCGGTGGCCGTCAGGACCCCGGCAAGACCTGGAAGAACAAGAAGATGGCCGGCCACATGGGTGTCGACCGCATCACCACGCTCAACCTTCGAGTTGTCCAACTCGATGTCGAGCGCGGTCTGATCCTCGTCGAAGGCGCCGTTCCCGGCTCCAAGGGCGGTTGGATCCGCGTGCGCGACGCTGTCAAGAAGCCGCTGCCGAAGGAAGCTCCGAAGCCCGGCAAGTTCAAGGTTGCTGGCGAAGCGGACGCTGCTCCGGCTGCGCAGGAGGCGTGAGATGGAATTGAAGGTCACGACCCTCGAAGGTAAGGAAGCCGGCTCGGTCCAGCTTTCCGACACCATTTTCGGCCTCGAGCCGCGCCAGGACATCATTGCACGTTGCGTGCAGTGGCAGCTCAACAAGCGCCAGGCCGGTACGCACAAGACCAAGGGCCGCGCCGAGATCTGGCGCACCGGCAAGAAGATGTACAAGCAGAAGGGCACCGGCGGTGCTCGTCACGGTTCGGCCCGTGTGCCGCAGTTCCGCGGCGGCGGTCGTGCCTTCGGTCCGGTGGTGCGTTCGCACGCCACCGACCTGCCGAAGAAGGTCCGTGCGCTCGCTCTCAAGCATGCGCTCTCGGCCAAGGCCAAGGACGGCGATCTTGTCGTGATCGACAAGGCCGCGCTTGAAGCTGCCAAGACCAAGGCGCTGCTCGGCCACTTCTCCGGCTTGGGCTTGACCAACGCGCTGATCATCGATGGTGCCGAGCTGAACAACGGCTTTGCCGCTGCTGCCCGCAACATCCCGAACATGGACGTGCTGCCGATCCAGGGCATCAACGTCTATGACATCCTGCGCCGTCGGAAGCTTGTTCTGACCAAGGCCGCCATCGATGCGCTGGAGGCGCGCTTCAAATGACGAAGAACATCGAGCCTCGCCATTATGACGTGATCCTGTCGCCGGTCGTGACCGAAAAAGCGACGATCGCCTCGGAGCACAACAAGGTGCTGTTCAAGGTGGCCGCGAAGGCGACCAAGCCGCAGATCAAGGAAGCGATCGAGAAGCTGTTCGACGTCAAGGTCAAGAGCGTCAACACGCTGGTCCGCAAGGGCAAGACCAAGATCTTCCGCGGCAATCTCGGCTCGCAGTCGAACTCCAAGCGCGCGATCGTGACTCTCGAAGAGGGTCACCGGATCGACGTGACCACCGGTCTGTAAGGTCGCACGACGATGGCACTGAAGACATTCAATCCCACGACGCCGGGCCAGCGCCAGCTGGTCATGGTCGATCGTTCGGCTCTCTACAAGGGCAAGCCGGTCAAGGCGCTCACCGAAGGCAAGCATTCCTCTGGCGGCCGCAACAACACCGGTCGCATCACCGTGCGCTTCCGTGGCGGTGGTCACAAGCGGACGCTGCGCACCGTCGATTTCAAGCGTGAGAAGATCGACGTTCCCGCGACCGTCGAGCGGCTGGAATACGATCCGAACCGCAGCGGCTTCATCGCGCTGATCAAATATCAGGACGGCGAGCAGGCCTACATCCTGGCGCCGCAGCGCCTGGCCGTGGGCGACACCATCATCGCCGGCAACTACGTCGACGTGAAGCCGGGCAACGTCATGCCGCTCGGCAACATGCCGGTCGGCACGATCATCCACAATATCGAGCTCAAGATCGGGAAGGGCGGCCAGCTCGCCCGTTCCGCGGGTACCTATGCGCAGCTCGTCGGTCGCGACCAGGACTACGTGATCATCCGCCTGAATTCGGGCGAGCAGCGCCTGGTGCACGGCCGTTGCCGCGGCACGATCGGCGCGGTGTCGAACCCGGATCACATGAACACCTCGATCGGCAAGGCCGGCCGTAACCGCTGGCTGGGCCGCAAGCCGCACAACCGCGGCGTTTCGATGAACCCGATCGACCATCCGCACGGCGGTGGTGAAGGTCGGACCTCGGGCGGTCGCCACCCGGTCACTCCTTGGGGCAAGCCGACCAAGGGCAAGAAGACCCGCTCCAACAAGTCGACCAACAAATTCATTCTCCTAAGCCGCCACAAGCGGAAGAAGTAAGGATCGCCGGACATGGTTCGTTCAGTCTGGAAAGGCCCGTTCGTCGAGGGTTCTCTGCTCAAGAAGGCAGATGCCGCGCGCGCGTCCGGCCGTCACGACGTCATCAAGATCTGGAGCCGTCGCTCGACGATCCTGCCGCAATTCGTCGGCCTGACCTTCGGCGTTTACAACGGTCAGAAGCACGTGCCGGTGGCCGTCAACGAGGAAATGGTCGGTCACAAGTTCGGCGAGTTCTCGCCGACCCGGACCTTCCATGGCCACTCCGGCGACAAGAAAGCCAAGAGGGCTTGAGGATTAAACGATGAGCAAACCTAAGCGCGAACGGAGCCTCGCCGAGAACGAGGCCAAGGCGGTCGCCCGGATGCTTCGGGTGAGCCCGCAGAAGCTCAATCTGGTCGCCCAGCTCATTCGCGGCCGGAAGGCGGCTTCTGCTCTTGCCGACCTGCAGTTTTCGCGCAAGCGGATCGCGGTCGACGTGAAGAAGTGCCTGGAATCGGCTATCGCGAATGCCGAGAACAACCACGACCTCGACGTCGACGATCTCGTCGTGGCGCAGGCCTTCGTCGGCAACGGCCTGGTGATGAAGCGCTTTGCCGCCCGCGGCCGTGGCCGCTCGGGCCGTGTCTACAAACCATTTTCGCAGCTGACGATCATCGTTCGTCAGGTCGAAGCCGAAGCAGCGGCTTAAGGGACGCAGGAGCACACGATGGGTCAAAAGATCAATCCGATCGGTCTGCGTCTCGGCATCAACCGGACCTGGGATTCCCGCTGGTTCGCCGGCAAGCAGGAATACGGCAAGCTGTTGCACGAGGACGTCAAGATCCGCGAGATCCTGCACAAGGAGCTCAAGCAGGCGGCTGTCGCCCGCATCGTGATCGAGCGTCCGCACAAGAAGTGTCGCGTCACCATCCACTCGGCTCGCCCGGGCGTGGTGATCGGCAAGAAGGGCGCCGACATCGACAAGCTGCGCAAGAAGGTCGCGGACATCACTTCGTCCGACGTCGTCATCAACATCGTCGAAATCCGCAAGCCGGAGCTCGATGCGACGCTGGTGGCGGAATCGATCGCGCAGCAGCTGGAGCGCCGCGTGGCGTTCCGCCGCGCCATGAAGCGCGCCGTTCAGTCGGCGATGCGTCTCGGCGCGGAAGGCATCCGGATCAATTGCTCGGGGCGTCTCGGCGGCGCGGAAATCGCGCGCATGGAGTGGTATCGCGAAGGTCGCGTGCCGCTGCACACGCTGCGCGCCGATATCGACTACGGCGTTGCGACCGCGTTCACGACCTTCGGCACCTGTGGCGTCAAGGTCTGGATCTTCAAGGGCGAGATCCTCGAGCACGATCCGATGGCCCAGGACAAGAGAATGGCCGAAGGCGAGACTGGTGGCGGCGGCGATCGCGGCGGCCGGCAGCGCCGAGATAACGCGGCCTGAGGCTAGCACAGAGAATTTGAGGGCTTGAAGCCATGATGCAACCTAAGAAGACGAAGTTCCGGAAGGCGCATAAAGGCCGCATCCACGGCGTTGCGTCTTCGGGCGCGACGTTGGCCTTCGGCCAGTTCGGCCTGAAGGCGACCGAGCCTGAGCGCGTCACCGCGCGCCAGATCGAAGCCGCTCGCCGCGCGCTGACCCGCCACATGAAGCGCGCCGGCCGCGTCTGGATCCGCGTGTTCCCCGACGTTCCCGTGTCGAAGAAGCCCGCCGAAGTCCGCATGGGCTCCGGCAAGGGCGCGCCGGAACTGTGGGTCGCGCGCGTCAAGCCGGGCCGGGTGCTGTTCGAGATCGACGGCGTCAACACCCAGACCGCGCGTGAAGCGCTGACCCTGGCGGCAGCCAAGCTGCCGATCAAGACGCGCTTCGTCGAGCGCATTGCGGAGTAATGGCCATGGCCCAGATGAAGATCGAAGACATCCGCGCGTTGAGCCCCGATCAGCAGGATGACGCCATCCTGAACCTGAAGAAGGAGCGTTTCAACCTGCGCTTCCAGCGCGCCACCGGGCAGCTCGAGAACACCTCGCGCCTGCGCGAGGCCCGCCGTGACATCGCCCGGATCAAGACCGTCGCCGCGCAGACGCGCGCGAAGAAGAAGTAAGAGGCTAACGAAGATGCCGAAACGTACTTTGCAGGGCGTGGTCGTCAGCGACAAGCAAGCCAAGACCATCGTGGTGCGCGTCGATCGCCGCTTCACACACCCGATCTACAAGAAGACGATCCGCCGTTCGAAGAACTACCACGCGCACGACGAGAGCAACGAGTTCAAGCCGGGCGACATGGTGTGGATCGAGGAATCGAAGCCGGTTTCGAAGTTGAAGCGCTGGGTCGTGATCCGGGGCGAACACAAGAAAAGCGCCTGATCTGTTGGCTTTAGCCGACTGACTTCAGGGAAATGTTGAGCGCCGGCTGGGCTGGCGCAAAGAGAAGAGGACGAGGTGCATCAATGATTCAGATGCAGACCAACCTCGACGTGGCCGACAATTCTGGCGCACGCCGTGTCATGTGTATCAAGGTGCTCGGAGGCTCCAAGCGCCGCTACGCCACGATCGGCGACATCATCGTCGTCTCGATCAAGGAAGCAATTCCGCGTGGCAAGGTGAAGAAGGGCGACGTGATGAAGGCCGTCGTGGTGCGCGTCCGCAAGGACATCCGCCGCGCTGACGGTTCGGTCATCCGCTTCGACCGGAACGCTGCCGTTCTGATCAACAATCAGTCCGAGCCGGTCGGCACCCGTATCTTCGGGCCCGTGCCGCGCGAGCTGCGCGCCAAGAACCACATGAAGATCATCTCGCTCGCGCCGGAGGTGCTGTGATGGCCGCGAAAATCCGCAAAGGCGACAAGGTCATCGTGCTGACCGGCCGCGATAAGGGTCGCACCGGCGAGGTGTTCGAAGTGCGCCCCGACGCCGGCACCGCGCTCGTGCGTGGCGTCAACATGGTCAAGCGTCACCAGAAGCAGACGCAGGCCCAGGAGGGCGGCATCATCTCGAAAGAGTCGCCGATCCAACTGTCCAACATCGCGTATGTCGGCAAGGACGGAAAGCCGACCCGCGTCGGATTCAAGATTCTGGCGGACGGCAAGAAGGTCCGCATCGCCAAGAGCTCGGGAGCTGAGATCGATGGCTGAGGCCGCTTACACGCCGCGCCTGCGCGCGGAATTCGACGCGAAGATCCGGACGGAAATGACCGAGAAGTTCGGTTATGATAACGTCATGCAGGTTCCGCGTCTCGACAAGGTCGTGCTGAACATGGGCGTTGGCGATTCCGTCAACGACCGGAAGAAGGCCGAGAACGCCGCTGCCGAATTGACCCAGATCGCTGGCCAGAAGGCGATCGTGACCTATTCGCGCGTCGCGATCGCGACCTTCAAGTTGCGTGAGAACCAGCCGATTGGCTGCAAGGTCACGCTGCGCAAGGCCCGCATGTACGAGTTCATCGATCGCCTGGTGACGGTCGCGCTGCCGCGCGTCCGAGATTTCCGTGGCCTGAATCCGAAGAGCTTCGACGGTCGCGGCAACTATTCGCTCGGCCTCAAGGAACACATCATTTTCCCCGAGATCGACTTCGACAAGGTCACGGAATCGCGCGGTATGGACATCACCGTCTGCACCACGGCCAAGACCGACGACGAGGCGAGGGCCTTGTTGACCGCTTTCAATTTCCCGTTCCGGCAGTGAGACGCTGACGTAAAGCCTCTCAAACGCGGATACCCAGGAGCCAAGCATGGCAAAGAAGAGTTCAGTCGAGAAGAACAACCGGCGCAAGCGGATGACGAAGAACGCCGCCCCGAAGCGCGCGCGGTTGAAGGCGATCATCGCCGACAAGACGCTGCCGATGGAGGAGCGGTTCGCCGCGACCCTGAAGCTTGCGGAAATGCCGCGTAATTCGTCGGCCACCCGCATCCGTCTGCGTTGCGAGCTGTCGGGCCGTTCGCGCTCGAATTATCGCTTGACCAAACTGTCCCGCATCGCAATGCGGGACCTTGGCTCCAGGGGCATGGTCCCGGGCCTCGTGAAGTCCAGCTGGTAAGGAGGGTCGTTTAGATGTCTACGCACGATCCAATCAGCGATCTGATCACTCGTATCCGCAACGCTCAGATGCGTTCCAAGAGCAAGGTCTCCACGCCTGGTTCGAAGATGCGCGAGAACGTGCTCGAGGTTCTCAAGACCGAGGGCTACATCCGCGGTTACGCCACGCTCGAGCACTCCTCGGGCCGCAGCGAGATCGAGATCGAGCTGAAGTATTTCGACGGCGAGCCCGTCATCCGCGAGATCGAACGAGTCTCCAAGCCCGGGCGTCGTGTCTACGCCTCGGTGAAGGCTCTGCCGCGGGTCAACAACGGGCTCGGCATTTCGGTGTTGTCGACGCCGAAGGGGATCATGGCCGACCACAGCGCGCGCGAAGCGAATGTGGGCGGCGAAGTTCTCTTCACGGTGTTCTGAGAAGGATTTTTGATCCATGTCACGAGTTGGCAAAAGGCCGGTAGCGGTGCCGTCGGGTGTGACCGCGGCCGTCGACGGGCAGACCGTCAAGATGAAGGGGCCGAAGGGCCAGCTTCAATTCGTCGTCCATAGCGACGTCGAGGTGAAGCTCGAGGACGGCCAGGTCAAGGTGAACCCGCGGGTCGAGACCAACCGCGCACGGGCCCTGTACGGGACCGCTCGCGCTCAGGTCGCGAATCTGGTCGAAGGCGTTACCAAGGGCTTCGAGAAGAAGCTCGAAATCACCGGCGTCGGTTACCGCGCCGCGCTGCAGGGCAAGAACCTGCAGCTCGCGCTCGGCTACAGCCACGACGTGGTCTACGCGATCCCGGAAGGGATCACGATCACCGTGCCGAAGCCGACCGAGATCACGGTGACGGGCAGCGATATCCAGCGCGTCGGCCAGGTCGCCGCCGAGATTCGCTCCTATCGTCCGCCGGAGCCCTACAAGGGCAAGGGCGTGAAGTATGTTGGCGAATTCATCTTCCGCAAGGAAGGCAAGAAGAAGTAACGGAGCCGGTCATGTCGAAAGCCAAGGTTACGAATGCCCGGCGCAAGCGCAGTGTACGGCTGAAGCTTCGCCGCTCCGGTGGCGGCCGTCCGCGCCTGTCGGTGTTCCGCTCGTCCAAGCACATCTACGCCCAGGTCATCGACGACCTGAAGGGCGAGACGCTGGCCTCTGCCTCCTCGCTCGAGAAGTCGATGCGCGATGGCGGCAAGACCGGCGCCGATATCGATGCGGCGAAGGCGGTCGGCAAGCTGCTGGCCGAGCGCGCCGCCGAGAAGGGTGTCAAGGAAGTCGTGTTCGATCGCGGCAGCTATCTCTATCACGGGCGCGTCAAGGCTCTTGCCGACGCGGCGCGTGAGAGCGGGCTGAGCTTCTAACAGAATTTGAGGATTGAGGCGTAAGCCTCTGAAGGACTGGAAAAACCATGGCAGAACGCGAACAACGTGGTGGACGCGATCAACGCGGCGGCGGACGTGAACGCAGGGAAGAGCGCGACAGCGAGTTCGTCGACAAGCTCGTCCACATCAACCGCGTCGCCAAGGTCGTCAAGGGCGGCAAGCGCTTCGGTTTCGCAGCGCTGGTCGTGATCGGCGATCAGAAGGGCCGCGCCGGCTTCGGTCACGGCAAGGCGCGCGAAGTGCCTGAGGCGATCCGCAAGGCAACTGAATCCGCCAAGCGCAACCTGACCCGCGTCTCGCTGCGCGAGGGCCGTACGCTGCATCACGACATCGCCGGCCGTCATGGCGCTGGCCGTGTTTACCTGCGCGCAGCCCCGGCCGGTACCGGCATCATCGCCGGCGGTCCGATGCGCGCCGTGTTCGAGACGCTCGGCGTCCAGGACGTGGTCGCGAAGTCGATCGGCTCGTCGAACCCGTACAACATGGTTCGCGCAACCTTCGACGCGCTGAAGCATCAGGATTCGCCGCGCTCGGTCGCTGCCCGCCGCAATATCAAGGTGTCCACCCTCCAGTCCCGCCGTATCGGTGGCGACGCCGAGGCGGTTGCCGAATAACGGAAGCTTTTCGGAGTAGACTCCCATGGCCAAGAGTGCCGTTACGACCGCAAAGACGATCAAGCTCGAGCAGACTGGCAGCGCGATCCGCCGCCATCACTCGCAGCGTTCGACGCTGATCGGGCTCAAGCTCAACAAGATCGGCCGCACCAGCGAACTGCCGGACACCCCGGCGGTCCGTGGCATGATCTTGAAAGTTCACCATCTCGTTCGCATCGTCGACGAGAAGTAAGCAAAGGCGCACGATCCCGAAAAGCGGGGACCCGTTTTCGGTGAAGGTCATGCGCAAGAAACAAGGAGCAGGGCGATGAAGCTCAGCGATATCGCCGACAATGCCGGCTCGCGCAAGAAGCGTATGCGCGTCGGCCGCGGCATTGGTTCGGGCAAGGGCAAGCAGGCTGGCCGCGGTGGCAAGGGCCAGACCGCGCGTTCGGGCGTGCGCATCAAGGGTTTCGAAGGCGGCCAGATGCCGTTGCATCGCCGTCTGCCGAAGCGCGGCTTCACGAATATCTTCCGGGTCGAGTTCGTCGAGATCAATCTCGACCGGCTCCAGGACGCGGTCGATGCCAAGAAGATCGACTCCGGCAGCGTCGTGAGCGTCGAATCGCTGGTCAAGGCTGGCGTGCTCCGCCGCCCCAAGGGCGGCCTGCGGCTGCTCGGCCGCGGCGAGCTCAAGGCCAAGCTCAACATCGAAGTCCATGGTGCCACGAAGACCGCGATTGAAGCGGTCGAGAAGGCCGGCGGCTCGGTGAAGATCCTCGCGCCTGCCAAGGAAGAAGGCGAGGCGGCGTAACAACTGCGTCATTGGCCCGCGGTTCGCGGGCCTTTGCGCATGCGGGACGATGGACTTATCGAAGCCGTAGCCCCAGATAATGTCCGGTGTCCGGTATAATGTAGCCCGGCCGCGGGCATAACGGCGCAATAGGCGGCGGGAGAAAGTCCAAGATGGCCTCTGCAGCGGAACAACTGGCAGCCAATCTCAATTTCGGTGCGTTTGCCAAGGCCGACGAACTGAAGAAGCGCATCTGGTTCACCCTGGGTGCGCTGCTGGTTTATCGGCTCGGGACCTATATCCCGCTGCCCGGCATCGATCCCAACATCTGGGAGCAGGTGTTCCGCTCCCAGGCGGGCGGCATCCTCGGCATGTTCAACATGTTCGCCGGCGGCGGCATTCACCGCATGGCGATCTTTGCGCTGAACATCATGCCGTACATCTCGGCCTCGATCATCATTCAGCTCCTGACCACCGTCTCGCCCCAGCTCGAGGCGCTGAAGAAGGAAGGCGAGTCCGGCCGCAAGCTGCTGAACCAGTACACCCGTTATCTCACGGTGATTCTCGCGGCGTTCCAGTCCTACGGCATCGCGGTGGGCCTCGAAGGCGCCGGCAACGTCGTCAGCGACCCCGGCATGTTCTTCCGCCTGTCCACGGCGATCACGCTGACCGGCGGCACCATGTTCCTGATGTGGCTGGGCGAGCAGATCACCTCGCGCGGTATCGGCAACGGTATCTCCCTGATCATTCTCGCCGGCATCGTCGCCGAGCTGCCCGCGGCGCTCGCCAACATGCTCGAGCTCGGCCGTCAGGGTGCGATGTCGACCGGCCTGATCCTGGTTGTCATCATCATGGCGGTCGCCGTGATCGCCTTCATCGTGTTCATGGAGCGCGCCCAACGCCGGCTCTTGATCCAGTATCCGAAGCGCCAGGTCGGCAACAAGATGTTCGAGGGCCAGTCCTCGCATCTGCCGCTCAAGCTCAACACCTCGGGCGTGATTCCCCCGATCTTCGCCTCCTCGCTGCTGCTGCTGCCGACCACGGTTGCGAACTTCAACGCGGGCAGCGGGCCGGAATGGTTCCAGTGGATCACCACCCAGCTCGGCCACGGCCGTCCGCTGTTCCTGATCATGTATCTGGCGCTGATCGTGTTCTTCGCCTTCTTCTACACAGCGATCGTGTTCAATCCGACCGAGACCGCGGACAATCTGAAAAAGCACGGCGGCTTCATTCCGGGCATTCGTCCCGGCGAGCGCACCGCGGAATATATCGACTACGTGCTGTCGCGCGTCACCGTGCTCGGCGCCGTCTATCTGGCGATCGTCTGCTTGATCCCGGAAATCCTGATCTCCTACGCCTCGGTGCCGTTCTACTTCGGCGGCACCTCGCTGCTGATCGTCGTCAGCGTCACCATGGACACGGTGGCGCAGGTGCAGGGCTATCTGCTGGCGCATCAGTACGAAGGCCTGATCCGGAAGTCGAAGCTGCGCGGCCGCCGCCGTTAAGCGCGGCGTCCTCTCGGGCGACGCGACTGCGTCCCCGATTCGCCGCGCGAGCAACGCGCGGCGTCTGCAGGGGCGGCCAGCGAGCCATTCGGTCGCATCGGCAGAGCCGCTCTCACTGTGGCGCAATCACTGATCTCAAAGGCCTTCTTGGCGTCCGGCCATTTGCTCCCTTATGATATGGGTAGCGGTGCGGCGCCGATTATGATTTGCACTGTAGTTGGACATCAAAACACGGGTGCGCGTCGTATCGCTCACCAATGCGGGGGGCGTACGCCGATGAGAATTATACTTCTGGGACCGCCGGGATCGGGCAAGGGGACCCAGGCGCAGCTGCTGGTGCAGCGCTATGGCATCGTCCAGCTCTCGACCGGCGAGATGTTGCGCGCGGCCGTTGCGGCCGGAACGCCGGTCGGACTCAAGGCCAAGGAGATCATGGCCAGCGGCGGCCTCGTGCCCGACGATGTCGTGGTCGGAATCATCTCCGACCGGATCGATCAGCCGGACGCCAGAAACGGTTTCATCCTCGACGGTTTCCCGCGTACCGTGCCGCAGGCCGAGGCGCTGGATGAGCTGCTCAAGCACAAGCACCTCAAGCTCGACGCCGTGATCGAGCTCCGCGTCAACGAGAGCGCGCTCCTGAGTCGTGTCGAAACTCGCGTCGCCCAGATGCGGGAGCGCGGGGAGGAGGTCCGACTCGACGACACTCCGGAGGTTCTGACCAAGCGACTCGCCAGCTACCGCAACCAGACGGAACCGCTGATTCACTACTATTCCGAGCGGCGGAAGCTTTCGACCATCGACGGCATGATGGCCATCGACGAGGTCACCCGCGCCATTCATCGCCAGCTCCTGGCGCTCGGGGCGGTCGAGCCCAAGACGCATGGCAGGACCCGCGCCCGGAGCGTGGCCAAGGCGGCCCTGGCCAAAAAGGCGAGAGCGGCGAAGAAATCGGCCAAAAAGCCGACCAGAACAGCCAAAAAGGCTGCGAAATCCGCCAAAAAGGCCGGCAAGAAGGCCGTGACGGGTGCCAAGAAGGCGGTCAGGAAAGCCGGCAAGAAGGCGACCAACAAAAAGACGACCAAAAAGACTGCCAAGAAGGCTGTCAAAAAGGGTGCCAAAAAGACTGCAAAAAAGGTCACGAAAAAGCGAGCCAAGCGCTAGCGGCGGTTGACGAAAGCCCCCTGAATCCCCTAATAAGCCCCGCATCCAAGTCGGATAGTTTAAAACGATGCCGGGCCCCAGGAAGACCAGGGGTGGGCGTCGTGTTCGCGTTTGTGAACACCTGCCCGAGAAACCAAGCACTTAAGGCCAGATTCCTGACGAGGGATCGGCGACAGGAGAGAAGGCCGTGGCCCGTATTGCCGGCGTGAACATTCCGACCAACAAGCGCGTTCTGATCGCGCTCCAGTACATCCATGGCATCGGCCAGAAGATTGCCGGTGAGATCATCGAGAAGGTGAAGATCCCCGAGGATCGTCGCGTCAATCAGCTCAGCGACGCCGAAGTGCTCCAGATTCGCGAAGTGATCGACCGCGACTATCTCGTCGAGGGCGACCTGCGTCGTGAGGTCGGCATCAACATCAAGCGTCTGATGGACCTCGGCTGCTATCGCGGCCTGCGCCATCGTCGCGGCCTGCCGGTGCGCGGCCAGCGTACCCACACCAATGCGCGCACGCGCAAGGGCCCGGCCAAGGCCATCGCCGGCAAGAAGAAGTAAGTTTTCGAATCCAGATCGCGGCGTGTGGCGAAAGGGGATGACCCGTTCGCCACGCGCCTTTCGTTCCATCAGGTGTAGCCGCTGGCACTACGGCGGCGCTTGAGATCTCCAGGAAAGGTACTCTATGGGCAAGGAAGCCACCCGCGTTCGTCGTCGTGAGCGCAAGAACATCGCCTCCGGCGTCGCGCACGTGAACTCGTCGTTCAACAACACGACCATCACCATCACCGACGCGCAGGGCAACACGATTGCCTGGTCTTCCGCCGGCACGATGGGCTTCAAGGGCTCGCGCAAGTCGACCCCGTATGCCGCGCAGGTTGCCGCCGAGGACGTGTCGAAGAAGGCGCAGGAGCACGGCATGCGCACGCTGGAAGTCGAAGTCGCGGGTCCCGGTTCGGGCCGTGAATCGGCGCTCCGCGCGCTCCAGGCCGCAGGCTTCACCGTCACCTCGATCCGTGACGTGACCACGATCCCGCACAACGGTTGCCGTCCCCGCAAGCGTCGGCGCGTTTGATACCAAATTGCGGGCGCTCTGACGCCCGCAATGACTTTTTGCAAAGCCGTGGGAATGATCTGCGGCCTTTCTCCAACGCCAGTGTCTGCAGCAGCAGTTTGACTGGCCTGTATGGGTGAAACAGTGACAATCCAGAAAAATTGGCAAGAATTGATTCGGCCGAACAAGCTCCAGGTGCAGCCCGGCAGCGATCCGACCCGTTTCGCGACCATCGTCGCCGAGCCGCTCGAGCGCGGATTCGGCCAGACGCTCGGCAACGCGCTGCGCCGCATTCTGCTGTCCTCGCTCCAGGGCGCAGCGGTGCAGTCGGTGCACATCGACGGCGTGCTGCACGAGTTCTCCTCGATCGCGGGCGTCCGTGAGGACGTCACCGACATCGTGCTCAACATCAAGGACATCGCGATCAGGATGCAGGGCGAAGGCCCCAAGCGCATGGTCGTCAAGAAGTCCGGCCCGGGCGCTGTCACCGCCGGCGACATCCAGACCGTCGGCGACGTGGTCGTGCTCAACCCGGACCTGCAGATCTGCACCCTCGACGAGGGCGCCGAGATCCGCATGGAGTTCACTGTCGCCACCGGCAAGGGCTACGTGCCCGCCGAGCGCAACCGTCCCGAGGATGCGCCGATCGGCCTGATCCCGGTCGACAGCCTGTACTCGCCGGTCCGCAAGGTCTCCTACAAGGTCGAGAACACCCGCGAGGGCCAGATCCTCGACTACGACAAGCTGACCATGACGATCGAGACCAACGGCGCGCTGACGCCGGATGACTCCGTGGCCTACGCCGCGCGCATCCTGCAGGATCAGCTCAACGTGTTCGTCAACTTCGAAGAGCCGCGCAAGGAAGTCGCCCAGGAGATCATCCCGGACCTCGCCTTCAATCCGGCCTTCCTCAAGAAGGTGGACGAGCTCGAGCTGTCGGTGCGTTCGGCCAACTGCTTGAAGAACGACAACATCGTCTACATCGGCGACCTCGTGCAGAAGAGCGAAGCGGAAATGCTCCGCACTCCGAACTTCGGCCGCAAGTCGCTGAACGAGATCAAGGAAGTGCTGGCCCAGATGGGTCTGCATCTCGGCATGGAAGTGCCGGGCTGGCCGCCGGAGAACATCGACGAGCTCGCCAAGCGCTTCGAGGATCACTACTGATCTGAACTACAACAGGCAAAGGCGCGAATTCATTGCGCCTTTGCGGGCGAACGCAGGCAGCCCACCTGAGCAACAAGTCCGACGAACCGTCGCGACGAATGAAATTCAAGGAATAGAAAAATGCGTCACGGCAAGGTTCATCGCAAGCTCAACCGCACCGCGGAGCATCGCCGCGCGATGTTCGCCAACATGTGCGCCGCGCTGATCAAGCACGAGCAGATCGTCACGACGCTGCCGAAGGCGAAGGAATTGCGCCCGATCGTCGAGAAGCTGATCACTCTCGGCAAGAAGGGCGGGCTGGCCATGCGCCGCCAGGCCATCTCCGAGATGCGCGACAAGGATCAGGTCAGGAAGCTGTTCGACACGCTCGCGCCCCGCTACAAGGATCGCCAGGGTGGCTACACCCGTATCATCAAGGCCGGCTTCCGCTACGGCGACAACGCCCCGATGGCCGTGATCGAGTTCGTTGATCGCGACGTCGATGCCAAGGGCCAGGACTCCGGTCCGGTGCAGGAAAAGGAAGCCGAGGCGGCGTAAGCCGACCGGTAGCGAGTTTTCAGAAAGCGGCGCCCTTGGGCGCCGCTTTTTTGTATGACGCGGCGACGTCTCATGGCGCGCATCGTTTCGACGCCATGGTCGCGTTTCTCAGGACGCTTCCGCCTCGCAACTGAATCCTCACGCGTCGGTGAGGGGCGATTGCGGCCGCCCTTGCAGCGCACGATATCTCCGTCAGCATCAATGGAGACATCGCATGAACATCGACCTTTCCGGAAAGACCGCCCTCGTGACCGGCTCGACCGCCGGCATCGGCCACGCCATCGCCAAGGGTCTTGCCGGCTCGGGAGCTAGCGTCGTGATCAACGGACGCGGCCAGGAGAAGGTCGATGCGGTCGTGCGCAAGCTGCAAGGTGTGGGCGGGAAGGTCCGCGGCATCGCCGCCGATGTCTCGACCGCTGCGGGCTGCAAGGCACTCGTGGCGGCGCTGCCTGAGGTCGATATCCTCATCAACAACGCCGGCATCTTCGAGCCGAAAGACTTTTTCGACATTCCGGACGAGGACTGGAGCCGCTTCTTCGAGGTCAACGTCATGAGCGGCGTGCGTCTCTCGCGCGCGTATTTGAAGGGCATGCTTGGGCGTAACTGGGGCCGCGTCGTCTTCATCTCCTCGGAGTCCGGGCTCAACATTCCCGTCGAGATGATCCACTATGGAATGAGCAAGACGGCCCAGCTTTCGGTCGCGCGAGGCTTGGCGCAGCTAACCCGCGGCACCGGCGTCACCGTCAATTCCGTGCTGCCGGGCCCGACCATGTCTGAAGGCGTCGAGACGTTTGTAAAGGATCTTGCCAAGCAGAACGGCCAGTCACTCGACGAGGCCGCGGCCAATTTCGTCAAACAGCATCGCCCAAGCTCGCTGCTCCAGCGCTTCGCCAGCCTCGACGAAATCGCCAACATGGTGGTTTATGCGGCTTCGAAGGAAGCCTCCGCGACCAACGGCGCGGCGTTGCGTGCCGAGGGCGGCATCGTCAACACGATTGCGTAAAGGCTGCAGTGCAGCGTCAAGCGCGGAATCGCAGGGTGGGATGCGCCGTGCGAACTGCGCTTCGCGCAGTCGCAGGGCTAAGCCACCCTACGCAGCATTATCTACCACCCCTCCAGCACGATCTTGCCGCGCGACTTGCCGCTCTCGAGCAGCGCATGCGCGCGCTTGAGGTTTGCTGCGTTGATCGTGCCAAAGGTCTGGTCGAGCGTGGTGCGCAGCACGCCCTTGTCGATGAGGTCGGCGACATCGCCCAGCAGATGATGCTGCGCGATCATGTCGGCGGTCTGGAACGAGGAGCGCGTGAACATCGATTCCCAATGCACCGAGATCGCCTTGCCCTTGAACGTGCTCATGGTGAATTCCGGGGGATCGTCGATCAGGCCGAACTTGCCCTGGGGTGCCATCACGTCCGCGATCGCCTTGTAGTGCTGGTCGGTGAAGGTGAGGCTCGCAACCAGCGCCACCGGCGGCAGCTTCAGCTTCTCGATCTGCTCCTTCATTGGCTTGCCGTGGTCGATCACCGCATGCGCGCCGAGATCGAGGCACCATTTTTGCGATTCCGGCCGCGTCGCGGTCGCAAGCACCGTCAGCCCGGTGAGGCGGCGGGCGAGCTGGATCAGGATCGAGCCGACGCCGCCGGCGCCGCCCGTGATCAAGAGCGTGCGCGGATCGACACTCTTGCCGGGTACCGCACCGAGCCGATCGAACAACAGCTCCCAAGCGGTGATGGAGGTGAGGGGAAGGGCGGCGGCTTGCGCGAACGACAGGCTTTTCGGCTTGTTGCCGACGATACGCTCGTCGACCAGATGGAATTCGGAGTTGGTGCCCTGGCGCAGGATCGAGCCGGCGTAAAACACCTCGTCGCCCGGCTTGAACAGCGTGACGTCGGGACCGACGGCGTCGACCACGCCGGTCGCGTCATAGCCCAGAATCTTCGTCTCGCCCTCGGGCGGGGCGGCGCGCTTGCGCACCTTGTAATCGACCGGATTGGCCGAGATCGCCTTCACGGCCACGCGGATGTCGCGCCCCTTGGGTTCGGGCTTGGCGGTCTCGAAATCGATCAGCGCGTCCTGATCCTCGATCGGAAGCGACTTTTTGTAGCCGACGGCCTTCATGGCTTGTCTCCATCAGATGGCGTGCTCGCCTGCCGTCCTAACTGTCGCTCTGGCTCTAATTTGGCAAGTACTGTAAATTCGGGGATATAGTCCCTGTTTGGATACTATTGGGAAAACACACATGAAACGGCGCGACTTCGCCCGTCGTCCCGGATGCTCGGTCGAGGCGACGCTCGATCTCATCGACGGCAAGTGGAAGGGCGTGATCCTCTACCACTTGCAGGACGGCACCCAGCGTTTCGGCGAATTACGCCGCCGGGTGCGCGGCATCACCCAGCGCATGCTGACCAAGCAGCTTCGTGCGCTGGAGGAGGACAAGCTCGTCATTCGCAAGGTCTACGCCGAGGTGCCGCCGCGCGTGGAATATTCTCTCTCCGAGCTCGGCGAGAGCCTCAAGCCCGTGATCGACATCCTGAAGGCCTGGGGCGAGAGCCATCAGCAGCGGCTGTCCTGCGCGCCGGCGCCGGTCGTCGTGAAGAAACCGAAGCGCGCCGCGTAGATTTCCGGGAGCGGACGGTGTCGCTCCCGGCAGAGATCATCTCAGAACGCGAACTGCGTGCGCATCGCGACAGCGTCGAACTTCGAGCCGACATCGGCGGCCGAGACCGGTGAGGCCTGTTTCGATACCGTGCCATGCAGATAGTCGAGCATGAAGCGGACGTTGCCGTTGACGTACCAGTTCAGGGCCGCCGTGTAGACGGTCTGCCGGCCGCCTGCGATGCCGGTGGCCGTTCCGAACTGGTCGTTGAGGTCGATCGTCGAGAAGCGCCCCGCGATTTCCCATGCGCCCCAGCCGCCGCCATCGAGCGAGAACGGGTGCGCCGGCTTGACGCCGCCATAGGCCGCGTTCGCCGCGTTGTAGCTGCGGCCCTCGCCCGTCAGCACGTAGCCGGCCTGTGCATAGCCGCCCTGGAATTTGAGGCTCGGCGCACCCAGCGGCGGCAGGCCGGTATTGGCGCTGCGGTCGATGTTGTACCAGAAATACTCGCCCTGCAGGATCAGCGGTCCGTAGGTGGCGGCCGCTTCGACGCTGTAGACCTGCGCGCCGGAGGCATTGGCGATCGCGCCGGTGGTAGCCAGTGCCGTCGGATCGATGCGCAGTTCCGGGCGGTCGCTGAGCGTGACCGTCTGCGCACCCGTCATCATGTTGCGCGGCGGCTGGATCAGCCATTCGGCGTTTCCGCCGAGATGGAGCGAGTAATCCTTGCCGCTGACGACCTGGCCGGCAACGCGGGCGACGGCGCCATACTGCTCGGAGGCACCGTTCGGTGCCACGCTGGACGCGGAATGGATCGCACCGGTCGAGGATCCCGTGACATAGCCGCCGATCCAGAGCTGGTCGTTGTACCAGCGTGTGCCGACGGCGGAGCGGAAGTCGCCCGCGGCGATGCTGGTCGCGACGATGCCCGCTGAGGCGCGCTCCATGAACATGATGTCGTTGGAGCTCGTGGCCTCATCGAGGGTGTAGGGCAGGTCCATGATGCCGCCTTCGATGGCCATCTTGCCGCCGAACGGTTTCAAGCCGGTGTAACTGAGATAGGCGTTCTCGACGCCTGAGACGCCGCCGCCGGGTAGCGAGCCGGGCGCAGAGCCGCCAAATCCGTCGGAGGAACCGCCGAAGTCGTAGACCAGCGCGAAATTCCAGTCGTTGAAGAATTTGCCGGCGAGACCGATGCGCGCGCGACGGACGTTCTCGCCGCTGTCGAGCTTTTGCGGCACGGTCGCCGCCGTGTTGGGCCGATAGTCATAGCCGCCGACATCCCAATGCACGCGGCCGGTGATCCCCACACAGTTCGCCCCATCGGCGGTGCAGATGGTCGGCCGGTTATTCGGCATCGTCACCACGACGCCGGACGCTGGCGCCGGTCCCTTGAGCGGGATCGCCGCGTTGGCATTGGCAACGACGGCCTTCGCTTCGGAACGCGCTTCGGCTTTCGCCTCCGCCTTCGCTTCGGTCCTGGCCTTGGCCGCAGCCGCGGTGTTCGCGGCGGTCTGGCTCTGGAGCTTGTCGAGCTTCTGCTCCAGCATCTTCAACTGCTGCTTCAGGAGCGCGATCTCCTGATCGCTGCTGCTCGCCGATTGGGCCTGGGCCTGCGAGGCCGCCAGCGCGCCGGCGAGACCGATCGCCGTGGCTGCAATTCTGATCCTGCTCACGTCATGACTCCATCGGTTGACGAACTTCCTCAAGTCGCAACGGAGAGCCTAGGTATGATCGATGACTGCCCCGCGACTCTGCGCCCGGTTGCGCGGTTCCCACTGATGTAAATTCGCCGCAACCGAATCCGCCTTGCACCACCATGCAAGATGACGTGCATCATGCCAATCCACAGCCCCGGCAAATTGCTATTTCGCACGCAGGGCTTGCAGGCCGGACACACCAAAAGGGGGCTGAATATGCCGCCGGGCACCCTTCTATTAGCGGGCGAACGCGCCTATATTCCGGCGTCTTTTCCGAGAGGTAGGAATGTTTCGATCGACCTGGGCCGCCGTCGTCACGGCACTGTGCATAGCCTTTTCGGCCAACTTCAATCCGGCCGCCGCGCAGGACCGCCGTGTCCCGTCCTCGCCCGCCGAACTGCGGCTGTCCTATGCGCCGATCGTGCAGCGGGTGCAGCCGGCGGTCGTCAACGTCTATGCCGCCAAGGTAGTGCAGAACCGCAACCCGCTGCTCGACGATCCGATTTTCCGCCGCTTCTTCGGCGCGCCCGGCCAGCAGCAGGAGCAGGTGCAGCGCTCACTTGGTTCGGGCGTGATCGTCGATGCGTCCGGGCTCGTCGTCACCAACGTCCATGTCATCGAAGGCGCCGACCAGGTCAAGGTGTCGCTGTCGGACAAGCGTGAGTTCGAGGCCGAGATCGTGCTGAAGGACTCTCGCAGCGATCTCGCGGTGTTGCGTCTCAAGGACACCAAAGAGAAGTTTCCGGCTCTCGAATTCACCAATTCGGACGAGCTGATGGTAGGCGACGTCGTGATGGCCATCGGCAATCCCTTTGGCGTCGGCCAGACCGTGACCCACGGCATCATCTCGGCGCTGGCGCGTACGCAGGTCGGTATCACCGACTACCAGTTCTTCATCCAGACCGACGCGGCGATCAATCCCGGCAATTCCGGCGGCGCGTTGGTCGACATGAACGGCAGGCTCGCGGGCATCAACACCGCGATCTATTCGCGCTCCGGCGGCTCGCAGGGCATCGGCTTCGCAATCCCCGCCAACATGGTGCGCGTCGTCGTCGCCTCCGCAAAGGGCGGCGGCAAGGCGGTGAAGCGGCCGTGGCTTGGCGCGAAATTGCAGGCGGTGACGCCCGAGATCGCCGAAAGCCTCGGCCTGCGTTCGCCCACCGGCGCGCTGGTCGCAAGCGTCGTTCCGAACGGACCGGCGGCCAAGGCCGGGCTAAAATCCTCCGACTTGATCGTCTCCATCGACGGCCAGACCGTGGATGATCCCAACGCCTTCGACTATCGCTTCGCCACACGGCCGCTCGGCGGCACGGCGCAGATCGACGTGCAGCGCGGCGGCAAGCCGGTCAGGCTGACGGTCGCGCTGGACGCCGCGCCCGATACCGGCCGCAACGAGCTCGTCATCACCGCGCGCTCGCCTCTCCAGGGCGCGAAGGTCTCGACCATCACCCCGGCGCTCGCCGACGAGCTGCATCTGGACGCCGACACCGAAGGCGTCGTGGTCACCGATCTCGGCGGCGACAGCGCGGCCGCGAATGTCGGCTTCCAGAAGGGCGACGTGATCCTGGCGGTCAACAACCAGAAGATCAGCAAGACCAGCGACCTCGAAAAGGCGGCGGCCGAGCGCCAGCGCATCTGGCGCATCACGCTGGTGCGCGGCGGGCAGCAAATCAACGTCACGCTGGGCGGATGAGTCCGAAGCGACCACAGGAGACGCCAACTCTCTTTGCCGCGGCGGGGCTCGATCACGAGGCTCCGCATCCGCTGCCGGATCGGCTGCGGCCGCGCGCGCTCGCGGAGGTCGTCGGCCAGGATCACATCTTGGGTCCCGACGGCGCGCTGACGCGCATGCTGGAGACGCGCACGCTGGGGTCGCTGGTATTCTGGGGCCCGCCCGGCACCGGCAAGACCACGGTAGCGCGGCTGCTCGCGGACGCCACCGATTTGCATTTCGAGCAGATCTCCGCGGTGTTCTCCGGCGTCGCCGATTTGAAGAAAGCCTTTGAGGCCGCGCGTGCCCGCCGCGAGATGGGCAAGGGCACGCTGCTGTTCGTCGACGAGGTGCATCGCTTCAACCGCGCCCAGCAGGATTCGTTTCTGCCCGTCATGGAAGACGGCACGGTGGTGATGGTCGGCGCCACCACCGAAAACCCGTCCTTCGAACTCAACGCGGCGCTTCTGTCCCGGGCGCGCGTGCTGGTGTTTCGCTCGCTCGATGCGGCCGCGATCGAAAAGCTGTTCGCGCATGCCGAGGAGGTCGAGGGGCGCAAGCTGCCGCTCGACGAGGAAGCGCGCGCCGTGCTGGTTCGCATGGCCGATGGCGACGGCCGTGCGTCGCTGACGCTCGTCGAGGAAGTCTGGCGCGCCGCGCGCAAGGACGAGGTTTTCGACGCCGCGCAATTGCAGGAGATTTTGCAGCGTCGCGCGCCCATCTACGACAAGTCGGCCGATGGCCATTACAATTTGATCTCGGCGCTGCATAAGTCGGTACGGGGCTCCGATCCCGATGCCGCGCTGTATTATCTCGCGCGCATGCTCGATGCCGGCGAGGACCCGCTGTTCCTGGCCCGGCGCGTCGTGCGCATGGCAGTGGAGGACATCGGCCTTGCCGATCCGCAGGCGCTCGTCATTGCTAACGCCGCCAAGGATGCCTTCGACTTCCTCGGCCATCCCGAGGGCGAGCTCGCCATCGCGCAGGCCGTGGTCTATCTCGCCACCGCGCCGAAATCGAACGCCGTCTACACCGCCTTCGGCACGGCGATGCAGGTCGCAAAGCAGGCCGGCTCGCTGCTGCCGCCGAAACATATCCTGAATTCCCCGACCAAGCTGATGAAGTCGGAAGGCTACGGCGCATCTTACGAATACGACCACGACACCCCGGACGCGTTCTCCGGCCAGGACTACTTTCCGGAAGCCCTGGGCCGCCAGACCTTCTACGACCCGCCCGAGCGCGGTTTTGAACGCGAGATCCGCAAGCGGCTGGATTATTGGGCCAAGTTGCGGAAGGAGCGGGGTGGCTGAGGCCAGAAGCGCCATTTCGTCGTGACGAAAGGGCACTTTTGGGCTAGGCAGGCATCATGAGCCGCCGCATCAAAAGAACCGATCCAAAGCCCCGTTCGCGCGATGAGCGCAAGGAAACGCGCCCGTTCAAGGCGCACAGCGCGAAGACAGCTGGGCCGCGGCCGGGCGGCAAGCCCGGCGCGAAGCCACCGCGCTTTGCGCCCGAGCGCACTGAGCGGCGTGTGTCGGAGCCTGCGCTGGAAACGTCCGCGCCAGCAAAGCCCGTCGAGGCGCTGCTGCCGACCAAGGTGGAGACCGTCAAGGTTACGGCCGACGAGAACAACATGCGCGTCGATCGTTTCCTCGAAGCGCGCTTTCCCGGCCTGTCGTTCTCCCACATCCAACGCGTCGTCCGCAAAGGTGAGCTGCGGGTCGACGGCAAGCGTGTCGACAGCAAGGACCGGCTGGAGGAGGGCCAGAGCGTCCGCATTCCGCCGCTGAAGCTCGACACGCCGAAGGCGCCCAATCCGCAGTCGGAGGCAGCGCAAAAGACGCTTGCTGCGTTGAAGGAAATGACGATCTACGAGGACGACGACGTTCTCGTCCTGAACAAGCCGGCCGGCCTCGCCGTGCAGGGCGGCTCGGGCATGACGCGGCACATCGACCAGATGCTCGAGGTGATGCGCGATTCCAAGGGCCAGAAGCCGCGCCTCGTGCACCGCATCGACAGGGAGACGTCGGGCTGCCTCCTGGTCGCGAAGACGCGCTTTGCCGCCTCGCATCTGACCGGCGCATTTCGTTCGCGGTCGGCGCGAAAGACCTATTGGGCGCTGGTGCCGGGCTTGCCGAAGCCGAAGCAGGGCCGCATCTCTACCTTCCTTGCGAAGGAAGAAAGCGAGGACGACACCATCATGCGCATCGCCCAGCATGGCGACGAGGGCGCAAGCCACGCGGTGACATACTATGCGGTGGTCGAGACTGCCGGCAACAAGCTGACCTGGGTGTCGCTGAAGCCGGTGACGGGGCGCACCCACCAGCTGCGCGCCCACATGGAACATATCGGCCACCCCATCGTCGGCGATCCCAAATATTTCAACATCGAGAACTGGCAACTGCCGGGCGGCCTGCAAAACCGGCTGCATCTGCTGGCGCGCCGTATCGTCATTCCGCATCCGCGCGGCGGCGTGATCGACGCCACCGCGCCATTGCCGCAGCACATGCAGCAGTCGTGGAATTTGCTCGGGCTCGATGCAACCAGATTTGATCCGATCGAGAACGCGCCGGAAGAGTAGTTGGGCTGTCTTATTGGCTCGCAAGTTGGCGGGCTAGGTTCATTCTGATCAATTTGCGAAACCGGTCGGACGCCACTACGGGATCCTGGCGACGAAACATCGCGAGAATGTTGAATACTAAAAAGAATGGGGTAGTGAGCATTCCTCTTGGAGACCACCATCCCGCCAAGAGGCAACACAATAGATCCTCCTTCTGCCGCTGATGAGCACATGTCTGGCAAGCAACGAAAGAACTCGTTTGCCACGATGAATATACGAAGAAGGACTGTATTTTGTGAGACTCGTAGATGTCGACATTACGGTTCTGACCGCAATTCGGGCAAGGTCCCGCGTGCTCCCGCGCAATAATTGCATCCAACTTGTCGGAGGGAAAACCGTCGAGGCAGCTGAGCAACGCCTTTCCTCTTGAGTGACAAAGCCCATTACAATAGCGATACGATCCGTCCTTTATTGCCCAGCCTCTATAAGTCCCACTGCAATAGTCGCATGTAGCCATTGCTTGCCCCCATGAATGCATGGCCGGCGAACAGAACGCCAGATAGGCTAGACTACCTCAATTCCGAAACTGCTCGAGAAATATCGGCAAGCTGTCATCCGGGCTCTCGATACCAGTGATCAGCCAACCCTCGGGCCCGTTGACCAGGATGAAGTTCAGCGTGACCGGCCGGCCGCGGTTGTCGAAATTCGCCGCGACATAGGTCTTGTCGTATTGCATGCGAATGATCGCGATCGCGACGGGGCAGAGCTTCCAGCTCGGGCTCTGCACCAGGAAATCGTAGGGCTCGACCCGCGGCATGGACCACACGTTGCGTAAGGAGGGTCGAAGAATTGCGGGGCGGTGGCGGCATCCCGTGGCAGGCCTTTCGAACGCTCCGGCGCGCCCTGGCCGTAATGAGCGTAGACGTTGCGGACCACCGATTCCGGAGTCCGAAAGCCGGCCTCCGCCGTGGCCTGCCAAAACCCGGCGAGCAGAGACACAATGCCCGCAAGTTCCCTCATACCTCCCGCTCGCTTTATCGGCGGCCGGTCTTACCTTACAAGCCTAGCATTGAGTGATCGGGACCGAAAACGAGATGCGCGAATTGTTCGATGAAGCTGCGGGGCGCCCCCCGCTTGATCCGCAGGAATCGGTCCGCCAGGCCGCGCGCGTGCCGCAGCGCAAGCGCTTCTACAAGGACGCCGGCGTTGCTGAGGCCGAAGGCGGCTTCGCCATCACGCTTGACGGCAAGCCGATCCGTACGCCGTCCGGCCGCCAGGTCGTGATCCCGTCGCGCGCGCTGGCCGATGCGGTCGCCGCGGAATGGGCGGCTCAGGGCGAGACGATCAGTCCCATGACCATGCCGCTGACCCGGATCGCCAACAGCGTGGTCGAGGGCGTCGTGGATCGCGTCGATCTCGTCAGCGACGATCTCGCGAAATACCTTCAGACTGACCTGCTGTTCTATCGCGCCGGCGATCCGGAGGGGCTGGTTGCCCGCGAGGCCGCACATTGGGACCCCGTGCTGTTCTGGGCCGCGGAGGCGTTGGGCGCGCATTTCATCCTGTCCGAGGGCATCATGCATGTGAAGCAGCCGGACGAGGCGGTCCAGGCCGCGCGCGCTGCGCTGCCGCGGGATGCCTGGTCGGTCGCGGCGCTCCATGTGGTGACGACCCTGACCGGCTCGGCGCTGCTGGCGCTGGCGCTGGCCCACGGCGTCCGCGATGCCGGCCAGGTCTGGGCGGCCGCTCATGTCGACGAGGACTGGAACGCCGAGAAGTGGGGCGCGGACGAGGAGGCGGCCGGCCGCCGGGTCGCCCGCCTGCGGGATTTCGAGGCTGCCGTGGCGGTTTTGACTGCGGTGAAGCCGCCCACGGCCGAAGGTCCTTAACGAGAGGTTTACGAGGCGGCCTTAGGGTGATGCCAGCGTTCCCTGGGCCGCCCCAAATGCCGACGCCGATAAGCTCGATCGTTCCCGTCAGTGCTGCCAGCCCTGTTGCTGATGTGGCGATGCCTGATCTTGTGCTGCAGGCCGGCAGCGTGGTGGACGCAAAAGTCGTCAGCGTGCTCGCGGACAATCTGGTGCGGATCGCGATCGCCAACCTCTCGATGGATGTAATGTCCGAGGTGGCGCTATCGCCCGGACAAAATCTCCAGCTCGCGGTGTCGCAGAACGACGGCACCATCCGGCTCGCCATTATCGGCGGGGCGGGCGAGGCGGCGGCCGATCAGGTCACGCTGACGCCGGCTGCGGCCTCGCTGGTGGACAGTCCGGCGCTGGCGCCGTCGACGGGCGCGGCCCGCAATACCCTGAGCTCGTCCGAACAGGTCGCCGTCACAACGGCCTCGGCCGAGGCCGTTACCAAGCAGGGCAGTCAGGCGCCGCTGTTCGCCAATCTGGCAGCGGTCGTCACGGGCAGCGATCTGCCGGGAGGGCTGAAGCAGGCGGTGCTGGGCGTGCTGGCGCAGCAGACGCCGCTCGACACCGGGCTCGATGGCGGCGACATCGAATCCGCCTTCCAGAAGTCCGGCCTGTTCCTCGAGGCCTCGCTGGCCTCCGGCGCGACGCCGTCCTCTGGCACGATGCCCGACCTGAAGGCGGCATTGCTGGTGCTGCGACAGACGCTGACGACGCTCGATACCGCGACCCCACAGGGCGCCGCGACTCTTGCTGGCGCCCCGGGGACACCGCAGGCCGCTGTCGCGCCGGCTCGGGCAGCAGATGAGGCCGCGCCGACCGCATTGCCGTCAACCGAACCCGACATCGCCCAACCGCCGCGCAGCGCCAATCTTGCGGCTACCATACTGGCCGACATCGCCGGCAACTCTCCGCAGGCCGCGATGCCACGAACCATGACCGCAGGCCTGGCCGCGAGCCTCCTGCAGGAGATCACGCAGAGCCTGCCGCGCATGACCGGCAACGTGCCGGGCTCAAACAAGGTCGTGCCTGACGGACATGTTTTCGAAGCCGCCTCGCGCGCGACGCCGCCGCCGGTTCGCGGCGCGTTGCCGTCGCCGCAATCCATTGCCTCGCCATCACTCGCACCGGATACGCCGCTCGCTGCGACCGTGCATCGGCTGCTCGACGACACCGATGCTGCGATCGCGCGCCAGACCTTGCTCCAGGTTGCTTCGCTTCCTGATCGCATTGACGCCAGCGGTCACAGGATCGATCCGAGCGTGCCGCAGTGGAATTTCGAGATTCCCTTCGCAACGCCGCAGGGCACCGCAATGGCGCAGTTCGAAATCTCGCGCGACGGCGGCAATGAATCCGCCGATCCCGCCAAGCGCGCATGGCGCGCGCGCTTCACGCTCAATGTCGAGCCGGCCGGTCCCGTGCATGCTCTGATTACGCTCAACGGCGACAAGACCTTCGTGCGGATGTGGGCGGAGCGGCCGGCGACGGCGCAGCAGCTCCGCGCAGGAATCGGCGAGCTCAACCAGGCCCTGACCAGGGCCGAGCTCAAGCCCGGCGACATCCTGGTCCGCGATGGCACCCCGCCACAGCCCGCACCCGCCCGCGCCGGCCACTTCCTGGATCGCGCCACATGAGCGACCCGTCGAAGCTTGCGATTGCGCTACATTACGAGAAGGGCAGCAACGCGCCGGTCGTCGTCGCCAAGGGCAAGGGCACGATCGGCGAAAAGATCGTCGAGATCGCCAAGGCCAACGACATACCGATCGAGGAGAACGAGATCTTGGCCGGCGCGCTGTCCAAGGTCGAACTCGGCGAGGAGATCCCGCCCGATCTCTACAAGGCCGTCGCCGAAGTGCTGGTGTTCGTGCTGCGGCTGTCGGGCAGGCGGTAAAGCATGATCCGGACCCGAAGGGCCGCGTGAGCGCAAAGTGTGCAGCGGTTTTCCGAAGAGATCATGCTCAAGAAATAACCTGTCATCGTTTCACCACGATAGCGACCGCATGGTCGCGGCCATCTTCATCGCGTAACGGACACCGCCAGTGCTCACCCGCCGTTCCACCCTCGGCTTTCTCGCCGCAGCTGCCGCTTTGCCATCGCGTGCATTCGCCCATGTCGCGCCGCCACGCAACGAGATCCGTGACAGCCTCGCAAAGCGCTTCACCGACCTCGGCACGGCCGGGACGTTCGTCGGCTACAAGGTCGAGGACTATCTGATCGTCGCGAGCGACAAGGAACGTTCGGGCGAGGCGAAGCTGCCAGCCTCGACCTTCAAGATTCCGAACTCGCTGATCGCGCTCGAAACTGGCATCGTTGCCGATCCCGACAAGGACGTATTTCCCTGGGATGGCGTGAAGCGTCCGATCGAGGCCTGGAACAAGGCTCACACGCTACGCAGCGCGATCGCGGTGAGCGCGGTACCGGTCTATCAGGAGATCGCGCGCCGCATCGGGCAAGAGCGCATGCAAAAGTATGTCGATCTGTTCGACTATGGCAACCGCGACATCGGCGGCGGCATCGACCAGTTCTGGCTCACCGGCGCCTTGCGCATCGATCCGGTCGAGCAGGTCGATTTCGTCGACAGGCTGCGCCGCCGCGCGCTGCCGATCTCCAAGCGCAGCCAGGATCTCGTCGCCGACATCCTGCCGGTGACCAAGGTCGGCGATAGCGTCATTCGGGCCAAGTCAGGGTTGCTTGGCGCCGAGCGCGGCGAGCCGTCGCTTGGCTGGATGGTGGGCTGGGCCGAGAAGGGCGAAGCGCATACCGTGTTCGCGCTCAACATGGACTGCAAGGAGCCGCGTCTGGTCGGCGAGCGCATGCCGCTGACGCAAGCCTGCCTTGCCGAGATCGGCGCGATCTAGCGCTACCAGGCTGGCGCCGCTTGATTAGCATCCCCCGGGTCAAGAAAACCGGGAGGACAAAATGAACTCAACACCACTCTGGCTGCCGTCGCTCACGCTTGCCGCAGCTGGCGGCTGGCTCGCCGCCACGATGTTTGCAGCGCCTGCCACCAGCAAGGAGCCACGCTTTCCGCAGCTCACGATGGACCAGCTCGACGCCAAGCAGAAGCCGCTCGGCGAGCAGATCATGAAGGTGTCGAGCGTCGGCATCGGCGGTCCGTACAATCCGATGATCCGCAGTCCCGTGCTCGGCCAGCGCCTGTTCGATCTGTTCTATTATCTGCGCTGGGAAACCTCGGTCCCGAGCAAGCTCAACGAGTTTGCGATTTTGATCATCGGGCGGCAGTGGCGCTCGCAGGTCGAGTGGTACGCCCATGCGCCGCTCGCGGCCAAGGCTGGCCTGTCGGCCGACATCATCGCGGAGCTGAAGGCCAACAAGCGGCCGTCGAAGATGGCCGAGGACGAGACCGTCGTCTACGACTTCGTCACCGAACTCACCACGACCAAGAAGGTCGGCGACAAAACCTATGCGCGCGCCAGGAAGGTCTTCAACGATCAGCAGATCGTCGACCTCACCGCGCTCGCAGGCAACTATGTGATGGTCGCCATGCTGCTGGCGATGGCGGAAGAGACGGTGCCGCCGGACAAGCAGGAGCCGTTCAAGGCGGGTGAGCCGTAGGCTCGTCATTGCGCGAGGAGCGGGTCAGGCGTCCTTCTGCCGGCCGATCCGGCCGAGATGGGTGAAGCCGAACCCGGCCGCATATTTCAGGCCATAGCCGAGCGCCCGGTCGAGGCCGATATGGGCGAGCCAGATCAAGGCGATGGACAGGGTGAGCGGCGAGGCGAGGCCGAAGCCAAGCGTCATCAGCGCGACCGGCGCCATGTAGCTGTGGGCGGCGTTGTAGACCAGCGCGCCGAATTTGGCGTCGGCAAGATAGGCGAGAAAACTCAGATCGGGGACCAGGAAGAGCAGGGCAAAGACTGCCCAGGAGCCGTCCCAGGTCCAGTAGAGCATCACCATCCCCACAAACAAGGTCAGGCCCTCCAGCCGCAGCAGGATATTGACGCCGCCCGTCGCCGCGCCCGTCTCAGCCGTTCCTTCGGTCATGCTCGCCTCCCAGGCAAAACTTTGTAATTCCTTGCGCTTTCGCGCTGCGGCAAGGCAGCTCTGCGGCGCCGAAAGCCGCTTCCCGGCCCGCAAAATGCCGTGTTAGAACCCCGGCAATCGCATTTAGGCTAAGAACTGGCGGGAGCAAATGAAGAATATCCTGGACGCCCTTGAAGACCGTCGCGCCGGCGCAAAGCTCGGCGGCGGGGAGAAGCGCATCGAGGCGCAGCACGCCCGCGGCAAGCTGACCGCGCGCGAGCGCATCGAGCTCTTGCTCGACAAGGGATCGTTCGAGGAATTCGACATGTTCGTCGAGCACCGCTCCACCGAGTTCGGCATGGAGAAGAACAAGGTGCCCGGCGACGGCGTTGTCACCGGCTGGGGCACTGTCAACGGCCGCAAGACGTTCGTGTTCGCCAAGGATTTTACGGTGTTCGGCGGGTCGCTCTCTGAAACGCACGCGCTGAAGATCACAAAACTTCAGGACATGGCGATGAAGGCGCGGGCGCCGATCATCGGCCTCTATGACGCGGGCGGCGCCCGCATCCAGGAGGGCGTAGCTGCCTTGGCCGGTTATTCCTACGTGTTCCGCCGCAACGTGCTCGCCTCGGGCGTGATCCCGCAGATCTCAGTCATCATGGGCCCGTGTGCCGGCGGCGACGTCTATTCGCCGGCCATGACCGATTTCATCTTCATGGTGAAGAACACCAGCTACATGTTCGTCACCGGCCCGGACGTGGTGAAGACAGTCACCAACGAGGTCGTCACCGCGGAAGAGCTCGGCGGCGCTTCGGTGCACGCCACGCGCTCCTCGATCGCGGACGGCGCCTTCGAGAACGACGTCGAGACGCTGCTGCAGATGCGACGCCTGGTCGACTTCCTGCCGTCCAACAACACCGACGGCGTGCCGGAATGGCCGAGCTTCGACGACATCGGCCGCGTCGACATGTCCCTGGACACGCTGATCCCGGACAATCCGAACAAGCCCTACGACATGAAGGAGCTGATCCTGAAGGTCGTGGACGAGGGCGACTTCTTCGAGATCGCGGACGCCTTCGCCAAGAACATCGTCACCGGATTCGGCCGCATCGCCGGCCGCACGGTGGGCTTCGTCGCCAATCAGCCGATGGTGCTCGCCGGGGTGCTCGACAGCGACGCTTCGCGGAAAGCCGCGCGCTTCGTCCGCTTCTGCGACGCCTTCAACATCCCGATCGTCACCTTCGTGGATGTGCCGGGATTCCTGCCGGGCACCGCGCAGGAATATGGCGGCTTGATCAAACACGGCGCAAAGCTGCTGTTCGCCTACTCGCAGTGCACCGTGCCGCTGGTGACCATCATCACCCGCAAGGCCTATGGCGGCGCCTTCGACGTCATGGCCTCCAAGGAGATCGGCGCCGACATGAACTATGCATGGCCAACCGCCCAGATCGCCGTGATGGGCGCCAAGGGCGCGGTCGAGATCATCTTCCGCGCCGACATCGGCGACCCCGACAAGATCGCGGCCCGCACCAAGGAATACGAAGATCGCTTCCTGTCGCCGTTCATCGCCGCCGAGCGCGGCTACATCGACGACGTCATCATGCCGCACTCGACGCGAAAACGGATTGCAAGGGCGTTGTCGATGCTGAAGGACAAGAAGGTGGAAACGCCTGCGAAGAAGCACGACAATTTGCCGTTGTAGAGGACTTGTAGCCCGGAGGAGCGTAGCGACATCCGGGTTTTCTATCCAAGTCCCGCATGTCGCTTCGCTCATGCGGGCTACCGGCTCCGTTTTTGATCTGGCATCCTCGATCCAAATCCCATGACCGAAGCCGATCCGACCGACGAGATTTCAGACCTTGAAGACCGGATCGCGGCGCTGGCCGAGATTGCCGAGCGATGCCGGAAGTATATTCTGGCGTCCAAGATCGCCATTGGTGGCGGGGCTGCACTGTTGCTGATCACGATCCTCGGTCTGTTCGGGACAGGTCAGACCGCCGCGCTGGGATCAGTAGCTCTCGTGCTCGGCGGGATCGTCTCGCTCGGCTCGAACGTCAGTACGCTGCGACAGACTGACGAGGCCATCGGTGCTGCGGAGGCGCGCCGTTCAGCTTTGATCAGCAGCTTCGATCTTCGCGTGGTCGCCGATACGCCGATGAAGCTCGTGTAACGAACTGCCTTACGCCGCGGCCCTGTGCGTCAGCACCTGCAACTCCGTGCGGCATTCGGCTGCGAGCGCCTGAAGGCGTTGCGCGGTTTGTTGGTCGAGGATCGCCTTTGCCAGGCGCTCGGCGCGGGCAAGCTGGTCTTTGAGATATTCGATGCGGGCCATGTGTCACCTTCCGCCCCTGATAATTGAAGCCGTTTGCTTCGTTCCGATGGTCGCGATCGTATGGCCAATGCCGGGCTAGTTATGTGAGGCACGTCACGCAGATCGTACGGCGTCCGCCGCGGCGAAATGCGCCATCTGGTCGGCGCGGGCCTTGACGAAGGCGGGGCGCGCCGTAGCGCGGGTGACGTAGGCGCGGCAGGCCGGATGTTCCGCCAAACCGTCGAAGCGATCGACGGGGCGCAGCACGTCCGACATCAGGATGTCGGCGATGGAGAAGGAGCCCGCCAGCCATTCGCGGCCGGCCAGCACCGGCTCAAGATGCTTGAGGCGGAGCTTGAGAAAGCCGTCCACGAATTTCCACGCCGGCGTATCGCCCGCATCGCCCATGAACTTCAGCATCGACCATGGCAGGCTTGGCATCTCCACCGAATTGAGTGCGGCGAACACCCACGCGATCGCTTCGCTGCGGCCGCGCGGATCAGTCGGGATCAGCTTTGCGCTGCGTTCGCCGAGATGGAGCAGGATCGCGCCGCTCTCGAAGATCGAGATGTCGCCATCGGTGAGCCACGGCACCTGCCCAAAGGGCTGGTGCGCGAAATGCGCAGCGTCGCGGTCACCGAACGGCACGCTCGCAACGCGATACGGCAAGGCAGCTTCTTCAAGGGCCCAGCGCACGCGAAGGTCCCGCACGAAGCCGCGCGGCATCTCGGGAACCCAATCGAAGGTGGTCAGGGTGAGGTCGGCCATGTGGTGTCTCCGTGCTGTCTGGGCATAGGACGGATGAAGCGGACGCGTTCCGACAGTGATGCCAACTCTTTTGTCGTCGGCGCCGTAACCGGTTAATCTCACCCCACAAACAGGAGGAACTCCGATGCCGTCAGCCTTCTTCGTCGTTCGCGCCACCGTCACCGAAGCCGGCAAGCGCGCCGCCTTCGACAGATGGTACGAGACGGAACATCTGCCCGACGCGGTGAAGGCGTTCGGTGTGAGCAAAGCCTGGCGGTTCTGGAGCCTGGACGATCCCTCACTGCATCAGGCGATGTATCAGTTCGACGACGAGGCCAGGCTCGCGGCGATGCTGAAGGGCGATGCCTTGAAGCAGCTGGTCGCCGATTTCAACCGCGATTGGCCCGACGTGAAGCGCACGCGCGAAACGCTGGTGCTGGCGCAGGAGTTTGGGAAATAGCGCACCGGCGTTGTAGCCCGGCGTCGGGGCTACAAAACCTCTCACTTCGCAACTAACCTGAATGCGGGATTCAGCTTTGGTTCATGTCGTGACCACGACACTGCCTCTGCATCACTTGCTCGATAGCCCAGAGGACATGCCATGGAGCGCCGGAACTTCTTGAAATTTGCAATCGGTGTCGCTGCCGGAGCCGCCGCGTTCACCACCGCCGCACAGGCCGCGCCGCTGGCGCCGCACCCGCTCGGTGATCCCGGCATGCCGCAGCGCAATCCGGACGCTCATCCCGCAGTCACCAGCAGCGATGAAGCGGCGCAATTGAAACCGGAACAGGTGCATTGGCGCGGCCACGGCCACTGGCATCGCCGTCACTGGGGCTGGCGCCGCCGGCGCTGGCATCGCCGCCATTGGTAACCGCTCGTCGATCGACATCGGGACGGGGGATCGCGGTTGCGACCCCCGTTTGATTCGGAGCCGCTTGCAGGAACGCGGACCAACTGTTTGGAGACGTCTCAAAAAGAAAATGGCCGCGCAGGCTTTTGCCGCGCGGCCATTTCGCTATGCGAAAAAAACGAGATCAGAGCGGGCGGCAGCGGCCGGCGTACCAGCGGAAGCCGTAGGGGCACACGCGCGCGCGCGGCACGACCACGACAGGGGCCGGCGCAACCACGATCGGACGGGGGCGGACAACGACCGGACCGCGCATCGGCCGGCAACCGCCATAGGCGCCGCGATGCCAGCCGGGGCCGCAACCGCCGGCGGCGCTGGTCGCCTCGCTGAAACCAACGACCGCGCTGGCGAGCATCACGGCGGCAAACAGGTATTTCATTTGATCTTCCTTCTCGTCTTTGGGGCAGGCTTTGGAGGGCAGGCTTTGGGGGGCAGGATTGGGGGGGCAGGATTGGGGCAGGAGGGCTTGGCGCTTTCGGCGCACAATGAATCAAAAGACACGATTCGACACGTTAAAGCTCGCAACATGCCGACACGACGCGACGCAGATCTGCCAATCATGACCTGAATGAGGCATGAACGTTCCCCACAGGCGCCTCAGGCGACGGCAATGGCGTTAGCGGCCGAGAAAGCCCAGGACCAGCTCCTTGTACTTCTCCGGTGATTCCAGGAAGACGAGATGGCCGGTGTCCGGGATCACCACGGCCCGCGCGTTCGGCATCTTCGCAGCCAGTGCCTTAGCCAGTTCGGCGTTCTGCCCCATTTTCGCGCGCAGCGCCTCCGGTGCGTTCGGTCGGCCCGGTGCGTTGTGGTCGTCGGCACCCATGATGAACAGCGTCGGCTCGGTGATCAGCGCGACCTCGTGCGCCACCGGCTCGCGATAGATCATCTGGCCGGAGCTGACAAAGGCGCGCAGCCAGCGTGGATAATCAGGACTGCCCTTGATGTTGAAGCGGGCGTCGATGAACGGCGTGATCGCGTCCGGCGGCAGCTTGATCGCGTAATTGGTCTGGAGCTGCTTGCGATAGCCTTCGGCCGTGAGCTTGTCTTCGGTCTCGAAAATCTTCTCGGTCGGTGTCGGTGGCACGTAGAGGCGGTAGTCTTCCAGCCCAATTGGGGCCGTCAGAACAAGGTGAGCGACGCGGTCGGGATAGGCGCGGGCGATGCGCACGCCCAGCATGCCCCCGAGCGAATGGGCGACGATCTCCGCTTTTTCGATCTTGAGATGATCAAGTAGCGCCATCGTATTGCGTGCCAGTGTGTCGAAATGCAGCTCACCCGTCGGCTTGGAGGATTTGCCGAAGCCGATCTGGTCCGGCACCACGACGCGGAAACCGGCCTCGCTCAGCATCTTGATGACAGGCGCCCAATAGCTCGACGGGAAATTGCGCCCGTGCAGCAGCACGACGGTGCGGCCGTTCGGCCGCGCAGGCGCAACATCCATATAGGCCATGCTGAGCTGCTCGCCGTCATTGGTCAGAGGCAGCAATTGCACGGGGTAGGGATAGGCAAAGCCTTCCAGCGCGATGCCGTAGGGCTCGCGCGAGGCGGTGTCGGCGGCGCGAGTGGAGGTGAGCGGAGAGGCGATGAGGGCGGCGGCGAGCGCGGCCAAAGCGAAGCGGTTCATGGGAGTCTCTGAAGGTCACGGAACGATCGTTCGCATAAAGACGTGGATGGCCGGGTCAAGCCCGGCCACGACGAGAGACGTCGTTCACACGGACTTGTGTTTATTCCCGCCCATCACCGAACAACGCCGCAAACTGCTTCTCGCCGGTGCGCGTAAAATTCACCACGCGGCTGCCGGGCGTGGCGTCGCGGGCGGCCCATTTCAGCTCGGCGAAACGTTGCATCATGGCGGCACCAAGCGTGCCGGCGAGATGGTGGCGCCGCTCGCTCCAGTCGAGGCAGGCCTTGCAGACCGGCCGGCGCGGATGGGTGAGCATGTCGGGCGAGATCTGCAAATGCTTGGCCAGGAAGCGCTCGCCCTCCGCCGTCAGCTCGATGTCCTGCTTCTTCTGCCTGACTAGGTTTTGCGCGCGCAGGGTGTCGAGCATCTGCACGCCGAGATCGCCGGCGAGATGGTCGTAGCAGATCCGCGCACGCCGCAGCGCCGGATCCTTCGGCCCGGTGCGCACCCGCATATGGCCGGTCCGCGCGGCGAGGCCCGCAAGGCCTTCGAGCACGCCAGCGACGTCGTCGTCGGTGAGGCGATAGTAGCGGTGGCGGCCCTGCTTCTCCGGCTCGATGAGGCCACCGGCCTCAAGCTTGGAAAGATGCGAGCTTGCGGTCTGCGGCGTGATGCCGGCCTCCTGCGCCAGCTCGCTCGCGGTGAGCGCGCGGCCGTTCATCAGCGCCGTGAGCATGTTGGCGCGGGCGGGATCGCCGACCAGCGAGGCGATCATGGCAATGTCTGGGCCTGACTTCATACTTCGATGATAGCCGAAGCATCGCGGTCGGGCAAGCGCGTATTCTTTCACCACGTCGTCATTGCGAGAAGCGAAGCGACGAAGCAATCCAGCATGTCTCCGCGGAGGCACTCTGGATTGCTTCGCTTCGCTCGCAATGACGAAGAAAACAGGAGCTCATCATGTCCGTCACCGTCTTCATCCGCTACCAACTCGATCCGTTCAAGCGCGCGCAGTTCGAGGAGTATTCGAAGCGCTGGCTCACCATCATCCCGAAATGCGGCGGCGACCTGATCGGCTATTTCATGCCGCACGAGGGCACCAACAACATCGCGTTTGCGCTGATCACCTTCGAGAGTCTGGCCGCTTACGAGGCCTATCGCGCCCGGCTGCGTCAGGATACCGAAGGCATGGCAAACTTCCACTTCGCCGAGGAGCACAAATTCATCCTCGCCGAAGAGCGCACGTTTCTGCGCCAAGTGATCTTGTAGGTGGTATTATAGGCCATCAATGACAGGAGAGATGCCCATGATTGCCGTGATCTTCGAGGTTTGGCCGAAGCCGGAACACCGCCAGGATTATTTCGACCTCGCGGCCGACCTCAAGCCCATCCTGCAAACCATCGACGGCTTCATCTCGGTCGAGCGTTTCGAGAGCCTGACCGACAAGGGCAAGATCCTGTCGATATCGTTCTGGCGGGATGAGGCGGCGGTTCAGGCGTGGCGCAACACGATGGAGCACCGGCGCACGCAAGCGAAGGGCCGCGCAAAAATCTTCGCCGATTATCATTTGCGTATCGCCAGCGTCATCCGTGACTACAGCATGAATGATCGCGAGCAGGCGCCGAAGGACAGCCGCGCGGTGCACGACGCGCACTAGCGCTCGCGGCGGCACGTCCCCATCTCTGCGCGATCGACAAGGGAGAAAAACATGCAGGTGACAATTGCTGACAAGCGCGCGACCTTCAGGAAGCTGCACGAGAGCGGCTGTTTCATCCTGCCCAATCCGGTCGACGTCGGCAGCGCCAAAGCGTTGCAGCATCTCGGTTTCAAGGCGCTTGCGTCGTCGAGCGCGGGCTTTGCATGGACCGTCGGCAAGGCCGACAACCGCGTCTCGGTCGAGGACGTCTGTCAGCATCTGGCAGCATTGAGCTCCTCCGTCGACATCCCCGTCAACGCCGATTTCGAGGGCGGCTTCGCGGTCGAACCCGACAAGGTCGCGGACAATGTCGAGCGCTGCGTGCGCACCGGCGTTGCCGGTCTCTCGATCGAGGACTCCACGGGCGACAAGGACAAGCCGATCTACGAGCGCGCGCTCGCGGTCGAGCGTATCAGGGCTTCGCGGAACGCGATCGGTGACAGCAACACGCTGCTGGTGGGCCGCTGCGAGGCATATCTGTGGGGCGTGACGGACCTCAAGCTCGTTATCGACCGGCTCGCCGCTTACGCCGATGCCGGCGCCGATTGCCTTTACGCGCCGGGCCTGAAGAGCCGCGAGGACATCGCCGCGGTGGTGAAGGCGGTGCATCCCAAACCGTTCAACCTGTTGATCGGCGGCTCCGGGCTGTCATTGCAGGAAGCGGCGAATCTCGGTGTGCGCCGGATCAGCGTCGGCGGCTCGCTCGCACGCGCCGCCTGGGGCGGCTTCATGCGGGCCGCCAAGGAAATGGCGGAGAAGGGCACCTTCGCGGAACTCGGGAGCGGCTATCCCGGCGGCGAGCTCAACAAGATGTTCAGCTAGAGCATGATCCGGAGAAGTGTGCAGCGGTTCTCCCGAAAAGATCATGCTCAGACGGTAGAGGCAAACGAAAACGGCGGGACGTGAGTCCCGCCGCTGTTGCATGTTGTTGCAAATCGTTACTTCGCGCCGTCAGACGGCTTCTGGGTATCCGGGGCCGGCTTGCTCGGCGCGGCGCCTGTGGTCACGCCAGGCCCGGTGTTGGTGCGCGGCGGCGTCACGTCGCGCATGCCGGGAGGTGCCGCCGGATTGGCCGACGGCGCCTGCTGCGCAGTCTGCGTCGCCGGCGCGTTGCTCGCCTCGTTGCCGGTGTGTGTGTTGTTCAGGCCGTAGAATACGGCACCCAGCACCAGCGCAATTGCTACTGCAAACATCGCAACCTTGCCGCTGGAGGCAGGGCCTTCACCAAGCTCGGGATCGGCCTGAAGCTGGGCATCCCGTCGCGCCGCGTTGCGATACTCATCATCGGCGAGATTCGGGCGATACGGATCGTTGGTAAAACGGTCGTCAGCCATCGATTTGGTCTCCTCGATTATTGCGCTCGGACAACCCTCAGGTGCGAGATTCTGTTCCATTCCCCATTATGCTTTCGTCGCATGTTGCCCCCATGCCGGGAATCGGGAACCTGTTCGCCTGGGAACCCGAAGCGTAAGTTCCGTGGCATAGGAAGGAACTGAACGATGTGGAGCTTGCCGCCGAGCGATAGCGTGCTGCACCTGCTGTCGCTGGTCGCGGTCGCAGCGCAAGGCATGAGCGCCGCGCTCGCCGCCGGCCGCCGCAGCATGGACTGGCTCGGCGTCTGCTTCCTCGGCTGCATCACGGCGCTCGGCGGCGGCACCTTGCGCGATCTCTTCCTGGGTCACTATCCGCTGGCCTGGGTGCAAAACCCAATCTACCTCGCGCTGGCCGGCGGCGCCGCTTTCCTCACCATCCTGATGGCGCGCCTCGTGCACCGGCTGAAGGTGGCCTTCATCGTGCTCGATGCCATCGGCCTCGTCGTCTTCACCATGACGGGCTGCGATATCGCCTGGCAGATGGACGCCACGCTGCCGATCGTCATTGTCTCCGGCATGGTGACCGGCTGCGCCGGCGGCGTGTTGCGCGACGTGCTCTGCAATGACGTGCCGCTGCTGTTCCGCTCCGAGCTCTACGCCAGCGTCTCGGTCGTTACCGGCTTGTTCTATGCGACCGCCTTCGGCCTCAAGCTCAACACCGAGCTCTGGACCATTTTGACCTTTATCCTCGGCATCAGCTTCCGCCTGCTGGCGGTGCGCTACAAATGGGAGATGCCGAAATTCGTCTTCACGGAAGATGAGGAGCGAAAGCCCTGACTACGGCTCCTGCTTCCGCGCCTTGGCGACCTGCGACGCCGTCACCAGCGGCGCGGCATTGCCCCAGGAATTGCGGATGTAGTTCGTCACCGCCGCGATCTCTTCGTCGGACAATTGCTTGCCATAGGCCGGCATCTCGCCGGTGTTGGGCGCGCGCTGCGTTGTTACGGTGTGGGCGCCGTCGAGGATGATGCGCAAGGTCGAGGACGGATTGACCGATTGCAGCAGCGCGTTGCCAGGCAGCGGCGGATAGATGCGCGGCGCGCCGGAGCCGTCGGCCTCGTGGCAGGCAATGCAGAGTTTGGCGTAGACCGCCTGGCCGGCCTTCATCTCGGCATCGTCAGGCGGCGTCACGATCGTCTCGCGCCGTGCCGGCGGCAGGCCCTTCAGGTAAACCGCGATCGCACGCACATCGGCATCGCTCATCTTCGAGGTCGAGTTGACGACCACCTCCGCCATCAGCCCGCCGGCATGGCTCCTGGCGTTGCGCCCGCTCTGAAGATATTCGGTGATGTCCTCGACGCTCCACGACTTCAGCCCGGCGCGGGGAGCGCCATCGAGTCTTGGTGCGTACCAGCCGCCGACCTTGTTGCCCGAGAGTGCTTGCGCCTGCTTGTCCGCGCCAAAATAGTTCTTCGGCGTATGGCAGGCGCCGCAATGGCCGAGCCCGGTGACGAGATAGCCGCCCCGATTCCACGCTGCGCTCTGGCTCTGGTCCGGCTCGAACAAGCCGGGCTTGAAATACACCATGTTCCAGATCCGCATCAGGCCGCGATAGCCGAACGGCCAGCGTAGCTCCGGCGGCTTGTTCCGGCTCGTGACGGCCGCGAGCGTTCCGAGATAGGCCCGGATCGCCAGCGTGTCGTCTTTCGTCATTCGCGTGAAATAGGGATAGGGGAACGCCGGATAATAGTTCGAGCCGTCGGGTGCGACGCCGGTGCGCACAGCGCGGGTAAAATCGGCATCCGTCCAGGCGCCAATGCCGGTGTCGCGGTCCGGGGTCAGGTTCGGCGCGTAGATTGCGCCAAAGGGCGTGTCGATGCGCTTTCCGCCCGCGAACGGTTTTGCGGGATCAGCGGTGTGGCAGCCCGCACAATCGCCGGCCTCAACCAGCACCTTGCCGTAGGCGATCAGCTCCGGCGACGGCTCTGAAGCGAGGGCCGCGCTCGTAACCGCACTGCACAACGCCAGACCCACGAGAGCCAAGCCAGCCAGAATCGTCCGCATCGAAAGCCTCTCCTGCGACCCATCGACGTCGTCCCGCGTGACGGGGGCGTCAATTCGTTTCGCGACGGCGGGGGTATCGTGACACAAATTGACAATCGCCGATGCCATTGCAGCCACGAAATTGCGATTATCACCCGGCGCCGTCTCTGGGCCAGATTTGTGATGCGGACCGTGAAATATCCGACATAGAGTGGCAAAGATGGTCGGCGCGCCCTAGCTAAAAACAACGGGCAGGCAACGGCTTAAGCAGCCAAGCGCTCAAAAGGGCGGAAGAGGACATAATGGGCATCAACCAGGGTCCGATCAGTCTCGATCAGAAATACACCCAGGACACGGGACATATTTTCACAACCGGCATTCAGGCGCTGGTCCGCCTGCCGATGGCCCAGATCCGGCGCGACCGTGCCGCGGGGCTGAACACCGCGGGCTTCATCTCCGGCTATCGCGGCTCGCCGCTCGGCGGCTATGACCAGCAGCTCTTCGCCGCGCGCAAGCATCTCGAGCAGTACAACATCAAGTTCCAGCCCGGCGTGAACGAGGATCTGGCCGCGACCGCGGTCTGGGGCTCGCAGCAGCTCAACCTCTCGCCCGGCGCCAAATATGACGGCGTGGTCGGCATCTGGTACGGCAAGGGCCCCGGCGTCGATCGCTGCGGCGACGTGTTCCGTCACGGCAATGCCGCCGGCTCCGCCAAGAACGGTGGCGTGCTGTGTCTCGCCGGCGACGACCACGGTGCAAAATCCTCCACCGTCCCGCATCAGTCCGACCACGCCTTCATGTCGGCGCTGATGCCCTATCTCTACCCCTCGAGCGTCCACGAGATGATCGAGATGGGCCTTCTGGGTATCGCGATGTCGCGCTACTCGGGCTGCTGGGTCGGCATGAAGGTGATCACGGAGACGGTGGAGACCACCGCCGAGATCGACCTCACGGACGAGATGACGCCGTTCGTGATCCCGACCGATTTCGAGATGCCCGAGGGTGGCCTCAATCTGCGCTGGCCCGACGACCGCTTTGCCCAGGACCGCCGGCTGCAGGACTACAAGGGCTTTGCCGCGATCGCCTTTGCGCGTGCCAACAAGGTCAACCGCATCACCATGGATTCGCCGAACGCCCGCTATGGCATCATGGCGTCCGGCAAGAGCTACGAGGATATCCGGCAGGCGCTGCGTGAGCTCGGCATCACACCCGAGGTCGCGGCCAAGATCGGACTTCGATTGTACAAGATCGGCATGCCCTGGCCTCTGGAGCCGGAAGGCGTCAGGCAATTCGCTGTAGGCCTCGAGGAAATCTTCATCATCGAAGAGCGCCGCGAGATCGTCGAGAATCAAGTGAAGCAGGAGCTGTTCAACTGGCGCGACGATGTCCGTCCCCGCATCATCGGCAAGATGGACGATCACGACAAGCGCTTCCTTCCCTTTGCCGAAGAACTCAGCGTCGCCTCTTTGGCCAGTTCGCTGACCGAGCGTCTGCTTCGACTTGATCTCAATCCCGAAATTGCAACGATGCTGCGTGCCAAGGCCGATTGGTTCAACGGCCGCCAGGCTTCGCAAATGCAGGCGACCGCGCCTGTCGCCCGCACCCCGTATTTCTGCTCCGGCTGTCCGCACAACACTTCGACCAAGGTGCCCGAAGGCAGTCGCGCCTTTGCCGGCATCGGCTGCCACTTCATGGCGTTGTGGATGGATCGCTCCACCGAGACCTTCACCCATATGGGCGGCGAGGGCGTGCCGTGGGTCGGCGTTGCCCCCTTTACCAAGGAAGAGCACGTGTTCGCCAATCTCGGCGACGGCACGTATTTCCACTCCGGCAGCCTCGCGATCCGCCAGGCGGTCGCCTCCGGCGCCAACATCACCTACAAGATCCTCTATAACGACGCGACCGCGATGACCGGCGGCCAGCATGTCGACGGCGAATTGTCGCCCCAGCAGATCACCTTCCAGCTCCACAGCGAAGGCATCCGCGAGATCTATCTGGTCTCGGAAAATCCCGACGCCTATCCGGCGAGCGAGATCGCGCCCGGCGTCAAGACCGCGCATCGTGACGAGCTCGACGCGGTCCAGAAAACGCTGCGCAAGGTCAAGGGCGCCTCCGCGATCGTGTTCGTGCAGACCTGCGCCGCCGAGAAGCGCCGCCGCCGCAAGCGCGGCACGCTGGAGGATCCGGCGCGCCGTGTGCTCATCAATCCCGCGGTGTGCGAAGGCTGCGGCGACTGCTCGGTGCAATCGAACTGCATTTCGGTCGAGCCACTGGAGACCGAGTTCGGCCGCAAGCGCGCCATCAACCAGTCGACCTGCAATAAGGATTATTCCTGCGTAAAGGGCTTTTGCCCGTCCTTCGTCACCGTCGATGGTGGCAAGATGCGCAAGCGCGCGCCGGCGGGCGTCGGCGATATCGGCGATCTGCCTGAGCCGGCGTCGCGCCCCAATTTGGACAAGCCCTACAACATTGCGGTCGGCGGCGTCGGCGGCACCGGCGTGCTGACCATCGGCGCGCTGCTCGGCATGGCCGCCCATATCGAGGGCAAGGCCTCAATGATCCTCGACATGTCCGGTCTGGCGCAGAAGGGCGGGGCGGTGCTCAGCCATGTGCGCCTGTCCGACCATCCGGCCGAGGTGACTTGCTCGCGCATCGTCACAGGCACGGCCGATGTCGTGCTCGCCGCCGATGAGGTGGTCGCGGTCGCGAAGGACACCATCTCGCTCTGCGACACCAGCCGCACCCGCGGCATCATCAACAGTCACGTCATTCCCACCGCCGACTTCGTCCTCAACCGCGACTTCAACTTCCAGACCCGCAAGTTGAATGGGCTGCTGGAAACGGCGCTGCACAAGGACTCCGTGTTCTTCGACTTCACCAAGCCGGCGGAGCAGCTGCTCGGCGACAGCATCGCCACCAACATGATGATGATGGGCTACGCCTATCAGAAGGGGCTCTTGCCGTTGTCAGCGGAGTCGATCGAGCAGGCGATCGAGGTCAACGGCGTCTCGATCAAGATGAACAAGGAAGCTTTCCGCCTCGGCCGTCTCGCGGTCGCGGACCCCCAGCGTCTCGCCGGTATGTTGAAGGGAACGGACGAGGTCATCGCGCCCAAGACCCTGGACGCAATGACGCTCGACGAGATCGTCGAGCACCGCGCCAAACATCTCACCGCCTATCAGAACGGCCGGCTGGCCAAGCGCTACCGCAAGCTGGTGGACCAGGTCAGCGAAGCCGCCAGGCAGGGCGGCTATGACGAGGCGCTGACTCGCGCCGTCGCGGTCAACTACGCCAAGCTGCTGGCCTACAAGGACGAATACGAAGTCGCGCGCCTTTACACCGACGGCGCGTTCGAAAAGCAGCTCCGCGACCAGTTCGAGGGCGACTTCAAGTTCAGCTTCAATCTGGCACCGCCGATCCTTAGCCGTGGCGTCGATGCGCTCGGCCGCCCGAAGAAGCGCGCGTTCGGCCCGTGGATGCTTCCGATGTTCCGCGTGCTGGCGAAATTCAAGGTGCTGCGCGGCACGCCGCTCGACATCTTCGGCCGCAGCGCCGACCGCAAGCTCGAACGCGACCTGATCACCGGCTACGAGAAGGACGTCGCCACCGTGCTCGGCCTGTTGTCGCCGCTCACGATCGACACCGCGGTGGAGCTGCTCTCGTTGCCCGACCGCATCCGCGGCTACGGCCCGGTCAAGGAGAAGGCCGTCGCGGACGCCAAGGCCCGCTACGCCCAGCTCGCCGCGGATCTTGCCAACCCGCCGCCCGTGCCGAGGCAGATCGCGGCGGAGTAGAACTTTGCAGGGTGGGTTCGCTTAACCCACCCTGCGAAATCCTGTTTGAAATCAACCACCGTTCTACTGTGCATGGGGTTGTTTTCGATAAAAACGGGCTTTCGATAAAACGAAACCACTTGTGCCGTCGGGCAAAACACCTTTACGACCTTGACCGAACGAAGCTCTCGTGCCCCGAGCGCGGCAACGTTGAGGCGTTGCAACGCGTCCGGGACACGGGCGCATCATTTGCGCCAAGCCGCCGCCCTCTCGCCCGACGGAATATTTCCGCGCTTGCCAATCAGGCCACCGCGGTTCAGAAAAACGGAGCAAGAAGAAACGCCAGCGGAGACCTGAAGTTTTGACCATCAAGGGCAAGGCCTACATTGCCGGGATTTTTGAACACCCGACCCGGCATGCGCCGGACAAATCGACCGCTCAGCTTCATGCCGAGGTCGCCAAGGGCGCGATCGAGGATGCCGGGCTCAGCAAGGACGATGTCGACGGCTATTTCTGCGCGGGCGACGCGCCCGGCGGCGCCTGGCCGATGGTCGATTATCTCGGCTTGAATACCAAAAAGCTCCGCCACGTCGATTCCACCGAAACCGGCGGCTGTTCCTACATCATCCATCTCGGCCACGCCGCCGAGGCGATCGCCGCGGGCAAGTGCTCGATCGCGCTGATCACGCTGGCAGGGAAACCGCGCACCGGGGCGATGCCGCCGCGTGCGGCCGGCGCCGAGGCCGATTTCGAGATGGCTTACGGCGCGACCACGCACAATGCCTACGGCATGTGTGCCATGCGCCACATGCACGACTATGGCACCACCAGCGAGCAGCTCGCCTGGATCAAGGTCGCGGCTTCGCATCACGCGCAATACAATCCGCATGCGATGCTCAAGGACGTCGTCACCGTCGAAGACGTGCTGAACTCGCCGATGATCTCAGATCCGCTGCATCGCATGGATTGCTGCGTCGTCTCAGATGGCGGCGGTGCGCTGATCGTGACCACGCCCGAGATCGCCAAGAGCCTCAAGAAGCCGCTGGTCAGACTAATCGGACATGGCGAGGCCATGAAGGGCCCGCGCGGCGGCAAGGATCTCGACCTCACTTACTCGGCCGGGATCTGGTCCGGCCCGCGTGCGTTCGAGGAAGCCGGCATCACGCCGAAGGACATCAAGTACGCCTCGATCTACGACAGCTTCACCATCACCGTGCTGATGCAACTCGAAGACCTTGGCTTCTGCAAGAAAGGCGAGGGCGGCAAGTTCGTCGCCGACGGCAATCTGATCTCGGGCGTCGGCAAGCTGCCGTTCAACACCGACGGCGGCGGCCTCTGCAGCAATCATCCCGTCAACCGCGGCGGCATGACCAAGATCCTTGAGGCGGTCCGGCAGTTGCGCGGTGAGGCGCATCCGAAGGTGCAGGTTCAAAACTGCGATCTCGCGATCGCCCACGGCACCGGCGGATTGCTGGGCGTGCGCCACGCTGCCTCGACTGCTATTCTGGAGCGCGTGTGATGAGCGAGACAAAGAAATATCCGGCCCCGGCGACGAACCCCGAGACCGCCGCGTTCTGGGACGCGGCCAAAGAGGGCAGGTTCATGATCAAGCGCTGCACCGCCTGCGGCGAAGCGCACTACTTCCCGCGCGCGATCTGCCCGTTCTGTTATTCGGACAAGACGGTGTGGGAGGAGAGTTCGGGCGAAGCCACGATCTACACTTACAGCTTGATGCGGAAGTCGCCGACCGGTCCTTACGCAATCGGTTACGTCACGCTGAAGGAGGGACCTTCGCTCCAGACCAACTTCGTCGATTGCGATCTCGAGAAGCTGAAGATCGGCCAGAAGGTGAAGGTGGTGTTCAAGCCGACCGATGGCGCGCCATTGCCGTTCTTTACGCCGGCGTAGGACGGTCCTCATCCTGAGGGCTTGCGAAGCAAGCGTCTCGAAGGATGGCCACGACAAAGAAAGCGTTTCGGGCATCCTCATGGTTCGAGACGGCGCAAGAGCGCCTCCTCACCATGGGGATGAGAACCATCCGGAAGGAAACACACAAAATGTCCGCCAGATACGAAGAGCTCAAAGGCCTGAAAAACATCGGCCAGAAATACGCCTACAGCGATCGCGAAGTCATGCTCTACGCCTACGGCATCGGCCTCGGCGCCGATCCGATGGACGAGAACGAGCTTGCCTTCGTCAACGAGGGCACGTTGACGCCGCGGCCGCTCAAGGTGGTGCCGACGTTCGCCTCCGTTGCGGCGTGGGGCGCAGGGCCCGGCGAAATGAACCTCAATCGCGTGATGGTGGTCGACGGCGAGCGCGACATCACCTTCCACCAACCGCTGCCGGTCGCCGCGCACATCACCGCCGATTCCTCCGTCGTCGAAGTCTACGACAAGGGCAAGGACAAGGGCGTCGTCATCAGCCATCAGACCGTGCTGAAGAACGAGAAGGGTGAGAAGCTGGCAACGCTGGTCGCCTCGCGCTTCGCCCGCGGCGATGGCGGCTTTGGCGGGCCGAACCTGACCCAGCCCGATCCGCACAAGATCCCGTCGCGCTCACCCGACAAGACCATCGACATCGTCACGCGCCCCGACCAGGCGCTGGTCTATCGCCTCTGCGGCGACCGCAACCCGCTGCACTCCGATCCCGAATTTGCGAAGAAGGCCGGCTTCCCGCGCCCGATCCTGCACGGCATGTGCACCTACGGCATCACCTGCCGCGGCGTGCTCCAGACCTATGCCGATTACGACGCCTCCGCCTTCCGCCAGCACGTCGCGCGGTTCTCCTCGCCGGTCTATCCCGGCGAGACCGTGACAATGGACCTCTGGAAGGACGGCAACACGATCTCGTTCGAAGCCAAGGTGAAGTCGCGCGGCGTCACCGTGATCAAGAACGGCAAGACGGTGCTGGGTTAGGGCGGTCTCGTGCCCCGGACGCAGCGCAGCGCTTCTTCAGCGGTGCGCTGCAGAGCCGGGGTCTAGCGAGCCCAAGCAAAGAAAGAGCTGGGTCCCGGCTCTGCGACGCAGCGTTGCACGCTGCATCGCGTCCGGGACACAAAAAAACAACAGGGAGACGCCACCATGGGACTACTTGACGGCAAGGTCGCGCTGATCACCGGCGCGGGCGGGGGGCTCGGTGAGGCCTACGCAAAGCTGTTTGCGCGGGAAGGGGCGTCCGTCGTCGTCAACGATCTCGGTGGCCCCCGTGACGGCTCCGGCGCCGACAAGTCGATGGCGCAGACAGTGGTCGACGCGATCAGGGCCGATGGCGGCAAGGCGGTCGCCAACGGCGCCGACATCTCCAGCATGGAGGGGGGCCAGTCGCTATTCGACGACGCCATCAAGCATTTTGGCCGCGCCGACATCCTGGTCAACAATGCGGGCATTTTACGCGATCAGACCTTCTCCAAGGCCAGCGAGTCCGACTGGGACAAGGTCATCAAAGTGCATCTGAAGGGGACCTTTTGTTGCACGATGCCGGTGTTTCGCTGGATGCGGGAAAACGGCGGCGGCGTCATCGTCAACACCTCCTCGACCTCGGGCCTGATCGGCAATTTCGGCCAGACCAATTACGGCGCGGCCAAGGGCGGCATTTGGGGCCTGTCCAACGTGCTGGCGATCGAGGGCCGGAAATACAACATCCGGATCTGGACGCTCGCGCCGGGCGCGCTGACCCGCATGACCGCAGACCTGCCCCGCTATAAGGAGAACCCCGGTGCGGCGCTGGGGCCGGACGGCATCGCGCCGGCCGTGCTATACATGGTCAGCGATTTGTCGGGCGATCAGACCGGCAAGGTGCTGGGCGTATCCGGGCCCCGCGGCGTGCGCGAAATGCGGATGATGGAGATGGACGGCTGGAAACCACCGCACACGGGCTGGAACGCACGGGACATCGCTGAGCATGCCAAGGAGATCTTCTTCTCCGAGGAGCAGATCAAGATGGGCGCGCGACGGTTTTAGGCCATGGTCTCCCGGACCCCGCAACGCGCGAGCCCGGGGATCACGAACAAAGGATACAGGGACTGATGAAACTCACTGCCGACGCCAAGGGCACCTTCGCAATCGCGCCGACGCCGTTCCACGACGACGGCCGGATCGACGAGCGCTCGATCGACCGCTTGACCGATTTTTACGAGGAGGTCGGCTGCGACGGCGTCACAGTGCTGGGCATCCTTGGTGAGGCGCCGAAGCTCGATGCCGCCGAGGCCGAACAGGTGGCGGTGCGCTTCGTCAAGCGTGCCAAGAAGATGCAGGTGATCGTCGGCGTCTCCGCGCCGGGCTTTGCCACCATGCGCTCACTTGCCAAAGCATCGATGGACGCCGGTGCGGCCGGTGTGATGATCGCGCCGCCGCCGTCGCTCCGCACCGACGACCAGATCGTCGGCTATTACAAGCAGGCGGCCGAGGCGATCGGTCCCGACGTGCCCTGGGTACTCCAGGACTATCCGCTGACCTTGACTGTGGTGTTCACCCCCGCCGTGATCCGCAAGATCGTCACGGACAATCCAAACTGCGTGATGCTCAAGCACGAGGACTGGCCGGGCCTGGAAAAGATATCGACGCTGCGCAGCTTCCAGAAGGACGGCTCGCTGCGACCGCTCTCGATCCTCTGCGGCAATGGCGGCACGTTCCTTGATTTCGAGATGGAGCGCGGCGCCGACGGCGCCATGACCGGCTACGCCTTCCCCGAGCTTCTGATCGACATCGTGAACCTCTCGAAGGCCGGCAAGCGCGACGCCGCGCATGATCTGTTTGACGCGCATCTGCCGCTGATCCGCTACGAGCAGCAGCCGGGTGCAGGCCTTGCCGTGCGCAAATACGTGCTGCAGAGGCGCGGCATCATCGCCTCCAGCGCCCAGCGCAAGCCCGCCGCGACCATCACGCCGGCGGCAAAGGCAGAGGTCGAGTACCTGCTGTCGCGCGTCGCTCGAATCGACAAGCGCGCCAATCTTGGGCCGCAATCCAGCGCCGCAGGTTAAGTTGAATGGCCGAGGCCTCAGCATCACGTCCCGCGTCGACGATCCTCCTGCTGCGCGACGGCGCCGCAGCGAAGGAAATCGAAGTCTTCATGATGGTCCGCCATCATCAGATCGAGTTCAATTCGGGCGCGCTGGTGTTTCCCGGCGGCAGCGTCGATGCCGGCGATCAGGAGATCGTCAAGCGCTCCGACCTGTATTCGGGCGGCGAGGGCCTGAGTGAATCGGACCGCGGATTTCGTATCGCCGCGATCCGCGAGACCTTTGAGGAGAGCGGCATTTTGCTGGCACGGTCGAAGGATTCGGGCACGCCTGTTGACGCCAAGCGCGCCGGCGAGATCGCCGATGCGCATCGCGTCGCGCTCAACGAGCACAAGGTCAGCTTCCTAAGCATTCTGGCCGACAACGGTCTCCAGCTCGCGCTCGATACGCTCTTGCCTTACGCGCACTGGATCACGCCCGAGGGCATGCCAAAACGTTTCGACACCTGGTTCTTCCTCGCCGCAGCCCCGCCCGACCAGCTCGGCGCGCATGACGGCCGGGAATCGACCGACTCGATCTGGGTCTCCCCGCGCGAGGCAGTTGAGGGCGGCGAGAGCGGCCGCTTCAAGCTGCCGTTCCCGACCACACGTAATTTGATCCGGCTCGCCAAGCAGTCGAGCGTAAGCGCGGCGCTGGAGCACGCCCGCGGCATGTCCGTCGTGACGGTGATGCCTGTCATGACCAGGACCGAAACCGGCCGCCAGCTCCGCATCTCCCGCGAGGCCGGCTATGACGGCGAGGTGTTCGAGGTTGGGGCGGTCGGCTAGGACACTTCGATACACAACGAAGTATTGGCGAGGGCAGACGCGCTAGTTTCCGTCCCTGACAACGGAACGGAGCGCGCGACATGGACAACCGGCAGGACAACAATGTCGCCGTCGAGCTGGCGCTGCTGGTCGCGCTCGCAACGCTCTGGGGCGGCTCCTACACCTTCATCAAGCTCGGCGTTGCCACCATTCCGCCGATCACGCTGATCGCAGCGCGCACCACGATTGCGGGCCTGCTGCTGCTCGCGATCATGTGGGCGAGGGGCATCAGGATGCCGACAGACGGCGCGACCTGGCAGCGCTTTGCCTTCCAGGCCGTGCTCAACAGCGTCATTCCCTGGACGCTGATCGCCTGGGGCGAGCGCCATCTCGACGCGTCGCTCGCGACCATCCTCAACTCGGCCGCCCCGATCTTCACCTTCCTGCTCACAGCCATTGTGACCCGTCACGAGGCGACGACACCGCGAAAGCTGGTCGGTGTGGTCTCCGGCATGGCCGGCATCCTGTTGATCGTCGGCGTCGATGCGTTCCATGATATCGGCAGCGGTCTCGTCGCGGAGGCCGCGATCGTCGCCGCCACCATCTGTTATGCCTGCGCCGCGATCTTCGGCCGCAGCTTCAAGGGCCTCGATCCCATGGCGCCGGCGGCCGGCTCGCTGCTGGCGGGGGCGGCTGCACTGATCCCGGCCTCGCTGATCATCGAACAGCCCTGGACGCTGTCTCCCTCCCAGAGCTCGGTGCTGGCGCTGCTCGCGCTTGCGACCTTCTCGACCGCCGCGGCCTTCATGATCTATTTCCGCCTGATCCAGACCCTGGGCTCGGTCGGCACCACCGCGCAGGCCTATCTCCGCGTGCCCATCGGGGTTGCCATCAGCGTCGCCTTCCTCGGCGAGAGCCTGAGCCGGACCGCCTGGATCGGCCTTGCCTGCGTCGTCCTCGGCGTTGCCGCCATGACCATCCCGGCTCGGCGGCCGGCCAGCGTCAAAACGTCATAAAGCCGGGGCCAAGAAAGACGGCGGGGCTGCAATATTAAGGATATTCGGCGGCTGACGCGTGTTCCCCCGGGGCCGCAATACGTCGTATATTGCGCCTCCAGCAGCCCCGGTCCTCAAATCACGAATGTCCGCCGAATTGACGCCGACCCCTGAGAAAAAGCGAACATTCTCGCTCTCCATCGGCCAGCTCACCTTCGGCAGCTTTCTTCTGGTGCTGGCGGTGATCATCGTCACCTCGGCCGCGAGCGTGATCGCGATCCGGCACATCGACACGACCTTTGCCGAATTGCAGCGGCTCCAGAGCGTCGGCGACCTCGCCGAGGACATCGACCGCCGCATGAACGAGTTGCGGCTCGCCGCGCGCGATTTCGTCACCGACCCCGGCGCCGGCACCCAGTTCAAGCAGGTGGGCGAGGCGGCCTCGACGCTCAGCGACATCCTGAAGAAGACCCGCATCGAGCTTGCGCCCGAGCAGCAGGACATGATCGACGGGGTCACCGAGCGGCTTGCGACCTATCGCAGCGGCCTGGAGCGGATCTCGACGCTGATTGATCGCCGCGCCCAGCTGCTCGCCGGCCTGCCGCCGCTGCGCGACCAATTCGATGTGGCGGTCGCGGGCACCGCCGACCGCGAGCTGGCCTCCCGCCTGTCGGAGGCGCAGAGCCGGATCGCGCTCGGACTGCTCGCGCGCAATCCGTCCGCGGCCGAGCAGGCGGCGCAGAGCATGCGGGCGATGGACATCGGCGATGCCAGGCTGAAATCGTCCGTCAATAATTATGCCGGCGCCATCATCGCGGTCGCCGTCCGTGAACGGCAGATCGCCGATATCGATCGCGAGGTGCTGGGAACCGAGGGCCGGCTGATCGGGCGCGTCACCGAATTGCTGCGCGAGGTCAGTGCCCGGCGCGGCCACGTGCTGTCGCGCGACTTCGCCCGGACGCTGACGGAGGCGCGCTGGCAGAGTATCGTGCTCGGCACCATCGGCGTGCTGATCGGCATTCTCGCGGCCGGCTTCGTGGTGCGGCGGACGGTCCGTCCGCTCGCCCAGATCGCACGGTCGATCCGCGCGCTCGCAGCAGGCGAGAAGAATACCTCGATCCCGTCCGCCGACGTCGACAACGAGATCGGCGACATCGCCCGCGCGGCCGAAGTGTTCCGCCGCGCGCTGGAGGAGGCCGACACGGCGCGCGAGGCAGCGGTGCGCGCGCTGACCGAGCAGCGCCTCGCCGAAGAGAGCTACCGAAAACTGTTCGAGGGCTCGGTCGACGGCATTTACGTGACGACACCGGCCGGTGATCTCCTCAACGCCAATCCGGCGCTGGCGCGGATGATGGGCTATGACAGCCCCAAGCAGCTCATCGACAGCATCGACGACATCGCCCACACCATCTACGTCAATCCCGAGGCGCGCGTCGAATATCAGCGGCTGATGGCCCGCGACGGCATCGTGCGCGAGTTCGAATACCAGGTACGCCAGCGCAGCGGCAACATCCTGTGGCTGTCCGACAGCGCCACCGGCGTCCCCGACGAGGCGGGCAACATCGTCCGCTACGAAGGCACGCTGCGCGACATCACCGACCAGAAGCGGGCGGAAGACGCCATCGCCGAAGGACGGCGCCTGCTCCAGCAGGTCATCGACACCGTGCCGGCAGTGATCAACGTCAAGGACCGCGACCTGCGCTACGTGCTGATGAACCGCTACATGGCCGGCATCTTCGGCATCGAGCCCGGCGATGCGCTCGGCCGCACCACGGCGGATCTGATGTCGCGCTACGGTGCAGCCAAGACCGACGAGAACGACAAGCGCGTGCTCACGCTTCGAAAAGGTCTCGGCTTCTACGAAGAGGAGTACAAGGATTCTTCCGGCCACATGCGGCAATGGCTGGTCAACAAGCTGCCGCTGCTCGATATCGAGGGCGAGATCGAGCGGATCGTCACCGTGGCGCTCGACATCGGCGAGCGCAAGCGCGGCGAGCAGGAGATGCGCAAGGCCAAGGAATCCGCCGAGACCGCGCTGCGCAATCTGCGCGAGACCCAGGCCTCGCTGATAGAGGCGGAAAAGCTGGCGGCGCTCGGGCGCCTCGTCGCCGGCGTCGCCCACGAGGTCAACAATCCCGTCGGCATCAGCCTCACGGTTGCCTCCGCGCTGGAGCGCAAGACCGCGATGTTCACCGCCGAGGTCGAGCGCGGCGAGCTGCGCCGCTCTACGCTCAACGACTTCCTTCACACCAGCCGCGACGCGTCCTCGCAGCTCGTCTCCAATCTCAATCGCGCCGCCGAGCTGATCCAGTCGTTCAAGCAGGTCGCCGCCGACCGCAACTATTCGGATCAGCGCAGCTTCGATCTCGGTGACCTCACCGAGCAGGTAGTGATGAGTCTGCGGCCCGGCCTGCGCAAGCACAATTTGACGCTCAATGTCGAATGCCAGCCTGATCTGACCATGAACAGCTATCCCGGACCGTACGGCCAGGTGCTGACCAATCTGTTTCTCAACGCGGTGGCGCACGCTTTCCCGGACGGACGGCCGGGGACCATCGACATCCAGGTGCGCGAGTCCGGCAAGGACAATGTCGAGATCACCTTCTCCGACAATGGTTGCGGCATGTCGCTCGACGTCCGCCGACGTGCATTTGATCCGTTCTTCACGACGCGGCGCGACCAGGGCGGCACCGGACTCGGGCTGCACATCGTCTACAGCATTGTCACGAACCGGCTCGGCGGACGGCTGGATCTCGATTCCGAGCCGGGCAGCGGCACACGCATCCAGATCATCCTGCCGCGCGTGGCGCCGCTCGAGCAGGCCGCGGAATAGCTGGAGCGTTTTCGGGCGAAGTGGATATCGGTTCGCGAAGAAAACGCTTCAAAACAAAATATGGAGCTTCGGTTCTGATTCAATCAGAACCGATAATGCCCTAGTCGGCCTCTGCGAGCTTGTGCAGCGTCGCGCCGAAAATCTGGCTGGCCTTGCCGACCAGCGCGGTGCCGGTCATGTCCCCGCGCGTCTCCGTGAAGGTGCCGCTGACGCCGATGCCGACCGCGGCAGGGCCACCGAACAGCGGATTGTCGTCACCCCGCGGCGAGGTATGTCGCTGGACCAGCACCTCGCCCTTGAAGGTGTTGTCCTTCACCGTGTAGCTGCCGGTGTAATAGAGGTAGGCATCGCCGCCAAGAATCTTGCCGTCGCGGAAAAGAATCACGCCGCTGCCCTTGCCGGCGCGACCATCGAGCAGGTTCACGTGAATCGAATAGAGGCCGTTCTTCATAACGTCCCGAGGCCGGCCGCCATCGCCCAATGGCGTAACCGGTAGGGCATTTATGCCAAAGCGCATCCGCTCACGCAACGCGGGAGTTTGGCCGCCGGCCGTGCGGGCCTGCCCGTGAGCCGTAGTTGTCCCGGATTGTCTATGAGACTGTCATGACGGTCTGATCATGAAGCGAGGCCTGTCGTTGCTAATCAGGTTGGCCCGCGAAATGCATAACTATCGTTGCACTGGCCGCGGGGTGCTGGAGCAAGACAAACGTGAGCAACGGGATCGATTCCGGCGGCGAATGAGCCGCGTCTGCACAGTGCGCGTCCCACGATTTGCGAAACACGACAACGGCGGATTGGCGGCGCGGCACGCTGGCGAAACGTGGCGAGCCTCCGCTTGCGCCTTGGCCCTGATTGCGCTCGCAGCCCCCTCCGCGCACGCGCGAGACCGCGACCAGTTCGTCAACACCAGTGCCGAATTGAAGGCCTGGTTCGACGGACTGCGCAGCGGCGAGGGGCCTTGCTGCTCCGATGCCGACGGCTCGGCGCTCTCGGACACCGACGCGCCGTTCAGGTATATTTCTTGTCGCGCTCGAGCAGCTCGATGGAGATGCCTTCGGGGCCGCGGATGAAGCAGATGCGGACGCCGGGGCGGATCGTGGTCGGCTCGCGCGTGAAGGTGACGCCCTTGGCCTTGATCTCGGCCGCGACGGCGTCGATGTCCTTCACCGTGAGACCTAAATGGTCGAGGCCCTGGTGCGGGTGCGGCGGCGGGGGGTTGACCGCATTGTCGCCCTCGAGCGGTGCAATGAAGATTTTTGCGCCACCGAGATTCACGTCGATCCGTCCCGGTGCGTGCACGATCTCGCCACCGAGGATGTCCCGCAACCAGGCCGCCGTAGCCTCCGGATCGGGGCTGCGCAGATGGACGTGATCCCAAGTGACGACTGGCATGTCATGTTCTCCCGACGTGTCTTCGATGTTGCGGCGCATGTTAGCGGCCCCGGCCGGTGACCGCCACCGCCCTTGCCGATTCGATAGCTGCGCGGGAACCTTAGTTGGTCTTCCAGATTAAGGTAAACAGTGGCCGGGTCCGTCGTCGAACGTGCTTCCGCCGCTATCGGTGATGCAATCATGAATGCTGGGTTTGACCGCATCGGGTTGAGGCGTTTCGCCGGAACCGGCGAGCGACTGGCACGGGCCGTGACGATCGCGAGCGTCTCATTTGGGCGGGTCCTGCTGTGGACGTTGGCGGCCATGATCGTTGGTTGCGGCGTCTGGATGCTGCTCCCACTCTCCAGAGGCAATAGTGCCGAGCCGGTGACGTCCGACGTGGCAGCGGTCGAGACGGCGCCTTCGGGCAAAGCGGCAGAAGCCGTGTCACCGGCTTCCGAAGCTCAGATTCCGGCAATGGCAGAACTCGGTCGGATGAGGATTTCATCGCAGACCTGGCGCCGCGGCGGCCTTGGCTCGAAGGCGCTGGTGACGTTCACGTTGCGAAACGACAATGACTATGCCGTAAAGGATGTCGAGATCGTCTGCGCTTTTGCCCGGCGCGACGGGAGTCATCTCACCGACCGCAGCCGCGTTCTGGCGGACCCGGTCAGCATGAAGAGCCGCAAGACTTTTGCGCGCATTCCCGTCGGATTCGTCAACGTGAATGCCGATCAGGCGAAGTGTTCGCTTGTGGCCGCGCGTCGGGCGTGAGGGCGGCATTTTCCGATAGCGGAAAAGTTACTGTCCTTGGGCCTTGGACCAGAAACTTGGCGTCGCCATTTGAACCGAACGGCTGGGCCAGGAACCAATTGAATGATCGCCTGTTAAGACGGAGAGCCCTCGTGGGATGCGACGGGCGGAGCGCGGCCAATGCCCATCTTTCGGTATTTCATGTTTGTCGGTGGAGCTCTGCTCGCACTGCTGTTCGCGGCGAACTACGTTCTGCCCGCTTCGCCTGTGACGCAGGCTGTCGCAACCGCGAGCAACGAACAGCCATTGATCCGGATCCGGTCCGATCGCCACCTGCCAGAGCGCGTCGTGCTCGATACCAGTCAGCCGACGATCGCCGCGCCTGCGGTGGAGATCGCCGCTGTCGCGGCTCCCAAGCCGCCCGTGGAGGGCGTGTCGCCGGCTTTGGCCGAGATGTCGGCCAAGACACGGGTCCGCGAGACGTTCGCCCAATTTACGCCGGCCGGGAAGGCCGATACCCGCGGAGCCGGGAAGACCGATCCCAAGCTGCAGGCTCCAGCTCATCCCAGGCGCAAGGTCGCCAGAGCGCATCCGGCGCCGCAGCAGGGTCGGCCGATGATGGTAATGGCGCAGCAGCCGCATTTCGGTTTCTTCAACAGCACCTGGTAAGAGCCCGTCTGACCCGTCTCGAATCGGCACCGGAAGGGCTTTTTATTGGCCGGCCTCTCTGCTAATTCGAACTCATCCGAACGTCGTCCGGCCTGCTGGCTCGCAAGCAGCGGTCCTTGGCGTCTCGGTTGCGGCCCATTGCCTGGGCCAGGGCGCTCGTAGCTCAGCTGGATAGAGCATCGGATTTCGATTCCGAGGGTCGGGAGTTCGAATCTCTCCGAGCGCGCCAGAAAGTCACGTAAATTCAAATAGTTGTAGCGCGGTAACAAGCGCCGCCGTCCGGTGTTCGGCCACAGGGTAACGTCCCGGGTAACGTTTTGTCACGTGCGTCCCGCCCGCCTATGCCCCGTAGGGCTTAGCCGCTTTTGCTTCCCGCGGGGCGGGTCCGCAGGAGGCCGTACAGGAGCCGAGGCGACTAGCCGCGCCGAGCTTCAGCGGCGGCTCTAAACCCAACAGGTCGCGTCCGCAACGCCATCTGGTCCAGCAATACCATCATACCGCCAAGCACCTGGGCCTAGGTGGCCCGTTCGCGATCTCATTCTTTGGGTTCGAAGCGCATCCCGTTAAACGAGATAATATCTCGCGTTACTACTTAAGCGGGATCACTCGAACGAGAGAGACGAGAAATGAGCAAACCCCCGAAAGCTGCTGAGCAGCAATCGAAGTCCGAGCAAAACAAGCGCATCGAAGCCCTAGTCGCGATCGCAGACGTCGTGCTCGCATATCAAGACAATGCGAAGCCATCGCTGGGCGAAGTCGCCCGGATTACCAGTCGAGCGAGCGGGTTGCTCCGCATCAAGGGCGACGAGCGAATGGCTATCGAAAACGCCGCAACACTCGAAATCGCACGAGCACGTTCACTGCTGCTGAGCTGATCCATCGAGACGTTGTTCTGGGCCACGGCCTTACCAGCTGTGGCCCAACAAACAGGTGGATAACGGGACTAACGTATGATGCTTCGCTCGAGGAGATAGCCAACTATCTCACTGATTAGAACTGATCCCTGGACCACAGCTTGGCTCGGTCTGGCTTTGTTGCTGGCAGGGCGCAATTTAGCGTCAGCTGGCGCATGCAGCTACTTCCGCTTGAACAGATCGATCACGTCCACTGCGTCCGTTGGTAACGCGACGCCAGCCAACTCAAGCGCTTTCAGAAACTGCCGGACAGCATCGTCAAATTCATCGAGCGAGATGGCCTTCTCGACCGGCATTTCATATGGTCTGAGAACACGGCCCTTGCCTTTTTCGGGTTCGCTGACATCGAGGATTAGCGGAATCGGATCGTTCGGGTCATCAATACAATGCAGTTCGTGAACACCGCGGGCAAGGAAGCGGACATGCTCCGGAAAAAGGCGCTGCTGCTTACGGGCGTTGATCAAGACTGCATATGCCTGACCATCAACCCACCAGACACCTTTAATGCTCGGCTTGAACCAAAATCCGAGAATCTTTGTGGGTTTTAGTGGGTGCCGGTACCAGCGTCCTTTGCCGTCGAAGTATTGCTTCAGGAGTCGAACAACGTCTTGAAGACTGTTATTCTTCCAGTCCTCCTCGTAAGGGCTGAACTCGCCCGTAATGAATGATTCAGTAGCCAAGCCAGCAACGACTGGCTCTAAGCGAGGCCAGATCATGCTGTAAGACATGAAGCCGCCACCTACCAACCGATCCATAAGGTTGTTAGCCGTCTGCGCGGCGTCCATGCCCACGACAGAAGGAAACGCAAACTTTGGAAAATCTAAAAGCTCGAAATACTTTCCGCGCCCTGCCATCTAGGTCCCTCCATCTGACATGGGGCCGAACCGTTACACGTAGTTTGATTCGGCTAGCTGCCACAATATACCCGGACGGACCTGCTAATGACGAACAGTGGATTGGTCCTCCCCTGCAAAATATCGGCGGATAAGTCGGTTGGGGATGCGCGGGCTTAATGTGGGATCGGCCAAGTGGGCCTTATAGACGACGTCCCACGGCCCGTTCGGCTCATGTGAGAGCGAAACCAGCTGGCCCGTGGTGAAGTGGCTGTAGTTCTTGAACTCCCGGACGATAATCTTCAGGTGCTCCTGGTGAATATCCTCGTAGGGCACCGGAATGTGTTTTCCTGAGGCATAGTCAAGGTATTGAGCTGGCGCTTTAATGGGGCTTTCCTTGTAGGTCTTGAAGGCGTCGAACACAGGGCGGATCACCGGCCCAAATTGCCAAGCTTCAAAATGATTGCGTATCAGTCCCTCCGGCAGCTGCCGTAGCGCGCCAGCTTGGATGAAGAACAATAGCTTATTGATACGCAGGTTCGTGATATCGAACGCGACCGCGTCGAAATTTGCCAGAAGGAAGTTACAGATCTTTCGGGCTTCGTACATTGGCGATCCGTTAGCAGAGTCGAGCTTCTGCCCCTATAGGGTGTCGGACCCCAGTTTGTCGCGATACTAACCTGTCCGCCGCTCGAGCCCAGTCATCTAGAAGAAAATCAATTCTCAGGACTGCAGCAGCAACTAGAACAAAACAGGAACTAAAAGCAAGGTTCTTTTTTTCGAGGGCAAAGGCGCAGGAGGGCGGCTGCCGACAATAAACGGCGGAGGCTCCGTGCACGTCCATTGTCGGTATGATGCAACCGCACAACTGCGAGCTGGCGAGAAAAGTACGCCAATTCTGTCACTTATAAAAGAAAGACCGGGGACTCTGCTCGTTTTTTCATCTTTCTGGGCTGACATGAGCGACACCGATCTCTTTCCTGAGCCTAGGAATCGCGGACGTCTCCGCGACAAGTGGGACTACGTCATCGACCCTGGTTTCGCCGCGGTCCCTTATGTGCTGCTGTTTCACCAACACGCCCTGAGGTTGACCAGTGAGCATCTCAACGTGCTTCTCAACGTCTTGGCGCACTGGCATGCAAACGGGCGGATGGCGTTTCCCCACAGCCACACGATCGCCAAGCGGATGGGCATCAGCCAACGCTCCGTGCAGCGGTCCCTGTCGTGGCTCATCAAGAACGAGTTCATCACCAAGGCTGAGCGGAAGGCGGGAGAGTCTCCAAAGGGCTATGACCCGAAGCCGTTGGTAGAGAAGCTGAAGCCCTATGCGTGGGCACGGATGCAGCTAACCCTCGACAACCGCCATCCCGAGATCCTCTCCGACGACGTTATCGCGGGACTGGTCTACGAGCAGGACCGGATGTCCGCGCAGGAGATGTTTGCAAACCCGACGAGGACGACAGCGGACGAGCTGTGAGGTGGTCATGACGGAAGCCCCAGGCGGAGCAAGGGGCCGCCAACTGAGTCGGATTTGAGTCAGCTCATGGCTCACGGACCGGCTTTGTGCCAAGCCTACGGAAGATACTTAGGTGCCTTCCTAATGCTGGTCGCCATCACCAAAGCTCGCCGTGGAACAATCGGTATTTTAGCAGTGGTCGGAATCCTTGGCTCCTTCATCTACAGGATGTACCTGAAGTGAACCGTGCCTGTGCCCGCTGATTCGTTTGGCCCAAGTGATTGGTGCATTATGTTTCCCCTGCCTGCTGATTTCACCGACTTAGTCCAGTTCGATCCCGAAACCGGCGCGGTAATCAGCCGCGAAAGCAAGCGATTGGAGTTCAAGCAAGGATTCAACCCGGCCGACTTTTCGGACTACACCAAAACGCTCGCCACCTTCTCCAACTCGTCAGGCGGCGTCATTGTCTTCGGCGTGAGTAACAAGCCCCGCACAATGGTCGGCGCCAAGGAAATGGTCGATGAGGCCGACTGGGTGAACCGCTTGAGGGATGAATTCGACCCGGAGATCCCTTTCGAAATCCGGGAATACACGGTCGGCAATCTCAAGCTCTATGCAGTCGGCGTTGATGTCTCGCAGCATAAACCAGTCATCTGCCGTAAGACCCGCACAAAGATCGTCGAGAAAAACGGCAAGAAGAAAGACGTCACCACCCTCCAGGAAGGCGCGATCTATTACCGCTACGCGGGCCAGTCTCGGCTAATCGCCTTCCCTGAACTGCACACAATGCTGGTTGAGCGAGATGCCATGAACGCCAGAAAGCTCATGGAAACACTACAGGTAGTGCAGAGGATCGGGCTGGACAACGCGGGGGTGATCGACGTCACCGACCCCAAGCCCAGCATCTTGATGTCACCTGAAACGGCCAAGGGCCTCAACTTCATCAAGAAGGCCGAGCTGGTCGAAGAGAAAGGGGCGCCCGCCTACACCATCGTCGGCCGCGTTGACCTTCAGCACGTCGTGCACGCCTCTCGACGAGGCTGATAAAACCTTACCAACGGAGGCCGCTAAGCTTCTGTCGGCAGTTGTCAAGGAGGTGTACGGCGTAGGCCGCATCAGCGCCCAACAGCTCACCTTGCTCATGCGGCATATGAAGATCGACGGTGACAATCAACACTGTGTCTACGAAAAGAAATTGGGGCGCAAATATATCACGCGACAGGGCCTGCTTGCAGTCGAGGATTTTGTCAGGAAGCACCCAGATGAGGCGCTGGAGGCTTTCGGCTCCAAGGCCTCCAGGCGCGACTATCTCCTGAAAGTTCTCAAGGAGATGGACAAGGCCATTTTCGTGCAGCCGGCTGATATTGAGCCCTCGCCCGAGACAAGCTCCAAGGCCGCAGAGGCGTAGCCCACCAAAGCTCCGGCCGCTGTTACGTCAGCTTTTGACCCCAAACCGGACAGTAGTGCTGCCCGACTGTGCGAGACATCACAGACGGTGGTGCAAATTGCGGCGCTTGTGGGGGCCCGATACGGAAGCTACGCTCGTTTGAATGAGTCCACGGGTGTGTGGATGCGCACATTTGTTTCAGTATTGACGGGCATGCTGCTTTGTTGCATCGGCACACAGGCAGTGGCTGAGGCGCGCGTTGCGCTGGTGATCGGCAATTCTAAATATCAGTATGTGCCTAATCTCTCGAACCCAGCAAACGACGCTGCGGCCATCAATCTCCTGCTGAAAAGCGCAGGCTTTGATGTCGTTGAAACCCGCGAAAATCTCGGCGTCAATGACATGCGGCGCGCTATCCGGGACTTCTCCGACAGGACGCGCGATGCTGAAATTGCGGTAATCTACTATGCAGGACACGGGATGGAAGTTAGTGGGATAAACTATCTCGTGCCTATCGATGCCACCTTACGCCGGGACATCGATGTCGAAGACGAGACCGTTTCGCTCGATCGGCTCCTGCAGGTCATGGAGCCGGCCAAACGTCTTCGTCTTATTATCCTTGACGCTTGCCGCGACAATCCTTTCGCAAAGTCTATGACGCGCACAATGGCACGCCGGACAATCGGTCGGGGACTAGCCCCTGTCGAGCCTACGACGTCGGACACTTTGATCGCCTTCGCGGCGAAGGCAGGTCTGACGGCCGCAGACGGCGACGAGACGCATAGCCCCTTCACTTCTGCGTTGTTGAAACATCTGGTCACTCCAGGGCTCGACGTTCGACTAGCTTTTGGGCGAGTGCGCGATGACGTAATGAAGGCTACGTCTAACAAGCAGGAGCCGTTCGTGTACGGATCGTTAGGGGGGTCGGCAGTGACACTTGCATCTCTCTCAACGGATGAGCGGATAGAATTACCTGGCACCAACGTCGACACGATCGCTGCCCGCGATTATGAAGCGGCTGCGAAGGTCGGCACAAGGGAAAGCTGGGAGTTATTTTTGGAGAAGCATTCTAGCGGCTTCTACTCGGACCTAGCTCGCAGACAGATAGCAAAGATAGACAACGCCTCGCTTTTGCCGAAAGGCAAAAAGCCGATCGCAGACGCCGAACCTTCCAAGCCAAAGCCGACCGTGCGAACTGCAAGATCATCTCCAAAATGCAGGCCAGATTACGAGGCTAGTTACCAGCAAAGTCTAGCTGTTGCGCGATCGGCAGGGGAACATCCTGCGGCAATGATCGCGCAGCACAAGCGGCAATGTGGAAACTAGATCATGCCATGTCGCCGCAAATCTAAATCCGAGCGGCAAGACCCATTGTGGACCTGCCGCCATTGCTTTTAAGGTCATTCGCTGTCGCCTGAGGCTTTCAACTCACGAAAGTCAATCTGGTCGTCTACCAATCGTGCGGTACCCCGAACATGGCCTACGACTCCCCAAGAGACGGAAATGTATAACAGGTGCCCGAAGTGCAAGAACACGCAACGCTGATGATCGAGAGAACCTGGAGATATACCAATGTCAAAGGCCGAGCTGTCTCGAGGTATTCTGCGAAAACGATTTCCCGCGCGTGCACTATAAGGAAGAAGGGCTAATCTTCACCTACGACCGCAGTTATGCGAAAAAGGAGTGTCCAACTTGCGGACACGATGTCTATGCCAGAATCGGTGAAGTTGACCCATACATGTAGAGGACAAGCCGGCACATAGAGAGTTGGGATGGAAAACGCAAATACAAGCCGGTGTAGGAGCCAATCTAGCCCATGAAGATAACGGGGGAATTGAATGGCTAAAGAAGCGAATGGTCCGAACAGTACGATCCTGGGCGCTGCCGGCGAGCATTTCGTAATGTCACAGCTTCTGCGCCGGAATATGATAGCGGCGCTTGCTCCGACCGGAGTGCCGAATGCGGACATTGTCGTGACCGATAAGCTGGGCGATCGGCTCTGCGCCGTCCAAGTAAAAGTGCGGCGCGACATCGGTTCAGACGGCGGGTGGCATATGGGGCAGAAGCACGAAGAACTCGTGTCGCCGAATTTATTCTATTGTTTTGTCGATTTTGGAAAATCGCTCGCCGACCAGCCGAGAACATGGGTCGTGCCGAGCAGAAATGTCGCCAAATCCCTCCAGGAAATTCATAAGGACTGGCTGCACACGCCTGGAAAGAAGGGACAGCAGCGCAATGACAGCACCTTTCGGCGCTTCATGCCGGATTACGATCCGTTGCCCCGGTACAAGCTGGGATGGCTCAACCCTTACTTTGAGAATTGGGCGAGCCTCGAAACCGCGTCTAGGCAGTGATGCCGCCAGTGCGCTGTGCTCAGCCGACGGAATCAACTGACGCAGGTCCGATGATGTGGGTGCGGTCACGCAGCCTCAGAACCGCAATGGGCGAGCTTTACGCCGCCGTCGGCCTGCTCGACGTGGACGCCGGCTGCCGGATCGGCCGGAACTGACCCTCGCCGTCTTCTCGCAGCTCGCAGCGCTCTAGCAGCATTCGCTTTGCGGCGGTCAAGCCGTCCCGCACTTCAGCGAGCGCCTTGTTCAACCACTGCTGCATTTCCGACTGCTGCGGATGTAGGGCGGCTCGAGCACGCTCGCGCACCACGTTCCATTCGACCTCAGTGAGTCCGGATAGGTAAGCGGGTGCATTGATCACAGCGCTCAAAAATCTTCGGTCGGCGAGTGATCCGACTACGACATCAAGACGAGACTTTTGCCTTCGGATATGGACGCGGATTTCCTGCTCTAGCATGAACTCGATGCTGTTCGTGGTTGGTTTTGGCAATTCCACCATGCGCTCTTCAAGATATACAAGGTTGCTGGCCACCGCTTTTTCGGCTGTTTGAAACGGCGTAAAATCCGCCAATTCCGCCAGGGCCTGCTGGCCTAACTGCGTACGGCGTCTGAAGATGCCGTCCGGTGACAGGTCCCCATCATGCTCGGCTTCAAGGCAATGCCCGTTCACAGTAAAGACCAATCCGCGCAATGCATCTACGCACTCGCGCAGGCGATCCCATGCGATCGTCTTTGAAATATCTGCCGGCCAGCGCATAACGGTCGGCACGATACGGGCCGCGATTTCGGTATCAGTTAGGCGTCTCGTCATTGTCGTCCTCCTTTAGTGTGGCCCCCGGGCAGCGGGAGCATCGGCCTCTTGAACGTTGATCCACTTGATGCGCGTCGGTTGGTGGTTGATGGGACGTCCGGTGTTTGGGTCGGTCTCGATCACTGGGCCGCCGTAACCGCAAGTACCTGTGCGGACCTTCCGCTGTCGCCCAGCGATGGTGGTGAGTACCCCTGCGACGCAGTTAGCCAGGTCGTCGTGCGCGCCGGGGCCGTGATCGATGCTGTCACGACCACCGCGCGCCGTTCTACGTTCGAGGCCGACGAGTTGGGTTACGACCCTACTGTTGTCGAGTAGTTCGGCGCGACGAGAATTGAGCAGAGGCAGAAGATCACGATACAAGTCGCTTTTGGGCTTGGCGGAAAGTTCATAGGCGATCCCATGTTTGCGGAATTGCTCTCGGGGCCACTCGCCCGCATACCGGTCGCCGGTCACGCGACTGATGCCATAGCTTCTAAGCACCCGTGCGAATTCCTCCACCACGCTTTCGGGTGAAAACGGCGGCCTAACCTCACGCACTGCATCAAGGATGAAGCCGTTACCGTCCCGGTGCGCTACTGCCAAAGTGAAGGAGTCGTTGCTACCGCCGCTTGGGTCAGTGAATGCGCTGTAGCGCGATCTCGACTGCGGTGAACGCTCGAAGACGCCAAGAGTAATGCAGGCCTGCACGACTTCCAGATTGATGTAAGACTCGATATCGGACCTAAACTCGGTCCCATACTCCGCTGCGGCAGATGTCGGATCTTCGTCATACGCGGCATCGATGACGGACTGCGGTATCGTTGGATTCATGGTGCGCGTGCTGGCCTGCCACACCAAGACCGGGCTATCATTCTTCCCGAAGTGTTTCCGGTAGGCGTTCCACAGCGCGCCTTTGCGAGCATAGGGAGAAGATGCAATCAGCAGCAGTCCGTCCGCAATGCTGGCCAAGCCGGGACGCAAAGCATTTAGGATTTCCACGTCCGGGTTGGCCGACTCGTCGGAACGCCAGAAGGCAGCTTCGTCACAGAGCGCCGCTATGATGGTGTACCCGCGAGTCGAGCGGAATGATGCGGTGTGGACTTCGATTGTCACGCGGTTAGTGAGATCGATCGCTTCAGTCCGCTCCGCCTCCATCAGGGGCTTGAGCATCGGTGTTTCTGATAGGAGCCCCTTAGCGTATCGCAGAATGGTTCGTGCCTGCTTTCGGTCAGCGGCAATGACCATGATAGTGGCTCTTTCGCCGGGAGCAAGGTAATGCATCCATTTTCTGACGGTTGCGAGGTAGACGGCGATCAGTGCGAGGACGAATGATTTGCCGCCTCGGCGGCCGATCACTAGGTCTGCTTCCCGGTATCCATTTGGGGCCGGTTCGGCGCGAGCTGTGCAATTTCTGAAAAGGGTGAGTTGGTCGGCATCGAGCGGCAGACCAAATAATGTTGCCAAGAACACGCGCCAAGCAGACCAAGACTTGGGGCGACGAAAGTGATGCCTGAATAGGCACGGATCATCCATCGCATCGATGATTGAGATCGTAGGTTCGGCTGGTCGGAGTCGACGGAGCTTTGGGGGCGTGGTTTTGGGTCTATACTGAGGGACCATCAGTCACCTCGTGCAAAGCTTTGTCGATTGCTCGGGACACCAAGGCATCGGATGCGCACCTGCTCGTGATACTGATCGCGAGCGCGCGTTCTACTCGCAATACGAACGAGTGACGCTGGTCCGGGCGGAGCTGGTGTGCAGTAGTTAGGATGAGCGTGCGTTGGTTCGGTGCGAGTGAGAAGCGTGGACTGCTAGTCGTCCTCCGCACGATGTTCCTCCTGTCGCTGGCGTAGGTAGGTTTGTAGATCAGGCGTGATGTCACGCGAACGCCGCTTCAAGCCGATGCTTTCGAGAATACGACGCAGGCTGTTGGCTACACGCTGGTAGGTGATGAGCGACTTGTCGGAGGCCTCGCCACCGTTCTGAGCCCACTTCTGTTCAATGAGTTCGAGTTGCAAAGTGAGCATCGAGGCACGACGTACTAATGACTTCTCTGCTTCCGAGCAGTTATCCGACCCGCCGAGATCAGAGACCATGAGCGCGAGCAGATCGCGCAACCGCCGCGCCCAAGGTGAGTGCTTGTCGCGAAATTCGATGTGCAGCCGAGAACCGTTGGTAACACCGGACCTTCGGGTGCGGTGAACGGGAGCAGGCGTCGAGCTGACGACTGGTGGGGGCGGAAGCTTCCTTCTCGTCTTAGATCGGGCCACCTGAATACCCTGCTGTTACCCTTTCCAGGGTAGCGGGAAACGGTTGTTTTACAAAGACGGCGCAACCCCGAGCAGCATAAAGGTTTTTACCTGCGGCCGCTCGAACGGGCCTACGGTTTAGCTAACCGGCGGTCGGGGTAGGGAGTGTTTCTTGGCGACCGCGTAACGGCAATGATATGCTTAGCGCCCTTGGATGACGAGATCAGAAATCAATCAGTGGTGACTGCGTTTGTGCGGGACGAATTCTAAAATGCATTGTGAATATCAATGACGACTATCAACAAAAAGGGTGAAAGACGGGCAATCTATTTTGCCGCCGGCCTGGTTATAATCGGCTACATAATCTACAGCGGGATTGACGACTACTTTCACCCCAAGGCGGCACCGTCTTCGTTTGATCTCAGCGCGCCGAGAACTTACGAGAGCCTAATCAGCCGTCCCCAGGTTCTCGAGGAGAAGATCAAGTACACAATTAGATTTAAGCATCGCTGCGACTCTCTCCTGAGCGGCAAGACGCGAAGCTCCAAGGAAGGGGGGGTATTGGTGGTCGTATGTGATGATCACAACCAGTATCTGATTACTGTGTCGCCGGATGGCATCTGGACCGCCGAATTTGTTCAGAAACTGGATTGAGAGTTGATCATTCCTCTTCGGGGCGCTCGCGACATTGATGGGCGGTCTTCTGTCGGGAGTACCAGCCGTTAGGTCCACTAACTCCTGCGACCAATTCGACCACCTTGTCTCGTCTTGCATGATTTGAGCTGAAGTTTATTCCCTTTCGGCACCAACTCTCCCACGCAGCGGGCCAATCTGACCATCGATCTCCCTTCTTGACGTGATACGTCGTGAACTTCTCGAACTCCGCTTGAGCGCGGAGATGCAACCAGCGTGCCGGTGACGCCAAAGCAATCTTTGCCTCGGCCGAGCCGAACCCCCACTTCTGAGGGAAGGGTGCGCCCTCATTTGATCTGGCGTGACTGGTCTGACTTCTTCCTGGTCGAGAAAATGATGATCGGGAGGCGGGGTGGGATCCTCCCGGGTTCCTCTCGGGTTCATTACCGGGTTCAGGGGGCGTGTGCGCCCCCCTTTCTTGACGACGTGCGCCCCCCTTATCGGTCGTATGCGCGCCCCTTATTCGCTCCGTAAGGGGGGCGTGTGCGCCCTCCATTTTGATCCGATAGTGATTGGAGTCTCCTCGACCGTGACCACCCCGACGCTTGTCGAGCCAGCCGCTTTCGACGAGCGATGCGATCGCTCGGCGGACATTTCGTGGGTTGGCGGTCAACTCGCGTGCTAGCCGGTCGATGCCGGGCCAAGCCTCGCCCGTGTTGGAGTTGAGGTATCGTGTGGCCAGCTTCACCGCGACGACCACCGCCAATCGCTGCATATTTGGATCGGAGGCCACCGCCTCCAGCCAGATCAACTTGCGCTCTGTGAAGCTAACCACGGCGGTTGCTCCGCCTCTTCTTTCCAGAGAACGCGGCCTGATACACCGCCGCACGCTCGGCAGGTATTCCGAAGAACGTTTCCCACTCCTCAGGTGGAGCGCCATCGTGATCTTGGAAGATGCGCTTAACTCTTCTGCGCTCGCGGGCGAGATGGCGGGCCTCTTCTTCCGCATCGAGTTCGGCCTCTTCACGAAGCTTGATTTCGAGCCGCTCAATATGCTGGACCGCATCATGATTGATCGCGAATCGATTGCGTTCCGCAATAGCAGTGAGCCGACGAATCTCTTTCGCTAGTTTGTGAAACGATAGGAACTCCGAATTCTTGAAATGGGCGCGGCAAGCTCGGGCAAGCACGAACGCCGTGGGGCGCATCTCCGCTAACCCTTCGCAGATGGAGTCATGCAGTACGTCGCCTTTGATATTGCCAGGAAAAGCCATTGAGGTCGTGAGGAAGAGCGCTTCCTTCGCGATTTGATCGTAGCTTGCCGGTTGATCGAGTGCACGCCAACTGGCGCGGAGCTGTTCGATATTCGGCAACATCGCTCGTAGCGTCTCTAGAGAAGTCTCGGAGTCGATACGCAGCGCTTGCGCCAGTCGTTTGAGGTCGACGGCGACTTGCGCTGTCTCTGTGAGCACTGGGGGTGGCATGGCCTTTGCGGAGACCGTTAGTGACCGCGAGGATTTTTCTTTGGTCGCATTGGCCGGCGGGTTAGAAGCCATAATATCCGACTTTCTCTATGGGATTGCGTCGCGGTGCTTGAGTGCGTGCAGGCCGTTTTGCTAATCGCACGGTATCGGCCTTCGGATCAGGAGCGCCATCAATCGCTCCCAACAAGCTCGCTCGCACTGTTCCCAGAAATCGGGGCGCGCAAAGTCCGGCATGTTTATCCGTTCCTCTCGTGCCGCTCTTATCTCCACCAACTTCTGAAACGTGTGTCGCACGGCGGGGTCGGCCAGTTTGATCTTGCTGCGCGACTGGCGCTTGTAACGGGGGATGGATTTCTTGCGGTAGCGCGGCATCATTTGCCGCGCGCCTTCTTTGCTTCGCGTCCCGTCTTTCGTCCTTGTTCAAGATTGCGAGCGTCCCTAGCGTCCGGAGCTGCCGACGCCGCCATCATGATCAGGTGCTGCTTGAACTGCTCCCAGAGGTGAGCTTGCCGATGATTGATCCTGCCGATCTTGATCTTCGGCGGAAAGATGTCGGGGTAGCGCCGCTGCAAGCGCACCCACCACATATCGCTTCTCTCGTCGTTCGGATCGAGATCGCGACGGCACTGTGCGTCCGGCACGAACTTGATGGACTCGGTCTCGTTCACTTTAACGGCCTCCGATAGCTGCTTCGCTGCCTAACGGTAAGCGCGATGCTGGCGGGGGCAAAGAGGATTAGTGCGGTAGGCGGAGCCGGACGTGCTACCGCGCGGCGGACAGAGCGGAGATCGCTACCGGATGAAATTGTCGAACGAAAAAAGTCGAGTACGGAAAGTCCGCTAGTGCTCAAAGGGGGAAGCGCAACGCGAACGGAAATGGTGCAACTGCAACTGCACGAACCACAGCGAAAGAAGCAAAAAGGCGCGGCATTACCACCGGGCCTCTTTCATTCCAGCCACGGATTTGGTCGTTTCAGATTTCTGGTGATCCTGTCCTTGACGGTGTCTTCGTCGAGCAAGACGTCCGGGCCTAGCGATTTGGCAAGAAGCTCCAAAGCCTGCAATGCCCCGGCGACTGCCTTGGGCGTCACTTCGGTTCGCTTCTTGCCCGCCGCGATCTGCTCTTGGCGCCAGTCGCTCCAAAACCAGACAATCAGATCCCTGTTAAATTTCGACTCCGTGTCGAGCGGCTTGTTGGGGAAGTCGGCACGCTCTGCCATCGCGAGCAGCGGCTCGCCTAGCTCAGGAGGAATGTCTTTGCCGTCTTTGACCAAAGCTCTGCATTCTGCAAGAACGTTGGCGCGGTGCTGACGCTCGCGGCGTGCCACCTCTTTCCTATCTACCGGGTCGTCTTCGAACAGCGTACCCATCACTTAGCCTCCGCTCGCAATGGCACAACGTTGTTGCCGCCTTCGACCAGCCCGGCCACATGCAGAGACCAGCGCTCCAGTGCGATCTTGACTTCTGCGGCCAGCGGATCGGTCTGATAGGTGCCGACGATGCCACCAAACGTGCCGCTGACGTGGTTCAGGGCGCGCTCGATCACTTCCGGTCTCACACCGAGACGCTGCATACCGGTCGCGCAGCTACGCCGAAGATCGTGAAGAGTCCAATGAGGTACGTCCTTGCTCATCGCCTTGTTGAGCCTCTTCTTCATTTTCGACCAGCCACTGATCGGCGTGGAGCCGGTGGTGCTGAAGACATAGGAGAAGTTCTGGCCTCCCGGAGCTTCCACTCTCGGCAGGTCATTGATGATATCCCTGACAAATTGCGTGAGCGGAACGTGATGCTCCCTATGATTTTTGGTCCGGTCGGGCCCAAGGGTCCAGAGGTCTACGGGCGTCCCTGGAAGCAAGCTACCGAGTTCGTGGTCCACCATACCCGCGACCTCCCTGAGCCGTTGACCCGTCAGAAGCAAGACCCGCAGCGCCGACCGGAACGGTTCGGCAATCTGCTCGGTCGCAGTCCAGAACACGTTGATCTCAGCGTCGGTGAGCGCCCGCTTGCGAGCTGGCCGCGGTTCAGGACGCCACACGTCCAAACAGGGATTGGTGGCTATCTTCCGTTGATGCTTGGCCCATTTGAAGAAAGCCGAGAGCGCGCCGTGCATCTTGCGGGCTCTCGAATCGCTCGCTCCCTTGTTGCGCTTCTTCAGTCCTGGGATGCCTTTCTTGCGAGCTTCGTCAATTCGGGTATGGACGGCGTGGTCGTCGATTGTGCTGACCGGCTTATCGTGCCACTTGTCCGCTTGACCGCCCGGAATGATCTCCGGCTCACCTTTGGTCGGGTCTGTGTTGCTTCGATCCCAGCGCAAGCCGAGTAGGGCGGCGGTTTCTCGCCACCGACGAGGCCACGTTCCCCACCGCCGAACTCGGTGATCTCGAATGAACTCCGTTGCCAGCTTTGGGAACGTGTTTTCGGCGGCCTCTGAGGTTGAGGCTCGCTTGCGCTCCTTGTCCGCCTTGTATTCTTCGACGACATCGACGCCGCGAGCGCGGTCTCGATCCACCTTGTTGGCTAGCTGACGAGCAGCTCGCAGGGTGAGTGGAGCACCGAGAACTGGTTCCTCGGCATTCTCGCCTTCTGAGAAATCGACGGGACCCAATGTGAGCTTCGCGGTTCGCCCACCCGCTCGACGGAAGCGCATCGCCCACGAGCAGCGCGCTGGCTCCCGCTTGTCATCGGTGCGCTTGGGTTGGATCACAAGGTGCAGGCCAGGAGCGAGGCTATCGCGGATCTCGCGACGCTTTGCTGCCGGCCGGTACTTCATCATTCCCGGTACGGTCAGGACGGGCATGGGGTAGGGGCTCCTCAGGGTAACAGCCGGGTAACGGCTTGAGCCGTTATGGGGCGTTAGGCTTAGAGGGGAACCTTACCTTAACTTGCGGAAAAACGTAGGTATTACTTGGGCTTAATGCCGATATGACCGTTAGGCTACGTTAGGCTAATAGGGGGTGGAGCGCCGCATTTCGATTCCGAGGGCCGGGAGTTCGAATCTCTCCGAGCGCGCCACTTAAGCGACTGAGCGACGCGAGAACGCGCGTCAGTGAATTTTTGAAAGATCAGCGGTACAGGCCGCGGGTTCACGGCGATTACAGCCTGAATAGCCCGGTGGGCGTGACGTGGCTCGATACGAAGACGGATGCGGATCGCCTTGGGCCTGAAGCGACAACCCGAAAATATGGTGACCCGCTTCACTTGGCGGTCCTAGCACTCCCGGCGCTCTGATCCGCAATTGAATCGGCAGCCGGGAGCATTGGGGCTGGAAAGCGAGCCGTGCCATGTTCGCCTCTTAACGACAATTGGTAGAAAGGCGGACTCCGGTAGTTGTACCGACTCCATTTTTGGAACGGGGTGTTCTACTGTGTGAACACCGGCGAGATTTAAGTACTCATCAATTTTCAGTTGTCCGGGATGGCCGCAGTGGGGGCTGGAACCACCCTGCGGCCTTTCCCCATTGGTCCAAGCGTAACCCGGTGGCTTTTTTGTTCCAGAGCGGGAACTGAACTTACGTTCTTCCGTTTTGGAGTCGTCAATACGGCTCACGGAGTGCGACATGACTGAGCACCGCCGCAGAGTGAAGTAAACCCGCTCCCTGGAAGAACGAATGGCCGAACTGGCCACCGAGCTGAAAGACCAAGCCAATCAATTGCCCGCTGGCGCGGAGCGCGAGCGCCTTCTCAGGAAGGCGCGGTTCGCGGAAACGGGCGCGCGCCTCAGTGATTGGGTTTCCTCGTCCGGTTTGCGGCCTCCGGAGTAAGGCCGCATCTTCGGCGGCATGCCGGCTACGATCAATCTGCGGCTGTTGCGTCGTTCCTATTCTGGCATGGTTGGCGGCCTGTTTTGCGAGTGCAAGTTCAGGCTGGCGGGCCTATGACCACGTACTCGAACGCCACGCCCTCGGATCGTTCTCATCGAGCCAAGCCTTGGCGGCGTCCTCGGTCGAGAAGATTTTGATGTGCTCGACCTCGCCAACTTGCATGGCGGTGTTCACATAGACGAAGACGGTGGCCCCCCAAAGCGTACGTGCAACCATGTGGTCAGTTTGGGCCAGCTTCTTAGCGGCTTCATCGAAGTCGCTCCAAAAGGGCGGGTGCGACGGTATTATCCGATAGCCGCTGAGGCGGGGGCTGCGTCGGTGTGTAGCCATCGACGCATTGAGGCGAGTGCAGATATTGGAAGCTAATTCGTTAGCTCTGCGGGGGACAACTTGGCGTCGTCTCGCAGCAATTGCGATATGATCCGCTCGATCCGCACGGCGTCCAATCTTATCTCAGCCATCGATTTCTCCGGTGCAACGTTCTGAACGTGCGAAATTCTCCAATGCCATCAATGCGTGAACGGATCGGGAAAGTTCAGAACGTGCGTTGATTTTGCTGGTCGGCTGGGCGGAGTTCGATTCCGAGGGCCGGGAGTTCGAATCTCTCCGAGCGCGCGAATTCTCAGGCCCGAGTTTTTCGGATCTGGCCGCGGCCGGGAGCCGCCGCTACTTGCCCTGGATCTTCAGCCCGTTGGGACCGACATTGATTTGCAGGCCGTCGGGCTGCTTCTTCGTCTGGTAAAGATTGTAGCCGAGCACGGCCGCCGTGACGACCAGAGCACCGATGATTAGAAACAATAGATTGCGGCTGATGGACATTCTTTTCCCTGAACCACTTGGTTGACCGCGAGAAAAACCCCGCACATGGGCGCGCGGGGTGCATCGATACGCCTCGGGGCTGGCGGCGCACTGCGTTGACTGGGATAATGCGGCTCGAAGGAACTGGTTCCCCGTGCGGCTGGCGCCGCATGTGCAAGGCCGGAGCCGTGTCTGGTCAGTCTGCCGGCGAGCCTGTGTGCCGACCCCGTGCCAGCGTGTCCGAGGGCGACTCGCGAAATGTCGCGCGGTAAGCTGCGGCAAACTCGCCGAGGTGATGGAAGCCCTGGGCGCGCGCGCATGAGGCGACGGTGGCGCCGCCGCCTTTGAGGAGCCGGGCGCGGGTGGCCCACAACCTTTTCAGGCGGATGTAGTGGTGCAGGCTCATGCCGCGTACCTTGCTGACGGCGCCGCCAAGCGTCCGGATCGAGACGCCAAATTCACCGGCAAGATCGGCTGTGTAGATCGGAGCAGTCGGATGTGCCGCGACGTAATCGTCGATCCGCTGCACGAGTTTGATCGATCGCTCGCCCTGGACCGAGGCACTCCGGTCGGGGAGCGGATCGATTCGAAACAGATCGTCGAGCGCGAGCAGCAGGCCTTCCTGGAGATGGCCGGCCACCTCGGTGGTTTCGAACAGCAACGGCTGCACCGACGCGGTTCGCAGAATGTCGAGCAGGAGTTGCCGTATGTGGAGCAAAGCGGGCCGGTTCGCGACATAGGCCCGCAAATCGTCGGCCTGATCGAACCAGCCCCGGTCTCTCAAGCCGGGTGAGAGGATGATCATCGCATGATGATTGGTCTGGGGCTCGACGAAATGGCATTCATCGTTGCCGCGGAGCGCAACGAAGAAGCGCGCGTCGAGATCCATTCCATTGGAATTGACCCGAAGGTCCTCCGTCATGGACAGGATCACCATCCCGCCGGGCATCCGATAGGCTGTGTCGAGGATGCGCGCGAACGAACGCATCAGGACGATGCGGCACGCCGGCAGGGAGACGACGGCACGGGCGGCGGCGAAGTTCGGGACGTCGAGCGGAATGCTTCTCGCATCCTCCATCGACTCGATCGGCCAAAATGCATCGACGTCGGCAAAGCCGATCAGTTGAAGCGCTGAGGATGGGGCGAGGCCGTCGAACAACATGTGTCTGGCCGGATGCTGCAATGTGACAATCAAATGAACGTCAGTACGTCGCCATCAATGGCGAAACATCGCGCTTCAGTAAACCGGATTCCGGGCCGTAGTATTGCGGACATCATGGCATGAAGCCCGGCAGATCGATGTCGTCATCAACGGTCTCGGCTCATCGGCTGGCCGGAGGCGAGGTCGATGAAATGGAGCCGCGTGCAGGCGGGACAAGGTCCGGACCAACCGCGACCGCGACATCCATGATCTCGCAAAAGCGAAGGGGCCCGGAGGGCCCCTTTAAACTTACCAGCGGCGATAGCGTGGTCCGTAATAGCGCGGCCCACCATAATAGCGTGGCGCATATCGGCGACCGTAATAGGGGGCCGGCGCGCCGTAGTACCCATAGTAGTTCGGGCGCCAGAAACAGCGTCCCCAGGCGTCGCAGACCATGCGGACCTGCTCGACGTCCGAGACCTGCGGCGTCGCCGGAGCAGGCGCGATGGGCATGGCAGACGCCGCCGGTGATGCTGCCAAGGCACCCAACAAGGACGCGGCGACGAGGCCAATTCTAAGATTCATGATGTGTCTTCCTCCGCTTACGCAGTACAGGATATCGAAGTTTGTTCTGATCAAATTGTGGCGGAACCAAAATGTAACGCTGATGAATAAGTCTTCAGCCAGCCCGCCGCAGGCCTGACCTTTAGCTCCGCCAAGACTATCCGAGGTTCCAGCCCCCTAAATGTTGGGCTTGCTCGGCGCCGCCGCGACCTCGCCAAGCTGCCGGTCTACGAAATCGAGAAGCAATTGCTGCTGTCGAGCGCCGCCAAATAGCGGCACCCGCAGAGCACCTGCCGGGGCCCCTCAGAAGCAGGGATGCCGGCGGCGATCCTGGCCGACATAGCCGGCCGCGCTGCGGTAGCAATGGTTGGTCGACGGGCCGTCGTAAAAGGCGAAGGTACCGGGGGTGATGCCGGGCCCGTAATTGTGCAGGTAGCTGATCGAGTAGGGCAGCGGGTTCGCGTGGTAGCGGTGATGTCCCCGCGCCTCTGCGAGGCCAGGGGCAAGGATTGCGGCCGACAGGACAGCAACCGCGGCTACAAGCTTCAACTTGCTCATCTCGAATCTCCGGAACCCGCACGAATAGGTCAGCCGTTTATAGCCATTTCGGGCCGCCGGAACACCCGTCTGGCACCCGGAAATCAAGGTCGATCCCAAAGATTCCCGGGTGAGTGTGACACAATTGCCGGACCTGGGGTCGAAGCCTGCCCATTTTTGGCCTTTTCGAGATGCTTAACGAATTTCCCACACAAGTATGACCAAAGAGAATTCGGGTAAGAATCCTGTCGCCGGCCCGAGGGATCATCATCTTGGGGGTCCCACGAGGCCGGTCCCATTCCTGAAGGTTTTCGCCGTCACCTCGCCATGCGCATCACGCTTCTGAGCCTGCTGTTGCTCTCGGTCGTCGCCGCCACGCCGGCGCGCGCCGAGCTGCACATCACCCGCGACCACGGCGGCTATGTCGAGGAGTACAAGGCCAAGTACAAGCGCGTCCGCGAGAAGGGCGAGCGCGTCATCATCGACGGCATCTGCAACTCGGCCTGTACCCTGGTGCTCGGCATCGTGCCGATGAACAAGATCTGCGTGACGCCCCGCGCCAGCCTCGGCTTCCACCAGGCCTATTACGACAAGGCCTTCACCTTTGGGATCAAGGTCACCAGCGCGGAGGGGACGTCCGATCTGATGGCCTATTATCCCGACACGGTGAAGGACTGGATTCGCCGCAATGGCGGGCTCACCACCGACATGAAAAAGATCAAGAATGGTGTCGAGCTCTGGAAGATCATCGATCCCTGTCCCGAAGAATGGTGAGCGGCTGAGCCGTTACTGTCCGTCGCAGCGCAGCATCGTCCGTACGAAATTGGCCTAAATTCGCATTGCCGCATGGGCCGCCGGTGGGGCAATGAGGGCGGCAATGAATAATAATCAAGAAGCCCTGACCGCCCGCGCCGCGCCGATCCTGTTCGTCCTGCTCTGGAGCACCGGCTTCATCGGCACCAAATACGTCATCAACAACGCCGATCCCTTGACCTACCTCGCCATCCGCATGGCGATCGTGGTCGGCCTGATGGCGATCATCGCCGCAATCGCGCGACCGAAATGGCCGGACCGTATCGGCATCGCGCACAGCGCGGTCGCCGGCATTCTCGTCCATGGCTTCTATCTCGCCGGCACTGCGATCGCGATCGCGCACTCTATTCCGGCCGGGCTCTCCGCGCTGATTCCGGGCCTTCAGCCGATCCTGACCTCGACCATCGCCAACCGCTGGCTCGGCGAGAAGGTGACGCCGGTGCAATGGGCAGGCCTGATGCTTGGCCTCGGCGGCGTGGTGCTGATCCTGCACGGCCGTCCCATGACCGGCGAAGCCGGACTCGGCTGGCTCGCCTCGGTGGTCTCGCTGATCAGCATCACGCTTGGCACGCTCTATCAGCGCCGCTACTGCAACCACATCGACTGGCGCGCCGGCAATCTCGTGCAATATGTCGCCGTGACGATCTTCTTCGCGGCCGGTGCCTTCCTGTTCGAGGACCGCGTGGTGCATTGGACGCGGGAGTTCATGCTCGCGCTGGCCTGGCTCGCCGTGGCGCTCTCGATCGGGTCGATCGGGCTGCTGTACTGGCTGATCCGCAACGCCGCCGCCACGTCGGTTGCGAGCCTGTTCTACCTGGTGCCCGCCGTCACCGCGCTGATGGCCTATCTCCTGTTCGGAGAAAAGCTCGATGCGCTGGCGATCGCCGGCATGATGATGTGCGCGGCAGCGGTGTTCGTGGTCAACCGACGCTTCTAGCGCCGGCAGGCCGGGCCGCTGGAATACATCCCTGACGTGCGCGGCACGTTCGTGCTAGGGTCGGCGCATTTCAGTGTCCCTTTCACAGGTGGTTTTCCATGAAGAAGGCGAGACGCGCACTGCTCGGCAGGTCCCTGAAGCCGGTCCGGATTGCCTGCATCAACTACGCGGAGCCGACGATCAGCGGCCGCAAAATGGCCAAGCTCACTGCGGCGCTCCAGAAATGCTACGACAAGCACTTCCTGCCGGTGTGGGGCTATCCGGTCGACCTTTATGTCACCGAAAGGCCGAGGCCGAGCGATTGGCAGCTGGTCTACTTTGACGAGGCCTCCCACAAGAACATGCTCGGCCGCCATGAGCTGACGTATCGCCGCCAGCCGATCTCAAAGATCTTCGTCAAGGCGCTGGGCAGCGAGCCGGTCAGCGTGGCGGCCTCGCACGAGCTGTTCGAGATGGTGCTCGATCCCATGGCCAATCTCTGGGCCGACAAAAATCCTAACACCCAATATGCCTATGAGGTCTGTGACGCCGTGGAGGAGGATTCCTTCTTCGTCGCCGGCTTTGAGATGTCTAACTTCGTCTATCCGTCCTGGTTCGAACCGTTCAAGCATCCCCGAGGCACCAAGTTCGACCACAAGGGGACGCTGACCGAGCCGTTCTCGATGACCGAGGGCGGCTACGTCATCAAGAGGGTCAACGGCAGGAAGGTGATCAAGGCGTTCGGCTCGCCTGAGAAACGGCGGAGCTTCGCCAAGGAGGACCGGCGCGGCCATCGCAGCGAATTTCGCGATCCGCAAGGCCAGCATCACCCCGGCCGGCGCGCAGCCAAGAGGCGAGGGTAGGGTATCGCTGGAGCTGTCTCCGGGCGCGTCCGCACCCGGAGACGTGAGCGTTGCGATCAGCGCTTGGCCTTCCTGGCCTTCTTTTTCGACTTGGCGGCTTTCTTCGTCGCCTTCTTTGCAGTTTTCTTGGCCGCCTTCTTCGACGACTTCTTTGCAGCCTTCTTCGAAGTTTTCTTCGCAGCCTTCTTGGCTTTCTTCTTGGAAGCCTTCTTCGGCGCTACTTTCTTCGTGACCTTCTTGGCGACTTTCCTGACCTTCTTCACCGCAGTGACAGCGGCGTCCTTGGTCGCTTCCACGGCGGCGGTGATCGTGTCCATCGCCTGTTCGGTGATCGGCTTGTCGTCGTCCATATCGTCCCCCACGGTTTGCATGGAGCGATGACGATAGCGAGTTTCATAGTTGTGTCAAAGCAACGCTCAACCGCCATCGAAATTCGCTTGGAGGTTTTCGGTGGCGAGATTGGGATGGTCGTGGAGCAGGTGCCGGCAGAACTCGCGCCAGCCAAGCTCGGTCAGACCAACCTCCTGGCGCTGAATGCCACCATCGAAGCCGCGCGCGCGATGCCGGCCGCGTTTTTGCGGTGGTGGCCCAGGAGGTCAAGACGCTCGCCGGCCAGACCGGCAAGGCCACCGACGAGATATCGAACCAGATCGCCAGCATGCAGCTTGCGACCCAGCATCAGCTTGCGACTGAGGAATCGGTTGTCGCATCAAGGCGATCAGCCAGACCATCAAGCGCAGCAGCGGTATCGCCGGCTCGATCCCGGCTGCGGTCGAGCAGCAGAAAAGCGCGACCCACAACATCGTGGTCAGCGTTCGCGCGGCGGTATCGGGCACGGCCGATGTCGCCGTCAACGTCCGTGACGCCGCCGAGGGGGCGAACGAAACGGGCGAGACGTCCAGCCGGATGTTCGCTTCCGCCCAGGCGCTGTCGGGCGAGAGCCTGCATCTGAAGGCCGAGGTCGACGGCTTCCTCGACCGCGTCCACGCGGCGCGAGGGCTCTAACGTCGTCATTCCGGGTCGGTGCTGACGCATCGCCCGGAACGACGTTTGGGTTATTTCGGCTGCGGCACGATCCGGATGTAGGGCTTCGGTTCATTCCAGCCCTGCGGGTAGATCGTCTTGGCCTCGTCGTTGGAGACTGAGCCCGCGATGATGACGTCGTCACCCTGCGACCAGTCGGCCGGGGTTGCGACGCGATGCTTGGCGGTGAGCTGGAGCGAGTCGATGACGCGCAGGATTTCCTGGAAGTTTCTGCCCGTCGTCATCGGATAGACCAGCACCAGCTTGATCTTCTTGTCCGGGCCGATGACGAAGACGTTGCGGACGGTCTGGTTGTCGGCGGCCGTGCGGATGAGGGGATCGCCGGAGATCGCGGCCGGCAGCATGCCGTACAGCTTGGAGACGTTGTAATCGGTGTCGCCGATCATCGGGTAGTTCGGAGCCGTGCCTTGCGTCTCCTTGATGTCCTCCGACCATTTGGAGTGACGGTCGACCGGATCGACCGAGAGGCCCATCAGCTTGACGCCGCGCTTGTCGAATTCCGGCTTCAGCTTGGCGAGCACGCCGAGCTCGGTCGTACAAACCGGCGTGAAGTCCTTCGGATGCGAGAACAGCAGCGCCCAGCTGTTGCCGATCCAGTCGTGGAACTTGATCTTCCCTTCGGTGGTTTCGGCTTCGAAGTCGGGTGCGGTGGCGCCGATCGGAAGTGTCATGGTTCTACCTCATCGAATTGAATTTACTTGAGAATTCATCCTTGGCCGTCACCATCAGTATAGGGTCTTCGCGACATCAAGTGAACGCCAACTGAACCGCTTCAAGTAAAATGTGAATTCCTTCTTTGAAGGCCTGATGTCCTAGCACCTTTTTGTTACAGCGGCGCCTGCGGCGAAACATCTCCACCGGGGCCACACGGGCCCGATTGCCCCGATAAAGCCTTTTATGACTTCCATCACGCTCGCCCGGCGCTTCCTAGAACCTAAACGGTCTTGGCAGCGACCAATTGGCAACCATCTAGAAAAGTCGTGATCCCCGTATCGAATCATTAACCACCCCTTTACGCCGGCGTGAAAATGCTGGCCGATCAGAAGAAATCTGGAAGTGAACTATGTCTGCCGCTGCGCATACGTCTGTTGAGTCGCCGTCCCTCGAACCGTCCTGCCGCGATACTTCGGCCCACGCACTGACCATCGTGCGCGACGGCGTGATCACGGGCGAAGGCCCGACCACCAAGGGGAGGGTGCACTTCTCCCGCGCGCTCGATGCCGATGACACCGCCTGGTGCGCCCGCATCCTGACCGCCACAGCCGTCAACGACCAACCGATCAGCCGCGCGGAAGCCGAAGCGCTGTTTGAGATCAACGAAGCCGCAACCGAACGCACCGATGGCGGCCGGTTCGACGACCTGCTCGCCAAGGCGGTGGCCCATTATGCCGCGAGCGCCTCGGGCCTGAAGGTGCCGCCGCGCAGCGTCGCGCTGTCTGCCGAGTCCGATATCGAAGGCTGGGCGCCGTCCTATGCCTCCAAGGTTAACAGCGAAATGCTGGAGTGGATTGCCGGCCAGATGCGCGGCAAGCGCCAGAACAACCGTCGCCTGATGGCGATGGTGGCGACCTTCCTGGGCACCACCGCGCTGCCTCTGGCGGGCCAATTGCCGAACGTGTTCGACATCGGCATGTAAGTCCGGGCATGTAAGATCCGGGCATGCAAGAGTGAGATGAGATTGTCGCGCCGCTTGCGAGGCGCGCCTGACAACGGTGGGGTTATTTCCCCGCCGTTTTTTGTTTGCCGGTGTCCGGCTCGAGGCCGAGCGTCCGGCCCGGGAAACCGGCAGTGTCGAAATAGCGCTGGCTGCCGACGCGCTGGAAGTTGAGCACGGTCTGCAGGCCGTTCTCGGACCTCTTCGACTTTTCAACCGCCTTGTACGCCTTCGGAATGATGCCGTTGGGCAGGGCCTCCGACATCACCCGGCCGACCAGGCTGCCGTTCTGCGTGCCGCGCAGGCCCATCAGTCGGGCGGCCGTCATGCCGACGTCGGCATTGCTGACCGGAATCTCGCTGACGTAGCCGGCCTTGAAGTCCGGTCCGATGGCAGCCATGAAGTTCATGGTGTCGCCGCGGCTGAAGCTGCCATGCATGCCCTGGCCCTGGCGCAGCACGGTGTCGGCGACGTGCACCGAGCAGTTGGTCGGCGCCTCGCCGCAATCGCTGGCGTAGGAGCGGAAGTTGACGACGATTGCCGGCGTCGGCGTTGCCGCCTTGCCGCGCAGACTGACGCTCGACAGTGGCAGCGTGCCGGGGAAGCGGCCGAGGGAGTCGTCGACGAACAGGCCGGAGACGTAGTCCTGCTCGAGCAGCACCTTGACGGTTTTAGCCGCCAGCTTCTTGTCCTTGTTCGGCAAATAGATCAGGTCGGAGCCGCCATTGGTGGCGACGACGAGATCGGGCTTTTCCGGATCCTTGCCGAGCACGCCGTTGCCGGCCTTGGGATGCTTGTTGCCCTCGACCTTGGCATTCTTGTCGTTGGGGTCGAACAGCGGCAGGTCGAGCGCCTTGGCGAGGTCGAGCGCCAAAAAGCCCATCGGAAGGAAGTCCTTCGGCGTGTCGTCATAGCTGACCTTGGCCGAGGGGCTGGTCTTGCTTTCCTTCGAGATGGTCGAGAAGCCGTGGTCGGCCTGGACCATGATGTTGGTGTTGGCGGCAAGGCCGAGCTCGTCCAGCGCCTTGCGGAGCTGGGCGAGGTTGTTGTCGGCATTCTTGATGCCGGCCATCGAGGTCGGCCCGTTGATGCCGGGCATGATCTGGTTGAGGCTGTCGCCAGTGTTGTGCTGACTGCCGTCGGGGTCGCGCGACCAGAACACCAGCACGAATGGCTTGTTGCGCGCCTTGAACATCGGCAGCACGACCTTGGCAGCGACGTCGGCGAAATAGGCCTGCTGGGCGACGTTGGCGACCGTGGTGCCCGGCGTCTTGGCGTCGCCGGCCTTGCTGTTGTCGCCGCGTGGCGGCGTGGCGATGGGGAGGCCGGCCTTGGTCAGCGCGGCCTTGACCTCGTCGGACAGCGCCACGCCGTTCTTGGCACCGGTGGCATCGTCGAACACGATCGAATGCAGGCCGGCCTTTTCGGGTTTGTCAGTGTGATCGAACTGATAGGTCGGGCCATGCTTGCCAAGGGCCGCCGTGCTGTAGCCCTTGTCGCGGGCCAGCTTCAGGATCGTGTCTTCATTGAGATAGTCGCCCTTGAAATGCTCGTCGATGTCACCGAGCACGGCGTCGTTCTCGATGAAGGGGACCACGGTGTCGCCGGCGGGGACGGACGTGTAGTTGGTCCAGATCGTGTTGGAGAACACACCGGTATCGCCGAGATAGTGCCCGGTCGACATCGCCGAGCCATTGGCCATGGTGAAGGTCGGGAACAGCGAATGCGAGTTCTTGAAGTTGACGCCCTTGTCGCGGATTTCGGCCATGGCGGGGGCGGTCTCCGGTGTGACCTTCAGTGCCCGCAGACCGTCCGGAATGAACAGGATCAAATTACGAGGGGTGTTGTTCTCGGCGGAGGCACGCCCCGTCGAAAGCCCGGTGGACAGCAGTGTCAGTCCGGCTGACAGCAACACCAGTGAACGGCGCATAAAATCTCTCCCTGCGAGGCAGCTTGGCCGCCAACCGCGGCCCCCGGCTTCGTTTAGTTTCGCTGTATGACGGTCTTGTTACAAGAGCGGAGCGGCATGCAAAGAAGGGCAGGGACCGTCCGCGTGTCCCGGACGCGCTGCAACGCCTCTTCGCGTTGCTGCGCAGAGCCGGGATCCAGAAGGCCGCGCACTCGCTGTTGTATAGGCCCCGGCTCTGCAGCGCACCGCCAAGAGGCGCTGCGCTGCGTCCGGGGCACGGGAGCGTTGTTGAATAACTGACATGGGCTTGCATCCTCGCGGCGTGTTTCGCCCGAGCTTTGCTTCGTCGCTTCACCCTCAATTGAAAGAGGGTGCAGGGAAGACCGGGAGCCGGCTGGCTCCTATTGATCCGCTATGCCAGGAGCAGATTGCGCTACATTGCACAGCGGGAAACAGGGCAACCGGAGCATCCCGGCCTTCCCTGCGCAATGGTTGGAACGGCTTATGTCGTGTTCTCCCCGGGGAGCGATGCACTATTGCCCCCGTCGCCCTGCGGATGGCTGATGCGTGTGCCCGGTCGGACTGCACACATCACCGCAAGACTTGGCGCACAGACCCCGGGCGCCAGGACGACACGATTTGGCCGTACGCCGATCACACCGGTCGTGCGCGCGACGCCTTCGCTCACGGTTGTCCGCCCTGCGAAACCATTCGCGCCGATGTGATCGGCGTCCACCGCCGTCCGGCCCGCGTTCGTGACGATCGCGATACGCCCCTCTTCCTTGGGCCGGAGTGAGTAATTACTAACAAAAATCCGAATTCTAATAAAGCGAAATATTTTGCCGTCGTTCCGTTGACCCCGCGCTTGGGATGTTTCGCCCGACGCGACGCAAGGGATTGTGGCCGGCAATCAATCCGGGGCGGTCGGCACCCGCGTCGTCCGTGCGAGCGCCTGGACCCGCCCTGTCGTCGAATAGCCGCCGCCATCGGCAGTTCACCCGGTGATCGAAAGTGAGGTGCAACATGAGAACGAGAACGGCACGTCCGTCGTTACCCAGAGCGGTGGTCTGGCGCAGGTCTAGGTCAAGATCGAGAAGGAGACCAGGCGCACGACGGTTTATCGCCGCAGCGGTAGAAACAGTGCCATCGTGACACAGGGCACTGGAAATCCGCAGGACATGCCGGACTGGCTGCGCAAGCAGCAGGGCCGCTGACGCACGAAGGCCCATCGTCCGTCATGGACGATGGGCCACATCGTGAAGGGCGTTACCAGTTGCGATAGACGCCGGTCAGGGTGCCGTTGTTGTTGCCCTCCGGGCCGACATCGCCCTGCGTCGAGCTCGGCGCCGGATGGTTGGTGCCGTTGAGCGCGCCGTACGGTCCGGCCGGATAGTACGCGCGTGGCTGAACCGGTTGGTAAGCGGGGGCGGTGCGGTCCCATCCCACGCGCGGTCCGTTCCAATCATAGCCCTGGGCCGAGGCGGCCGTCGTGCCCGCGACGAGCGAAGCCGTGATCAGGCAGAGGAGTTTTGAGTTGTTCCGCATTCGAGATGCTCCTTGCTTGTGTCGCGAGACAACGGCCGCAGTGCGGGAGCGTTCCGGACGCGATCGGCGGAAGCGATCAACTCCGATCAACTGGTTATGAAGTCCGCGGAACAAGTGCGACATCAGCCGGGAATCCCGTGCGTCTTGCCGCAGCTTGTTCCCCGTTAATCCCGTGCCTTAACCAACAATTAATTATACGTTTGCGGGTGGGCGACAGCCCGGCCTAGCGTGCGGTGGGGAGCCGTTTTCGCGAAGCCAAACGAGTTGGTGCGTATCATGATGTCCAGATCACAACACGGGGCCTTGCTTGCCTCGCTCAGCGCAGCCGCGCTGCTCCTTGCCCCCAGCGACAGTTTTGCCAGGCCCGGCGGCGCCGTCGCGCACGCCGCCGCGCCGTCCGGCCCGGTGGCGCGTCCGCCGATTGCGCCAGGCGCCCGTTTCCGCGGCCGTAACACACCCTGGGTCTATTGGCCGGGCGGTGGCGGGTTCTTCTATGACAACGCAGGATACGGCCAGCCTTTCGCCGATTCCGGCCAACCCGTCTCCAACGACGTGCGCTACACCTATACGTACGACGTTCCCTGGGACTGGACGCACCGCTTCCCGCCGAACGTGGTGCCGTCCGACCGGCCCTATGTGCCGAGCTGTCCGACCGAGCAGGTGACTGTGCCCGGCCGCGGCGGCGGCGAGCATACCGTCAACATCATGCGCTGCTACTGAGCGGCGCATTTCCCTCAGCTAGCCCAGCTCAAAACTCGTCACGCCGAAGACGCGGTCGATCCGCAGCGGCGGGATCGGCCCTGTGTACATCCGCGCCGTCTCGAACACCGGCGCGAGGCCGAGCGATTCCGCGAGCGCAATCGCCTCGCGATTGACGGCGGGAACGTCGAGGAAGACTTCGCCGTCCCCCGCACTTGCCAGCAAGGCCTGCGCGATCGCTTCCGCCGCCGCGCGGTCGTCGGCAACGAGCGGGCCGATCTTGCGGCCCGTCCGGCACGGCCGGATCACACCCCATGCCGCGAGCTTGCCGTCGCGCAGAAGCGCGCGACCGATATGTCCCGACGTGTCGATCCAGGCACGCAGGAAGCCGGCGCGCGGGGCCGGGAAGACCGTTGCATCGTCGGCTTCAACGCGCGCGAACGGGATCGTGTCGAGCGCAACGACATCGGCGGGCGGCCTCAGTGGCGCGGCGACGATGCCGCCATAGCGGATATTGGCGTAGGCGAGCTGGAAGCCCGATTTTCTGTAATTATCCTGCTGCGCCACGACGCCATCGAGGCCGATGACGCGGGTGCCCGCATGCGCGATAGCGGCATTCCAGATGCGCAGCCCGTGGCCTCTGTCGCGAAAATCCGATCGCACGATGTAGAAGCCCAGGAAGGCGAAGCGATCATCGTAGTTGACGCAGGAGACGGTCGCGACCGGCTCGCCGTCGATCTCGCCGACGAAGAAGCCTTTCGCGTCCGGGATCGCGAAACAGGCGGTATCGGAGAGGCCCGGATTCCAGCCTTCGGCCGCGGCCCAGTCGGCGGCGATGGATATCTCCTCCGGGCGCAAATTGCGGATCTGCAAATCGCTCATCTTTCAAATTGCTCGCGACGGTGGACCTGCCGGCAGGTCCGGCGGTAGAAGGCCTCATGATAGGCCGGGCCTGCGGCTCGCCTCAACGATATCACAGAGGATGATCGGTCATGGCAGCAGAGAAGGTCGCACTCGTTACCGCCGGCGGCAGCGGCATGGGGGCAGGGGCTGCGCGTCGGCTCGCAGCCGACGGCTTTCGCGTCGCCATCCTGTCCTCCTCCGGCAAGGGCGAGGCGCTGGCAGCCGAGCTCGGCGGGTTAGGGGTTACCGGTTCCAACAAGTCGAACGACGATCTGAAGCGGCTTGTCGACGGGGCGCTCGCGCAATGGGGACGCATCGACGTGCTCGTCAATAGCGCGGGCCATGGGCCCCGTGCGCCGATCACGGAGATCATCGACGAGCAGTGGCATACCGGCCTCGACACTTATCTGCTCAACGTGATCCGTCCGACGCGGCTGGTGATGCCAATCATGCAGGCGCAGAAGGCCGGCGCCATCATCAACATCTCGACAGCCTGGGCGTTCGAGCCGAGCGCGATGTTTCCGACGTCCGCCGTGTTCCGCGCCGGCCTTGCCGCCTTCACGAAGATCTTCACCGACACCCATGCCGCCGACAACATCCGCATGAACAATGTGCTGCCGGGCTGGATCGACAGCCTGCCGCAGACCGATGCACGCCGCGACAGCGTGCCGATGCAGCGCTACGGCAAGGTCGAGGAGATCGCCGCGACGATCTCGTTCCTGGCGTCCGATGGCGCGGCCTATATCACCGGCCAGAACATCCGCGTCGACGGCGGACTGACGCGTTCGGTCTAAGGCGCGGGAAGTCGAATCGCGTTTCGCGCTGTTGTCGTGATGCGACATTGGCGTGCGTCGTACGCCACGAATGAGGGATCACGCGTGGCCCTTGGGTCACACCCGTCGCGCGTTCGCGCGCCGCACGGCTCACATTACGTCACAGTCCCTATGAACTTCGCCGCAGCCCAAGACGGCACGGGACCGGCGGCGTATGCCCGATCTGCGCCGGACGCCTTCCGCCCGCGCGCATTCGAAACGCGAGATCAATCGCGTGAGGCAAGGAGACTGGAATGAAAAAGTTTTTGCTGGCGGTTGCTTCGGTCGGCTCGGTTATCTTGGGCCCCGCATCCGTGCAGGCGGCCGATCTCGCGGCGCAATACACCAAGGCGCCCATGATGGCGCCGGCCTACAACTGGACGGGCTTTTACGTCGGCGGCAATGTCGGCGGGCAGTGGGGCAGCGCCGATCCGACCACCTCGACCGTTTTCGATCCGCCCGGCTATTTCGCGGCCAGCAGCGTCCCTGCCATCAACGCGGTCGGCGCCCAGGGCGTCAACAGCTCCAGCGTGACCGGTGGCCTCACCGCAGGCTACAACTGGCAGGTCAACCACGCCGTGCTCGGCCTCGAAGGCGACATCAACTATTTCGGTTTCAAGGGCAGTGCGACCGCTTCCGCGGTCTATCCCTGCTGCGCCCCAACCGGCTTCACCGTGTCCTCGCAGGTCTCGGCCGACTGGCTCGCCACGATCCGCGGCCGTATCGGCTTCCTCGCGGCGCCGACCTGGCTGCTCTACGCCACCGGCGGCGCGGCGATCGCCGAGGTGAAGGGTAATTTCAATTTCACCGACACGTTCGCCGCGGCGACGGAGTCGGCCGCGTTCCGCGACACACGCCTCGGTTGGACCGCAGGTGTGGGCACCGAATATGCCGTCGGCGGCGGCTGGTCGCTCAAGGCGGAATATCTCTATGTCGATCTCGGACGTAGCACCGTGACCAGCACCAATCTGCTTGGCGGCGCATTTCCGGCCAACGTCTTCACCCACTCGGTCGATCTCAAATCGAACATCGTGCGCGTCGGCGTGAACTACAAGTTCGGCGGACCGGTCGTCGCCAGGTACTGAGCTTCCCGTTCCGATCCTGGCGTGGAAAGCCCCGGCCTGGCCGGGGCTTTCCGTCTTGAGGCTCAGCCTGCGTGCGAAGCCACGAGGCGCGCCAGCGCGGGCAGGATCTTGTAGCGCGCGATCTCGTGCGGATATTCACCCCGGTTAGCGAGCAGGACGATGCCGATCCGCCGCGCCGGCACGAGGCCGATATAGCCGGAGGCGTTGTTGAGCCCGCCCGGCTTGTCGACGACGGTGACGCCCGGAAGACGCACCGTCTCCCAGGCCATTCCCTGGCCAAACTTCTCGTCGACGCGGAAGATCTCGTGCTGTGTCATCCGCAATGCCTCGCGCAAGTGAGGGTCGATCGACCGCCCGTCGACGCAGGTCGCAACGAACGTCGCGAGATCCCGCGGCGAAGAAAACATCTGGCCCGTGCCGGGAAAATCGAAATAGCTTTGCTGGTCGCCGATCGGGCCGATCGCCATGCCTTGATCCGAATAGCCCTGGACCGCGCGGTGCATCCAGACCTCGTCCATGACGGCACGGCTATCTTCGCCGCGTTCGGGCACGGAGGTCGCATTCATGCCGATCGGCTTGAGGATGCGCTGTTCGAACAGGGCCGCGATCGGCGTGCCGTAACAGCGCTCGAGCACGAGCTGAAGCAGCACGTAGCCGGCGTGGCTGTAGACGCGCTGCTTGCCGGGCATCTCGCCGGCCTGCGGTCTCCAATTGTTGAACATGTCGATGAACTGCGCGCGCGTAAAAGTCCCGTCCGGCCAAGGCGGATGGTCGGTCGGCAGCAGCATGCCCGAGGTGTGCGTGACGAGTTCGCCGACGGTGACGCGGCGGATATAGTCGCCCGTGAGTTCGGGGACATGTTTCGGCAGATGATCGCCGAGCCGCAGCTCGCCGCGGAGGGTGCCGAGCGCGACCAGCGTCGCCTCGAACGGTTTGCGCAGGGAACCGAGGTTGAACAGCGTGTCCGGCGTGACCGGCCGTCGCGTGGCGTCGTCGGCAAAGCCGTAGTTGAAGAACTCGACATGGCTGCCGGCATAAAGCGCGGCGGCAAGGCCGCCCGGCTGGTCCGGCGTCGCGGTCGGCGCCAGCTCGTTTGCGACGATGTCGCGCATCTGCGCGATCATGTCGGAATCTGCCGCGGCGCGGTGCGGCCACGCCAGCGCGACCGGAACAAGCGCCGCCCGGGCGAACGCCCGCCGGGTGAGGTGCGATGAGGTGACAACAGACGGCACGGCCCTGACGCAGGATGCGATGGCCCCCGAGTCTCTTTTAACGGGAAGGGCCGTGCCTCCCTATTCACGATTGCGCGTGGTGGGTTCCGCCTGTGGAGCCTCCGACAAGATTACTTAGCTTATGAGCTAACAATTGTTGACGCCGGATGGTGGCAGCCCTATAATTAGCTCCATGGCTAACCAATTGTCCCGGCTCGACCAGGTCTTTTCCGCACTCGCCGATCCCACCCGGCGGGCGATCGTGATGCGGCTCTGCGGCGGCGAAGCGTCGGTCGGTGAACTCGCCGATCCCTTCGAGATGGCGCTGCCGAGCTTCATGAAACACATCCACGTGCTGGAGACGAGCGGGCTCGTTCTGTCGGAGAAGTCCGGCCGCGTGCGCACCTGCCGTCTCAGCCCGGACGCGCTCGTCGGAGCGGAGGACTGGTTCCAGCAGCAGCGCGCGATCTGGGAGGCGCGGCTCGACCGCTTCGAGGCCTATGTGATGAAGCTGAAGAAAGACAAGGAGAGGGCGGGCGCCAAACGGCCGTCCAACAAAACCAACAGGACAACCGGCAAGACAACCAAACGGAAAGGTTCCGAGTGATGACGAATTCTGCCAATCCCGCCCTGTCGCAATGGTCGCTCGACCGCGAGATCGTGATGTCGCGTGTGATCGACGCGCCGCGCGATCTGGTGTTCGAGGCGTGGTCCGACCCGAAGCATCTGCCGCAATGGTTCGGGCCGAAGGGTTTCAAGCTCGAGACCTTCGAGATCGACGTGCGCGTCGGCGGCGTCTGGCGCTTCAACATGATCGGCCCCGACGGCACCGTCTATCCGAACCGCATGCGTTTTCGCCGCATCGAGCGGCCGTCTTTGATGGAGATGGACCACGGCACCGACCAGGATGAGGATCCCGGCCTGTTCCGCTTCACCGTCACTTTTGCCGAGCAGAGCAACGGCAAGACGGTTCTGATGATGCGGCAGCTGGCGTCGAGCACGGCGCAGCGCGACGGCATGATCAACTTCGGTGCGGTCGAATACGGCTACCAGACGCTGGACAAGCTCGCCGCGTATGTCGGTGGGATGAAGAGCTGAAGGAGGCCGCGCGGCCCGCCTGCCGCGCGCTCACTCCTCATGGCCGGGGCTAAACCCGGCCATGAGGGAGATGACAGAATTGGGCCACCCCATACCGAACAGCGTTACTCCTTCGCCTCATCCGTCACGATGCCGCCGAGCTTCTGCCAGCGCTGGCCGTCGAATTGCACCATCTGGAACTGCTTGTTGACTCGATAGTCGGTCGGGCTTGTCGTCACGGAAATCCCTGGCAGGGTCAGGTCGAGTTCGATGTTCCGGAGATTGGCGGCCTGACGCATCACGTTCTCGCGGGTGAGATCGTCGCCGCATTGCTGCAGCACCTGCACCAGGAGCTGGGACGTGATGTAGCCGTAGACGTTCAGGTTCGAATCCTTGTCGCCGTCCGGATAGTACTTCGCCATGAAGGCAAGATAGCGTTTCATGCCGGGATCGTCCTTCCACTCGGGATCGGCGGAATCCTTGACATAGCCGACGCTGACGACGCCCTTGGCGTTGTCGAGTCCGGCGGGTTTCAGCACCGCGCTGACCGAGGAGGCGTTGATGTCGATGATGTGCAGCGGCTTCCAGCCGATTTCGGCGACCTTCTTGATCGCCTGCGCGGCCTGTTTGGGCGTCGTGGCGCTGAACAGCACGTCGGCACCTGCATCCTTCAACCGCAGGATCTGCGAGTCGATGGTGGGCTCGGTGATCTCGTAGGACGTCTCGGCCACGATCATCTTCGCCTTGTCACCAAGACCTGCTTTGAAGCCGGCGAGGTAGTCCTTGCCGAGATCGTCGTTCTGATAGAGCACACCGATCCTGGCGTTCGGATAGTTCTTCAGAAGATATTGCGCGTAGATGCGGCCCTCGACGAGGTAGGATGGGTTGAAGCCCATGGTCCAGGGGAAGTTCTTCGGATCGGTGAAACGCGCCGCGCCGGTTGCCGCGAACAGCTGCGGGACCTTCTTGGCGTTGAGATATTTTTGCACGGCGACATTCGGCGCCGTGCCGATGATCTGGAAGGTCAGCAGCACCTCGTCGCTTTCGACCAGCTTGCGGGTCTGCTCAACCGTCTTCGGAGGCGAATAGGCGTCGTCATACTGAATCAAGTTGACCTTGCGGCCGTTCACGCCGCCCAGATCGTTGATCATTTTCATGTAGGCGGCCTGGGTCTTGCCGATCACGGCATAGGCCGAGGCCGGACCGCTGAGCGGGACGGTCTGGCCGACCTTGATCTCCGTGTCGGAGGCGCCGGAATCGTATTTCTTTTGCGCCTGTGCGGTCGGGATCGACAGCGCGAGAACGAGCGCGGATGCCGCGGCGCGTTTGATAAGTGCGTTTTTCATTTCCATTCCCTGTTCGTGACCGTCACTCGCCCTTGAGGCCCGCCTCGCGGATCAGCCCGGTCCATTTCTGCGTCTCGTTGTCGATGAACCGGCCGAACTCCGCCGCGGTGCCGGCGCGCACTTCGAGGCCCTGTGCGGTCAGCTTGTTCTTGATCGCCGGCTCGGCGAGCGCACGCAAAACTTCGGCCTGCAGTTTGTCGACGATGGCGCGCGGCGTCGTCGATGGCGCCATGAAGCCGTACCAGCCGGCCGCAGCCACGTTGGTAAAACCCTGCTCACGCAGGGTCGGCGCTTGCGGATAGAGCGCGCTGCGTTCGGCCGAGGCGACGCCGAGCACAGTGAACTTGCCGCTCTGGATGTAGGGCAGGGCGGTCGGCAGCGCCGTCAGCGTGGCATCGACGCGGCCGGCGAGCAGCTCGGTGTAGGACGCCGCATCGCCACGGAAGGGAATGTTGAGACCCTTGACGCTGGCATCCCTGAACAGGAGCTCGCCGGCAAGATGCGGCTGCGAGCCGGCGCCGGGTGAGGCGAAGGTCAGTCCGTCCGGTTTCGATTTGCCGTAGGCGATCAATTCGGGAAGCGTCTTGAACGGCGCGTCCGCGCTGATGATCAGGAACAGCGGCGCGATCACCGCCATCGCGACCGGCTGCAGATCCTTGCGGTCGTAGGTCAGTTTGCCGAACAGCGCTTCGGCGGTGGCGTAGGGCGCCGCGACGTAGAGAAGGGTGTAGCCGTCGCCCGGCGCATGCGCGACCGTGTCGTTGGCGATGCGCGTGCCGGCGCCCGGCTTGTTTTCGACGATGAATTGCTGGTGCAGGTAGCGGCCGAACTCTTCGGCCAGCAGCCGCAGCGAAATGTCGTTGGAGCCGCCGGGCCCGTAAGGCGAGATCTGCCGCACCATGCGCGACGGCCAGGCGTCCTCAGCGTGCGTGGAGAATGGAAGTGCGGATAGCGAAAGGGCGAGGGTGCCCAGGAATGTTCGCCGTGTGACGGTCATGATGGCCTCCCGGTGGAGCGCCAATTGTCGTGTTCATCGCCTGGCGCTCTTCTTGTTTCGCTTTTGTGTCTCGATCGGTCCCGCGGCGCCCACGCTGGCGCGGATGCTGTCGGCAAGGGCGGCAATGCGCGGGCCGATCTCGCTCTCCAGCTGGCCGGGCTGGAGCCGGAACGCAGGAATGCCGCAATTGATCGAAAAGGCCTGCCTCGCCTCGCTCGCATGAAACAGCGGCGCGGCGACGGCATGGATCGAGGCCATGTACTCGCCGAAGCAGGTGCAGAAGCCGCGGCTGGCGCATTGTGCGAGGCCAGCGCGGTATGTCCCGCGGAAGGCTGACCACAGCTCGGTGTCTTCGCTCGCGATGCGCTCTTCGAGCAGCGCGGCATCGGCCTGCGGCAAGGTCGCCGCCGCGGCACGGCCCATCGCCGTCATCACCACGGAAATGGGCATGCCGATGTCGGGGACGTGCGGGCCGACGTCGCCGGAACGCGCGGTCTCGACATAGATCATGGAGGTCGCATCGAGCAGGCCGATCGAGACCGTGCCGCGCACGCTCTGCGCCAGCTCCTGCATCATGGGCCGCGCGACCTGACGGAACTGCATGTCGGCGAGCAGCGGATGCGCCATGCGAAGCGCTCGCGCGCCGACGCGATATTTGGCGCGTTCGGAATCGTAGCGGAGGTAGCCGAGCTCGGCGAGCGTATGCGTCAGCCGCGCCACCGTCGGCCGCGGAATCCCGGTCAGCGTCGACAGCTCCATGTTGCCGAGCTGCGTCGCCCCCGCCTTGAACGCCTCGAGCACACCACGAGGCCTTTTGCCAGCGTCGTTTGTGTGTGTGTGTGTGTGTGTGTGTCCACTATACGGACGACCGGCGATTGCTCCGGCCGGGACAAAATGGACGCGACGATCACTGCAGCAACACTGATTTTTGTCGTGATTCGGTGGCTTGTCGTGACAGGATTATTACGATCAGACGTCATATCGATTACGGCGGAGCGCTTCATGTTGCAGTGGCAGGCACGGTCAAATCCCCTCGCGTGGTGGTGGGGGTCCCTGACGCTGGTCAGTGCTGCCAACATTCTCGTCTGGTTGATGCTGTACCGCGAGTTCTACCCGACGCCTGCCGGCAGCATCAGTGGCGGCTCCGGCATCGGGCTGATGTTCCTGCTCTGCGCGGGTTATGTCTTCGGCTGCGCCTTCCGCTCGTTCCTGCCGCGCGCCGACGTGCAGCGCATCTGTCTGTTCGACACCTGGCTCTCCAGCATCTTCGTCGGCCGCACGGTCGCGACCGTGGCCGAACTGTGCTTCGTCGCGCAATGGGCGATCATCCTGCATCAGCTCGGGATCATGACGGGCGCCGAGACGGTCGTGAACATCGCGTGGGTGATCGTGCCCATCATCATCGTCGCGGAGTGCTTCTCGTGGTACGCGGTGGTGACGACCAACTTCCTCTTCAATGCGATCGAGAATTCATTGTGGGCGGTGACATTCTTCCTCGCGGGCATCGCGCTGTGCCGGCTGATGCCGGAATTCCAGGGGCCGGTGCGTTGGGCGCTGATTGCCGGCATCGTCGGCATCGCCTGCTTCCTGGCCTTCCTCGTCACCGTCGACGTGCCGATGTATCTCAGCCGCTGGCGGGCCGGACATCAAGAGGGCAACCGATTGCTCGGCTTCCTCGAAGGCCTGCATGACGTCTCGACGCGGTGGGTCGTGACCCACGACATCGCGCACTGGAAGGGCGAGCTGACCTGGATGTTCCTGTATTTCACCGCCGCCGTGTGGTCGAGCCTCGCGCTCTGTGCGCTCTACGCGATGGAAGGCTATCTCACGCGCTATCTCGCTTGACGGCTTATTTGCCGACCAGGCCGCACTTGCTGCGTTCAAGCGGGCGGAAGGCCTGGTCGGGCGGGATGGTCGCGACCAGCTTGACGAAGTCCCACGGCCCTTTTGATTCCTCCGGCGTCTTGACCTGCACCAAGTAGAGATCGTGTATCATGCGCTGGTCCTCGCGGATGCGCCCATTGGGCGTGTAAGCGTCCGAAACGGGCGTCGCCTTCATCTTAGCCATCACCGTCGCGCTGTCGTCCGAGTCGGTATCCTTCACGGCCTGGAGATAGTGGCGCACGGCGGAATAGACCCCGGCCTGAATTTGTGACGGCATCGCTTTGCGGCGTGCGAAGAAGGCATCGGAGAATATCCGGGCTGCCGGCGAGACGTCCTCGAAGAACGAGGTGACGATGAGATCGCCGCGCGTCGCCTTCAACCCGACGGCCTGGATATCGACGTTTTGGAACGACATCGGCACGATTTTCATGCCCTGGTCGGCAAGGCCGAATTCTTCGGCCTGCTTGATCGCGGTGGCGTTGTCGCCGGCGACGTTGATTGCCAGGATTTTTGCGCCCGAGGACTGCGCCTGGAGCAGGAATGAACTGTAGTCGGGCGTGCCGAGCTGCGCCTTCACGCTGCCGGCGACCTTGCCGCCAAGCGCAATGATGCGCTCGCGGGCGGTTGCCTCGATCGAGTGGCCGAAGGCATAGTCGCCGGTGATGAAGAACCACGGCTCCTTACTGGTCTGCATGACGCCGGAGACCACGGCGGTCGCGGTCGAATAGGCGTCCTGGGTCCATTGCACGCTGCTCGGTGCACAGGCTTCATCGGTGAGCTGGTTGGCGCCGGCGCCGGAGACGAGGAAGATTTTCCCGTTGCCGCGCACCAGTTCCTGCACCGCGAGCGCGGCACCGGAGCTGCCGCCGTCCGCGATCGCCTGCACGCCGTCGCTGAACCATTTGCGGGCGAGCGATGCGGCGAGGTCCGGCTTGTTCTGGTGGTCGGCCTGCAAGATCTCGATCGGTTTGCCGTTGATCTTGAAGCCGAACTCCTCCGCCGCCATCCGCGCCGCCTCGGCCGAGCCCGGGCCCATCGCGGTCGCGAATATCCCGTTCATGTCGGTGAGGACGCCGATGCGGACGACATCGCCTTTGATTTCCGCGTGCGCGGTGGCGCCTGCGAGCGCCAGCGCGATCAGCAGGATAGCAGTCGATGTCGTACGAAGCGTGCTCATGGCGTTTCCCGATCCTGTTGTCGTTTTGATTGATTGGTGCCCGCGGTCAGGCCGGTTCAGCGATGACCTTGTTGCGCAAACTTCCGATGCCGGAGATCTCGACCTCGACGGTGTCGCCGGGACGCATCCACAGTGGCGGCGTGCGCTTGGCGCCGACGCCGCCGGGGGTGCCCGTGACAATGACGTCGCCGGGGACGAGCGGGCAGATCGCCGAGATGTAGGCGATCAGCTCGGGTATCGCGGTGATCAGGAGATCCGTGGTGGTGTCCTGCACAACGGCGCCGTTCAGGCGCGTCTGCAACGTCAGCTTCGACGGATCGGGGATCTCGTCCGTTGTCACCAGCCACGGGCCGAAACTGCCGCTCTCCGCAAAGGTCTTGCCGGAGAGGAACTGGCTCGTGTGCCGCTGCCAGTCGCGGACGCTGCCTTCGTTGTAGCAGGAATAGCCGGCGATGTGGTCGAGCGCGCGGCTCGCGGGGATGTGACGGCCTTCCTTGCCGATGACGAGCGCGAGTTCGCCTTCGTAGTCGAAATCGTCGCTGACTTTCGGCTTCACGATGGGCTGGAGGTGTCCGACCTGGCTGCAGGGAAAACGCACGAACAGCGCTGGCTTCTCCGTAACGGTGCGCCCCGTTTCGACAACGTGGTCGCGATAGTTGAGGCCGACACAGATGATCTTTCCGGGATCGGGAATGACGGGGGCGAAGGTGATCTTGTCCAGTGGATGATCGGGCGCCGCGGAAACGGCGAGCTTTGCCGCCTCGGCAACGCGATTGGTTTCGAGCAACCGCCGCAAATTGGTGCAGTCTGCCATGCGTGCGCCGAGATCGACGACGCAATTATCCCTGACGGCTCCGAAGGAGGGATGTCCGTTGGCAATAAAAGAGAGCAGCTTCATGAGATATCCTTGAGAGAAGTCGGTCAGGCCGCGGACGGCACGTGGGTTGGCGTGATGGCGGCAATGAGCCGGTCGAGCTCGGTGTCGTTCCGGGCGGTGCCACGGACGTAGCGGTCGGGGCGAACGAGCGCGGCAATGATGCCGTGCTCGCGCAGCCATGGCCCGACGCCTTCGGCGTCGTCGCTGATCAGGATGTCGATTCGTGCCTGCGACAGAGCCAGACGTGACGAGAGCGTGGCCGCGCTCTCGACGAGCAGCACGTGGCTGTAGCCGATCCGGTCGTCGCCGCGGCGGCCGTCTTTCAGCTCGAACTGCGGCGCCAGATGTCCGGCAAGAGCCAGATCGCCGAGCGCAAGGCCGGGGCCGAGCAGGGGCTTTTTGACGTGCAGCTTGACCGGTGCATTCTCGCGGGCTTCGCCGGCAGCAAGGCCCGCTTCGATCGCCTTGGTGTTGATGACGCCGCCGAGCCGGATAGCGAGCTCGATGAACTCGCGCACGTGCGGCTGGCGCTCGCGCTGATAAGTGTTGAGCAGATTTGCCTCCGCCCGTCCGTGCAGGACCGCGGCGAGCTTCCAGGCAAGGTTAGCGGCATCTCGAATGCCTGCGCACATGCCCTGACCGAGGAAGGGCGGGGTCTGATGTGCGGAGTCGCCGGCGAGCAGCAGACGACCGCTCCGCCATTGCTGCGCGATGACGGAATGAAAGGTGTAGACCGCGGCGCGCTCGAGTTCGGCATCCTCGGGCGTGATCCAGCGCGACAGCAGCTCCCATACATGTGCCGGCTGCGCCACATCGTGGGAGTCCTCGTCCGGGAGTACCGTAATCTCCCAGCGCCGCCGCGTGCCTGTACCGCGAACATAGGTCGCCGGCCGGCGCGGATCGCAATGCTGGATGCTGTAGTCGCCGAGATCGTCGCGGTCGCGCTTGAGCAGCACGTCGATCACGAGCCAGCGCTCGTGGAAGCCGAGATCGTCCAGGCCTGAGCCGATGAAGCGGCGCACCAGAGATCGGGCGCCGTCGCAACCGATGACATACCCGGCGCGGACTTCGCTCGGCTTCCCGTTGGAAAGGTCCTCGTAACGGACGCGCACGCCGGTCTCGTCCTGATCCATCGCGAACACCTCGCAGCGGCTGCGCAAGGCGACGTGCGGCCAGCGCGCGAGACCGGCGATCAGCTCGTCTTCCAGGTCGGGCTGGTGGAAGCGATAGCTGAGATTCCATCCCATCGGCGTCAATGTCTGTGGCCGCGACCAGTCCAGCAGCATCCGGCCGTCGGCGTCGAGAAAGAGCATGCCGGGGCTGAGGATGACATGCGGCAGGATCGCCTCGGCGAGGCCGATGGTCTGGAACACCCGCATGCATTCGTCGTCGAAATGTACTGCGCGCGGCAGATGATAGGTCCGCGCCTCGCGCTCCAGCACCAGCGTCCGTACGCCGCACAAGCCAAGCAAGTTGGCGAGCGTGGCTCCGACCGGGCCGCGGCCGACGATCACCACGTCAAACTCTTCGGGGGCGGATTTATCTTGCATGGGGGTATCTCTTCCCCCAGCGATGCCGCCGCATCAACGCCGCCGTGCCAAGTGTCCGCCCAGCGGACGGCCTTGCCTAGATCTCGAGCGGAATGGTGGACGCCGTCTCCCGAAGTTGCGCCGCAAACTGTGCGACCGCCTCCTCGATCCCCAGCGCCGAGCGGATCCAGATGATCGAGATGCAGCCGAACACGGCGCCATTGCGCACGATAGGGACGGCGATCGAGGCGGTCTTGGGATTGTATTCGCCCTCGCTGCGGATCGCGTAGCCCCGCGCTTGCGTCTCGGCGATCATTCGGTCGAGGCGGACTTCGTCGAGGAAGGGGCGATCGTCGGCCTCGTCGATCCGGCGCAAATGATTGACGATTAGCTCGCACTCGCGCGCGGGGCATGCGGCGAGATAGGCGCGGCCCGCCGAGGTCCGCAGCATCGGCAGGCGCTTGCCGATCATGCCGCGGTCGATCGAGAGCGGGCTGCGCGAATGCGTGGTCTCCTGCACCACCATCGCGGCGTTCTCGTAAGTCGAGAGATCGACCGGCCAGACCAGGGTCTTGCTCAGCTCGGCGAGGAAAGGTGCCGCCGCCTGGCAGATCACTACGCCGGGATCGTAGCCGTCACCAAGGCTGAGCGCCCGCCGGGTTACGCGAAAACGGTCGTCGCTGGCGCTGCGGGCGACATAGCCCAGTTCCTCTAGTGTCGCGAGCAGGCGGTAGACGGTCGGGCGAGGCAGGTCGAGCGCGCGCGCCACGTCGCCGGCGCGGATGCCGCCGGAGCGGTTGACTTCATGCAGCACGTCCAGCCCGCGCTCGAAGGCGCGGACGCCCTCAGACTGCCGCGGCTGACCGTTCCGCGTCCGCTCCTTGGACACTTCGCATTTCCTCCCTTGTGGCCTGCAGCCTCGCGACTATCGTCTTCGCGAACGCGAAGCGATTGCGGGCACCACCGTAGGATCGCGCGCGGCCGGTATCAAGTTCGCCGCAGTGCGGCGGACGCGGTGCCTCGGGAGGACGTCTATGGAAATCACCGCGCTCGGCTATATCGGGATCAACTCGTCAGAGGTCGACCAGTGGAGCCGGATGGCGACGGGACTGCTCGGCATGCAGCAGGTCGATCGCGGCGGCAACATGCGCGCCTTCCGCATGGACGATCGCAAGCAGCGGCTGATCGTCGATGGCAGCGGCGATGCCGGCCTTGCGGTGATGGGATGGGAGGTTCCGTCGACCGCCGAATTGAACCATTTGGCCGGCCGGCTGGAAAGCCATGGGGTCAGGGTGACGCGGGGATCGCGCGCGCTGGCCGACGAGCGGCATGTCGCCGAGCTGATTGTGTTCGGCGATCCCGCCGGAAACCGGCTCGAGGCCTTCTCCAAACCGGAGCTTGCGACCGAGCCGTTCAAGCCGGGACGGCCGATCTCGGGTTTCCGCACCGGTGCGCTCGGCATGGGGCACGTCGTGCTCAATGTCGAGGACGTCGAGCCGCTGGTGCCGTTCTATCGTGACGTGCTCGGCTTCCACGTCTCCGATTTCGGCCTCAAGCCCTACGGACTTTATTTCTTCCACGTCAACGGCCGCCACCACTCCTTCGCAATGGTTGGCTCGGGGCGGAAGGCGCTGCACCATTTCATGGTCGAGCTCGGCAGCCTCGATGATGTCGGGCAGGGCTACGACCTCGCGCAACTGGACGACGGCCGCGTCGCCTACACGCTCGGACGGCACACCAACGACCACATGACGTCATTCTACGTGAACACGCCGTCTGGCTTCTTCATCGAATATGGCTGGGGCGGGCGCGTGATCGAGCCTGCGACCTGGCAGCCGCACGAGACCTTTGACGGTCCGTCGCTGTGGGGCCACGAGCGGCTCTACATGCCCGAGGAGCAGCGCAAGCGCCTGCGCGACATGAGACTGGATGCAGCGTCGCGTGGCGTTCGTGTGGCCGACCCCCGCGTGCCGCCGCTGAACTGCGCGTGGCTGGATTCAGTGGTCGCGCGCGAATGATGCGCGGCCTCGCGGCAATGATGTGACATCCAAGAAAGGACAATATGTTTGGGACCCTCTCGAGGGCATGCTTCGTGCTGCTCGCATTTGCCTCGGCTGCCTCGGCCGACCCGATCAAGGTCACACTGCTGGGCACCGGCGTGCCGACGCCGCGGCCGACCAGCTTCAGTGCCTCGACGCTGGTGGAGGCGGGCAGCGAAAAACTGCTGTTCGATCTCGGCCGCGGTTCGACGATGCAGCTCTACAAGCTGAAGATTCCTCTTGGCGCGATCACCGCCAACTTCATCACCCATCTGCATTCAGACCATATCGTCGGCCTTCCCGATATGTGGCTGACCGGCTGGCTCGCCACGCCCTGGGCATCGCGCAAGGGGCCGATGAAGCTTTATGGCCCTAAGGGCACCGTCGCCATGACGGAGAACCTGACCAAGGCGTTCACGGATGACATCCGCATTCGTATCGACGACGAGCATCTCGATCCCGTTGCGGCCACTTTCACGGCAAAGGACATCGGGCCTGGGCTGGTCTATGAGAACAACGGCGTCAAGGTCACCGCCATCGAGGTCGATCACGGCGACAAGATCAAGCCGTCTTTCGGCTACGTCATCGCGTATGGCGGTCACAAGGTCGTGCTTTCGGGCGACACCAGGTACGATGAGCGCATCGCGACGGCGGCGGAAGGCGCCGATTTGCTGATACACGAGGTCGCGGTGATCGAGCCGGAGCTGCTGGTCAGGAATCCCGTCTACAAGGACATTCAGGCACACCACACCTCGCCCGAGGAAGCGGGCCGCATCTTTGCTTCCGCCAGGCCCAAACTCGCCGTGTACTCCCACATCGTGTTCGGCACGGTAAAGCCGGCGCCCGACATTCCGGAGGAGCCGCTGATCCTGCGCACGCGGACGGAATACAAGGGGCCGCTCCTCGTCGGGCGAGACATGATGTCGTTCAGGATCGGCGACACGGTCGAGGCGTTTGCACCTGACGGAGCGAAGCTGGCGCCATAGCGCAGGGAGCGATCAGGCCTCGCCGAGATCGACTTCCGTCAATATTCCCTGGCGTAGCGCCAGCCGGACCAGCTCGATGTCGGAGCCGACGCCGAGCTTGTCCTTGATCAGGGAATGCAGGTTCGCCACCGTCTTTGGGCTGACATGGAGCGTCTCGGCGATCTCGTCCGTCGTGTTCTCGGCGAGCAGCAGCCGCAGCACCTCGAACTCGCGCGGTGTGAGGACGTCGGCGGCCGAGCTTTCCCCGGCGAGCCGGCTCAGTGCGAGTTCATGGTCGATGTCGGGGCTGATGGCGATCTTGCCGGCCAGCACGTCCATCACCGCGCGCACCAGCGTCTCCGGCGGACTGGTCTTGGTGACGTACCCCCTGGCGCCGGCGCGGATCGCTTGCACGGCAAAGCCGGCATTCTCATGCATGGTGAAGACGAGAATCCTCGCGCTCTTGTCCCACTGCCTGATGCGCCTGACTGCCTCGATACCGCCGATGCCCGGCATGCTCAGATCCATGATGACGAGATCGGGCGCCTCGGATTTGAACAGACGATAGGCCTCCGCGCCGTCGGCGGCTTCGGCGATGACGCGCAATCCCGGCTGCTTCTCGAGCACGGAGCGATAGCCCTCGCGGACGACCGAATGGTCGTCGACCAGCAAAATGGTCGCGTCGGCCTCGCTCATGCGGCGTGCTCCAGCGGCTGCCGATCAGCGGCTGCGAGCGGAATGACCACGCGCAGTGCGGAGCCTCCGTTCGGCGCGGCCTCGAAGCTCAATTGGCCGCGCAAGGCTGCGACGCGCTCACGCATGCCCAGCAGGCCCATTCCGGATTTCGCGACGGGATCGGTCGCGCGTCCGTCATCGTCGATCGCAAGCGCGATCTCGCTGGCTCCCATCGTCAATTCCAGGCTGACCCGCGTGGCGACGGCATGCTTGGCGGCGTTGGTGAGCGCCTCCTGCACGATGCGGTAAAGGCTGGCGCTGATCGTGGCCGGCAGCGTCTCGAACGCCCCGTCGAACCGGATCGAGAAGCGCGTCTCGCCGCGGCTGCGTCCGTTCCAGCCCGCGACCAGGCCTTCGAGGCTGGCGACCAGCCCGAGCTCCTCGACATCGGGTGGCCGCAGCCGGAACAGCGTGCCACGCAGCGTCTCCATCATGCCGGTTGCGGTCCGCGCGATGCCGTCGCATTCGCCAAGCAGGGAAGGGCAGTCCTGCGCGGCGGTCTGGCGGGCGGAGGAGGCGAGCGCGCGGATCGCGGCGAGCGACTGGCCGAACTCGTCATGCAGCTCGCGCGCGAGGTGGCGGCGCTCCTCGTCCTGGAGCGCGATCAGCTTCCGCGTCAGCTCGCTGCGTTCGGCAAGCGCATTGTCGAGGCTTTCGGCAAGATGGTTGAATCCGACGCCGATCGCGGAGAGCTCGGCAAGGTCGAACGGCGGCAGCCGCGTGGTGAGGTCGTTGGCGGCAATCCGCTCGAGGCCGGTGCGGATCATGCGGGTGGGGCGCAGCGCGCGTGCCAGCGCGGCGTAGACCAGCGCGCAGAGCAGCGGCAGCGCGATCGCCAGCGCCAGCATCAAGCGGCCGGCCTCGTGCCAGGCCTCCGCCGTCTGTACGGCCGGCTCGACCGAGACCACGGCCTCGCCGAGCTTCGCTCCGCGCACGATCACAGGCCGTGCCGCTTCGCGGCCGGGGTCGAACAGGCCGCGATAGAAGGCCGCGAAAACTTGCGGCGGCGGGCTCGCCGGGACCGGCGCGCCGCTGCAGAAGCGCTGGAGGATGTCGCCGCTCGTGCCGCGGAACGCCAGGCACAGGCCGGGCGTCATCACATAGGCCGAAACGGGGTCGAGGTTGGGAAAGTCCGAGCGCGGACTGGCGACCCACTGGATCTTGCCCTGTTGCAGCTCCAGCGTCTTCGCCACAATGGCGGCGATATCGTCGAGGCGCGCATGCGCGGCGCGGTCGGCCGTAATCAGGAAATAGGCGGAGATCGCGGCGAAGCAGGCGGCCGATATCGCGGCCACGCGCAACGTCAGACGGACTTTGAGATCGAACCTCGGGCGGTTCCACATCGGCGGGCACCTGGTGCGAACGGGTTTGTCGCGCCCGCATTAAACGGCAGAACGCAACCGGCGGAAAGCCGCCAGGCGTGACTACGGTGCACCGTCGTGAAATTTTCCCGGCGATCGCCGGGACCGGCGCTGCTGCATGGCCTGATTCCGCCGTCCAGATTGGCGCGCCGCTCGGTCCCACGAGGCCCTTTCATGCACCTGCGCCGGTTGATCCTCTCTGCTTGTTTCCTTGTCGTCCTCCCGGCGTCTTATGCGCTGGCCGGCGCCGAGACCGCCCTCGGCGTCGCCATGGACGACTTCAGCTATACCGATACGTCGGCTGAACCGGCCAACCAGACCGCCGCCCACGAGCGACGGCTGTCGGCCTTCATGGCCGCGCTGCGGCGAGACATCGGCGGAGACCGGCGCTACCGGCTCGTGCCGTCGGCCCAGGACGGCGCGGCGTTCAAGGTCATCGGCGGCATCCAGAAGACGAGCACGTTGGTGCAATGGGCCAAAGTCGCGGTCATCGACGTTGGCGCCAGGAAGGTCGTGATGGACAAGCTCTACACCTTCCGCGGCGACAATGATGAATCATGGGAGCGCGCCGAGACCTTCGTGTCCCGCGAGGTGATGGCCGCGCTAGGCACGCCGGCGCCGATCGCACTGGGGGTGTTCGAATTCGAGCTCGACGACAATACCGCGGCACCGGCCGCCGGCCTCGCGGCCGCAGATGCATCCTATCTGGCCGAAGTGACCGGCAGCGTCCGCGACGCCCTCGGCCAATCCGGCCGCTACCGTCTCGTCGATGTCGGCAGTGCAAACGAGGAGGCGGTGAAGGCGCGCGCGCTACGCGACTGCGGCGGCTGCGAGGCGGCGATTGCGCAAAGGCTCGGCGCGGATCAGTCGCTGATCGGGGTGGTGCGGCGGGTCAGCCGCACCGAATACACGCTCGGATTCCAGGTGCGCGATGCAAAGACGGGCGCCGTGCTCGCACGCGGCGACAGCGGCCTGCGCTTGGGCGCGGACTATTCGTGGAAAAGGGGCGCCGTGCGGCTGGTCAGCGATCGCATGATCGAGAACCAGCCGCGGCAATAGGCTTCAGGCGACTTCAGAAGGTCAGCTGCACCTTCATCGACTGCGAGCGGTCGCTGGCGAGCTCGAATGCCGCGACCGCGTTCTCGAACGGCATCGTCGCCGTGATCAGCGGTTTCACGTCGATCAGGCCTTCGCCCATCAGCCGCACCGCAAGCTCGAACTCGGGATCGAAGCGGAAGGTGCCGCGCAACTGCAATTCCTTGGCGACGATGGAGTTGATCGGCAGCGTCATCTCGCCGCCGAGGCCGAGCTGCACCAATGTGGCGCCGGGCCTGAGCACGTCGAGCGCGGTGCGCAGCGCGGCCTGGTTGCCCGAGGCTTCGAACAGCGTGTCGAACACACCCTTGCCGGTGCGCCAGGGATCAAGCGCCGTGGCATCAGCCGCGACATTGATGGCGTGACTGGCACCGAGCTTTCTGGCGACCGCAAGCGGCGCCTCCGCGACATCGGTGACCACGATCTCGGCCGCGCCACCGAAGCGCGAGACCAGGATCATCAGCGCGCCGATCGGGCCGCAGCCGGTGATCAGCACGCGCTTGCCGAGCAGGGGGCCGGCCTGCTTGCCGGCATGCAGGCACACCGCGAGCGGCTCGGCGACCGCGGCTTCCGCCAGCGACAGCTTGTCCGCGATGGGCACGGCCTGCGTCGCATCGACCGTGACGAACTGGCGAAAGCCGCCTTGCACATGGGGAAAGCGCATCGCGCTGCCGAGAAAGCGCATGTCGAGGCACTGGTTGCGCATGCCTTCCTGGCAACGCAGGCACCGCCCGCACGGCTTGCTCGGATTGACCGCGACACGGGTGCCCGACTTCACGTTGGTGACGCCGTCACCGACATCGGCGACCACGCCGGCGATCTCGTGCCCCAGTGCCATCGGTTGCTGGATGCGCACGACGCCGAAGCCGCCGTGATGATAGTAGTGCAGATCGGACCCGCAGATGCCGCCGTTCGCGATCTTGACGCGGACTTCACCCGGACCGGGCGCTGCATCCGGATGGAGATCGATCCGCAAATCTTTCGGTGCGTGAATGACGACGGCGCGCATGGGTTCGTTCCTTGGTTCTTCGCGATCACATCGCGGCGATCATGCCGCCATCGACATAGATGATCTGGCCGTTGACATAGGTGGAGGCATCGGACGCCAGGAAGATCGCGGCGCCCACCAGCTCGTCCGGTCTGCCCCAGCGCTTCGAGGGGACGCGGCCCATCAGCCAGTTATTGAAGTCGGTGTTGTTGACCAGCGCCTCGTTCATGTCGGTGAGCATGTAGCCGGGGCCGATCGCATTGGCCTGGATGCCGTGCTGGGCCCATTCCACCGCCATCGATCGGGTCAGGTTCTTGATGCCGCCCTTGGCGGCGGTGTAGGGCGCGATCGTCGGACGCGCGAGTTCGCTGCCGAGTGAGCCGATATTGATGATCTTGCCGTGCTTGCGCGGGATCATGCGCTTGGCCGCCTCGCGGCCGATCACGAAGGCGCTGGTGAGGTTGGTCTCGATCACCTTGCGCCACTCGTCGGTTGTGAACTCCACCAGCGGCTTGCGGTGCTGGATCCCGGCATTGTTGACGACGATGTCGACCGCAATGCCTTGTCTGTCGAAGCCGTCGAAGGCTGCGACGATTGCGGGCTCGTCGGTGACATTGAAAGCGGCGCCTTCGGCCTGGTGGCCGGCGGCGCGAAATTCGGCGACGGCCTGTTCCACGCGCTTGGGATCGACGCCGTTGACGATGATCCTGGCACCGGCCTTGGCCATGCCCTCTGCGATGGCGCGGCCGAGGCCGCGGGAGGAGCCGGTCACGAGCGCGGTGCGGCCGGAAAGGTCGAAGAGGGCGGTGCTCATCTCAAATATCCCTAGGCGTTGGAACGGCGCACGGTCAGATCGGAGCGGTCGAATACGGCGGGCAGAAGGTCGACGCCGAGGCCGGGCCCTTCCATCGGATAGACAAAACCGTCCTTGATCGTGGGCATGGTGGTGACGAGCTCATTGTACCAGCCCTTGTAGAAGGCGCGCACCGATTCCTGGATCAGCGTGTTGGGCTGGCTGAACGACATGTGGATGGCGGCGATGAAGCCGATCGGGCCGATGCAGTCGTGCGGTGCGAAGGGCCGGTGATAGGTTTCGGCCATCGCCGCGATCTTGCGGCCCTCGGTGAGGCCGCCGGTCCAGCACAGATCCGCCATCACCACATGCATGGCGTCGCGGTCGAGCATGTCCTTGTAAGGGAAGCGCGAGCCCAGCGTTTCGCTGGCGCAGACCCAGACGTCGGTGCAGCGGGCATATTCGGCCAGCGCCTGAGGCGAGTTCATCCGGATCGGGTCTTCGTACCAGGTCGGCTTGTAGGGCTCGAGAGCGCGCGCGATCTGTTTGGCGGTGGGCAGGTTCCAGAGCGAATGGAGCTCGACCATGATCTCCATCTTGTCGCCGACCGCTTTTCGGATCTTCTCGAACGGCTCGATCGCCTGCTTCATCTGTGCGGCGGTGATGTAGAGACCCTTGTTCTCTTGCGCCGCCGGATCGAACGGCCAGATCTTCATGGCGGAGATGCCGCTCTCCAGCAGGTTTTCCGCGAGCGCATCGGCGCGGTGCATGAAGCCGTCGAGATCCTCGTAAGGACTCTTGGAAGCACCGAGATTCCAGTTGGCGACCGGGCTGATATTGGTCGAGCGGACATATTGGGTGCCGGCGCAGGTGTTGTAGATGCGCTGCTTGTCGCGGCAGAGGCCGCCGAGCATCTGGTGCACCGGCTGATTGCAGACCTTGCCGAACAGATCCCACAGCGCGATGTCGATCGCCGAGGCCGCGCGATATTCGACCCCGGTCGAGGACTGTGCCATCGGCAGGTTCAGCATGTCGCGATGGATCGCCTCGATGTGCAGCGGATTGCGGCCGAGCAGGCGGCCGGCAAAGGTGTCGTGAATCTGCGCTTCGACCGCGCCGGCGCCGTAGAAGGTTTCGCCGAGACCGATCATGCCCGTGTCGGTGTGGACGCGCACCCAGATGACGTTGGAGAATTCCTCGGTGCGCAGCGTCTCGATCGACGTGATCTTCACGGCAATACTCCTCCCATCGCGGGGCGCGCGCAGCGCCGTCTTGTTGCCATTCTGCACCGCAGCATGGTGCGGGCACGGACGGAATCTTACGTCTGCTTGTAATATATCACAACATGTTTTAAGGATATCACAAGCAAGGCGCCGCTCTTCAACGACTGCGCGGGCCGAGGGGAGGGACGACATGGCAACGCGCAAGCGCACGCTCAAGGTGGTGAGGAACGACGACGGCGAGGGCAAGCCCTCTCGGCGCAACCGCCTCAACTTCTTCGAGCTGGCCTATCAGAAGATCGAAGAGCTCCTCGTCCATTGCGAGCTCAAGCCCGGCCAGTTCATGACGATGCTGGAATTGCAGCACATCACCGGCTTCGGCCGCACACCGGTGCATCACGCCGTCAATCGTCTCTCCGCCGATACGTTGATCATCATCCGCCCGCGCCACGGTCTGCACATTGCGCCGATCGATCTGGCGCGCGAGCGCATGCTGCTGGCTTTGCGCCGCGACATGGAGCGTTTCGTGATCCGGCTTGCGGCCGATCGCGCCAGCCTCTCGCACCGCAATCAGGCGCTGCACATCGACAGGCTGCTGCGCGAGCGCCGCGCCAGCCTGACCCTTGACGAGTTCAACAGCATCGACCGCCGCATCGACGCGCTGGTCCTGGACGCGGCCGGCGAGCCGTTTCTGGTGCATACGCTGCGGCCGTTGCACACGCTGTATCGGCGCATCGGCTACATCCACCACCGCTTCATGCCGGGGCAGGCGGAGCTGTCAGGAACAATCGATCATCATCTGGCTATTCTCAATGCGGTTGCCAATCGTCGTGTCGAGGACGCCGTGAAGGCGAGCGATGCGCTGATCGACTACATGGGCGAGATGTTCACGGGTATGGAAGCCGGGATCGACCCGCGGCTGCTCGATTGCAGCATCGAGCCGCTGCTCGGCACGTAAAAGTTCAGGAGGACCAAGCATGTCAACGATGGCGATGCCACAACCGATGGCGAGCGAAGCCGCGGTCCGTTACCTCATCACGAACTACAGTCCCAAGGGCAACAAGGTCGGCTGGCTGATGATGGCCTCGATCCTGGTCGAGGCGTGGGATCTCTATTCGATCGCCTTCGTGCTGATCTTCATCAAGGAGCAGTACAATCCCGATCCGCTGATGCTGGGCTTGGCTGCGGCCGGCACGCAGGGCGGCGCGCTGCTCGGCGCGCTGCTCGGCGGCTGGCTATCCGACAAGATCGGACGCCGCGTGATGTTCCTGATCACGATGGTGATGTTCATCGTGCTGGCGCTGGCGCAGGCCGTCGTGCCCAGCGTCGGCTGGCTCGTGGTGATCCGCTTCCTGCTCGGCGTTCCGCTCGGCTCCGACATCTCGACCGGCTACACCTACATCATGGAATCCATGGCCAAGGGTGAGCGCGAGGTGATGGGCAATCGCTGGCAGTTCATGTTCGCCGTCGGTGAAGTCCTCACCATCGGCGTCATCGTGATCTTCCTGCTGCTCGACATCCAGCACGAGATGCTGTGGCGCGTGACGCTGGGCCTCGGAGCGGTGCCGGCTCTGATCATCCTGATCATGCGCCATGACGTGCCGGAGACCGCGGTGTGGCTGGTGCAGAAGGGGCGCTTCCGCGAGGCCAAGAAGGTGGCGCGCGAGATGTTCAATGACGATCTTGCCATGCTGCCGGACCAGGACGTGGTGATGCCGAAGGTCAGCACCAGCGCCTTCATCGCGGACCTCAAGAAGGATCCGATCCGCTGGCGCGCGACGATCTACGGCTGGATCGCCTGTTTCGCCCAGGGTAGCGAGTTCTCGACCTTCGCCTTCTATTTGCCCGTGCTGTTCGTGATGGTGGGCGTGTCGAGCGTGCTCGGCAACAACCTCGTGACGATGGGGCTGTTCTGCTTTGCCGCGGTGTCGGGCTGGGTCGGGCCGCTACTGACGCCGAGGATCGGCCATCGCGGCATCGCGATCGCGGGCTTCTCGATCGTACTGGCCTCGCTGCTGGTCGCCGCTTTCGCGCTCTACACCAACAACACGATCCTGCTGCCGTTCGCGGCCGCCGCCATGTTGTGGGGCCATTATTGGGACGCGTCGAACTGCATGACGATCCCGACCATGGTCGCGAAACCGAAATATCGAGGCACCGCCAGCGGCTTCGCCTACATGTTCGTGAAGCTGCCGTCGTTCCTCGCGATCTTCCTGTTCCCGTCGTTGTTCGCGGCGATTGGGCAGGCCGGCGCCACGCTGTTCGTCGCGATCTTCCCGCTGATCGGGTTGCTCGCCGCAATCTTCATCCTGCCGGAAGTCTACGGCTACGAGAACGACTGACGGCAAAGCGCGATGATTTCATCGCGCTTCAGCCTTTTGCTTTAAGCATGATCTTGTCGGAAAACCGCTGCCCACTTTTCCAGATCATGCTCGTTACCTGATCGCGGCGGCCAAGGCCGCGATCAGGGCCGGCGGCGTCACCAGCATGCCGAGCTTGAGGAACGGCCAGGCGCCGACCTCGATCTTCTCACGCCGAAGTGCGACCAGCCAAAGGATCGTGGCGAGCGAGCCGGTCACCGATAAATTAGGTCCCAGATCGACGCCGATCAGGATGGCGCTGACGACCGGCGCGGGCAAATGATCGCTGGCGGCGACCGAGCCGGCAACGAGGCCGACCGGCAAATTGTTGGCGATGTTGGTGGCGATTGCGGTTGCGACGCCGACACTCCAGGCGGCTTGTGGCACGGATTGCGCCACCGCTTCGTGCAGCAGCGCGCTGAGCTGCCCGATCACGCCCGTCTTCACCAGCGCCTCGACCATCACGAAGAGGCCGCCGACCAGCGGCAGCACGCTCCAGGAAACGCCCTTCAGCACGGGGAGAGGCGACTGGCGGTTGATGAGCAGCACGGCGGCCGTCGTCGTGCTCCCGCAGAGGAATGTTGGCAGACCCAGTTGCAGATCGAGTGCAGAGGCCCAGATCAGCACGATGCCGATGGCGCCGATGCCGTAGGCGGTCAATCGGCCGCCGCGGCCGAGCTTGGGGTGAGGGACCCGCATTTCGATCGATTCATTCTTGAGCTCGCGATGCAGCGCAAGGCGCAGTGCGACATAGGTGAGACCGATCGAAGCAAGCGACGGCAGGGCAAACTGGCGCAGCCAAGTCCCGAGATGCGGCATGTGCTTGCCGAAGACCACGAGGTTGGCCGGATTGGAGATTGGCAGCACGAAGCTCGCGGCATTGGCAATGAAGGCGCAGACGAAGAGATAGGGTAGCGGCTTGGCGCCCGCTGCGCGCGTCGCGGCGTAAACGGCGGGTGTCAGGACGATTGCGGTGGCGTCGTTCGACAGGAGCACCGTCACGAATGTGCCGACGAGATAGATCAGCAAGAACAGCCGCTGCGGCGAGCCGCGTGCATGTTCAACCGCGAAAGCGGCCAGATAGTCGAACAGTCCTTCGAGCCGGGCGAGCTCGGCGATCAGCATCATGCCGATCAGGAAGAGGTAGACGTCGATGCCTTTCTCGATTCCTGTGAGCGCATCCCGCCACGGCAGGAGGCCGAGCAGCACCAGGGTGCCAGCGCCGATCGCTGCCCAGATCGCCTCGGGCAGGCGAAAGGGTCGGATGATGACGCCTGCGGTCGCGGCTGCGATGATGCTCCAGGCCCAGATGGCGTCAGTCGGCACGGTTGGCAAGTCGATCTCCAAAATCCGTCCCTGACTACCGCGCCTCGGACAGATCCGCCAGCCTCAAAACTTCGCCGCCAGCATCGCTGCCGGTGCAAAGCTATTCACCGCGTCACCGACAGCTTCTCCGAGATCGCCTTGCGCAGAATGCGCGATAGCGATTCCACCGAATACGGTTTCCGGATCAGCTCGAAACCGCGATGGGCGTTCTCGGCGAGCACGTTGCTGTAGCCAGAGGTGAGCACGACGGGCAGGCCCGGATAACGCTCGCGGATCATGCCGGCGAGCTCGACGCCGTTCATGCCGGGCATGATGACGTCGGAGAAGACGAGGTCGACGGCGAACTCGTTCTCGCCGAGGATGGCGAGCGCCGCATTGGCGTTGGCGGCGCGGCGGACGACATAGCCGAGGTCTTCCAGTAGCTCGGTGGAGAAGCGGCCGACCTCGTCATCGTCTTCCACCACAAGCACGCGATAACCGCGCCCGGTGGCCGCGGTCTCATTGGTCAGCGCCGCGGCTTCCTTGTCTGTCGCGGGGCTTTGCGCCTGCGGCAGATAGATGGTGAAGGTCGTGCCCTTGCCATGCGTGCTCGCGACGGCGATGTCGCCCTCGGACTGCTTTGCGAAGCCGAAGGCCTGGCTCAGGCCGAGGCCGGTGCCCTTGCCGACTTCTTTGGTGGTGAAGAACGGCTCGAAGATGGCCTCGATATTTTCCGGCGCGATGCCGCTGCCGGTGTCTGCGACCGAGATCGCGACATAGTCGCCGCCGCGCGCTGATTGGGCGCGCAGCTGAGGGATGCCCAGAACCTTGCGCACGGCAATGGTGAGGCGGCCCTCGCCGTCCATGGCGTCGCGGGCGTTGATGGCGAGGTTGATCAGCACGGTCTCGAATTGCGCGATGTCGGCGACTGTGAAGCAGTCGGCATCATGAACCTCCACCACGATCTCGATGCGGCCCCCGACCAGCGGCCGGACCAGTTGCGCGACGCCCTCGACCTGGCTTCCGACGTTGAAGATCTGCGGTTTGAGCGGTTGCCGGCGCGCAAACGCCAGCAGCTGTGCGGTCAGCTTGGAGGCACGCTCGACGGTGTCGGAGATGGCGTCGACATAGCGGCGGCGGCGCTCCTCCGGCAGTTCGCGGCGGCGCAGGAAATCGGTGGCCGAGCGGATGATGGTGAGCAGATTGTTGAAGTCGTGCGCGACGCCGCCGGTGAGCTGGCCGATCGCCTCCATCTTCTGCGACTGCCGCAGCGCTTCCTCGCCGCGGCGGCGCTCTGTGATGTCGACAGCCTCGGGCACCGCGCCGGTGATGTTGCCGTGGCGGTCGAGCACCGGGCGCATGCCGAACTCGAAATCGCGCTCGCCGATGGGAAGGCGCAGGCGCATCTCCAGCCGCACAGCTTCGCCTTTGAGCACGGTATCGAAGGCCTCGCGCACAATCGCGCTCATGCCGTGGGTGCCGGTAAACCAGGGCGTCTCCCACAACGGCTTGCCGATCACGTCCGCGGAGCGCGCCTTGATGCCATCGAGGACGGTGTTGTTGGCATAGAGCAATTCGCCCTTGAGATTGACCAGCCCCTGATACTGGTTGCTGGTCTCCAGGATCGCGCGCAGCCGCGCCTCGTTGGATTCGAGCTCGGCGGTCCGCTCGGCGATGCGCTCTTCGAGCGTCTCGTTGAGCTGCCGCAGCTCGATCTCAGCTTGCTTGGCGGCGGTGATGTCGTGGGCGACGCCGATGAAGCCGATATGCTTGCCGGTCGGGTCCCAGCGCGGTTGCGACTCCGAGCGCAGCCAGCGCCATTCACCCGATGAATCCTTGTAGCGCGCTTCCAGCACGAATGGTTTTAGCGAGGTTTCGCCCTGGACCGATTGCTGCAGCACGTGCGGCAGGTCGTCCGGATGCAGCACCTTGCGCCAGTCGAAGGCAATCGCCTGGTCGTAGGGGAGGCCGACGAAATCGACATAGGCCTGGTTGGCGAACGACCGTGTGCGGTCGAGTTTCGTGACCCAGATCGGCACCGGCGCGCTGTCGGCGATCAACCGGAAACGCTCTTCGCTCTCGCGCAGCGTCTCACGCGCGAGCGCCTGGGCGGTGACGTCGATATGGGCGCCTACGAGGCGGATCGCGCGGCCGTCCCGGTCGCGCTCGAACTTGGCGACGACGCGGATCCAACGGGTCGCGCGGTCGCTGGGACGGATGATGCGGTATTCGGCGGTGTAGTCCTCGCTGGTGCCGGCCAGCGTATCGAGAAAGTGCTTCACCGCGGCGTCCCGGTCGTCGGGATGAATACGATTGACCCATTCCTCGTGTGACTCGTCGGCGGCTTCCGCCGGCAGGCCGTGGAGCAGCAGATATTCCGGCGAACGGCGGTTCTTGAAGCCTTCGCGGAAGTCGACCTCGAGACCGCCGACCTTGCCGATGCGCTGGATGCGCGCGAGCTCCGCCTCGCGCTCCTGGAGCGCGCGATAGGCATTGTCGCGCTCGCGCGCGACATCTTCCAGGTGCTGGCGCAGCCTTTCGGCGGCAATGGTCTCGGGCAAAGGATCGTTCAAGGCGTTGGCCGTTGTGATGCGTGAGCGCACGTGCCGGACCGATATTCACACAGACGAAGCGTGATGGCCATTGCTCAAAAGGGAATATGAAAGGAAAGGCGCCACCGAATGCAGTGCAGCGGGTATGAATGAACGCCACGTCTGGCTATTTGTTCCGAACATTGGAACGATGAGCCTGCGGGCGCGTATCTGCGAGGCGCCACAACTGTCATTCCCAAAACTCCCTTTCCGAAGAGGCTAAAGCTTGAAGCTCTTTGTCTGCCAGGCCTGCGACAACGTCCTCTATTTCGAGAACCGCGCCTGTGAACGCTGCGGCCATCGCGTCGCGTTCCTGCCGGAGAAGGAGACGATGTCGGCGATCGAACCCGACGGGGAGGCTCAAGGTGGGACTTCTCAAGGTGGGACTTCTCAAGGTGGGACTTGGAGTTCGCTGGCCAACAAGGGCGAAAGCCGCATGCTGTGCAGCAATGCCGAGTACGATTCCTGTAACTGGCTGACGGATGCAGGTGATACCACCGGCTATTGCCGCGCCTGCCGCCACAACGGTATCGTGCCGGACCTGTCGGATCAGGTGCAACTCGCAGGCTGGCGCGAGCTGGAGGTGGCGAAACACCGGCTGTTCTATTCCCTGATCCGCTGGAAGCTGCCGCTCCAGACCCGGCAGGACAATCCCGAGCACGGCCTGATCTTCAACTTCCTCGCCGACGATCCAAACAGCGGGGAGAAGATCCTGACCGGCCATGACAACGGCCTGATCACGATCGCGCTGACCGAGACTGACGACATCGAGCGCGAGCGGCGCAGGCTCGAGATGGGCGAGCCCTACCGGACGCTGCTTGGGCATTTCCGCCACGAGGTCGGGCACTATTTCTGGGAGGTGCTGGTGCGCGACGGCGGCAAGCTCGACGAATGCCGCGCCGTGTTCGGCGACGATTCCGTCGATTACGGCCAGGCCTTGCAGCGCCACTATGCCGAGGGCGCCCCATCGGACTGGCAGCAGACCTACGTCTCGGCCTATGCGACCACGCATCCCTGGGAGGATTTCGCCGAGACTTGGGCGCACTATCTGCACATCGTCGACAGCCTGGAGATGGCTGGCGAGTTCGGTATGGAGGTGCGTCCCAAGGTCGATCGCGACGGGGAGTTGACGACGCGCATCCGTTTCAACCCCTATGAGGCGAGGGACGTCGAGGCGATCGTCAACGCATGGCTGCCCTTCACCTTCGCCATGAACAGCGTCAACCGCGCCATGGGCGTGCGCGACCTCTATCCCTTCATCCTCTCGCCTGCGGTGGTCGCCAAACTCGGCTTCATCCACAGCCTGGTCCGGAACGTGGCCAAGGACAAAGCCAAGGCCGGAAAGCCGTAGGCCGTCCGGGGCTTGCCAGGTCTGTTTCGGTCTTGCGCTGGTACGCCAGAGGGGCCGGATTTAGACCGTTGCCTCCGGCCGATTTTGATGTACCACGGGAGCCACACGGCCCCTCCCATAGGCCCCAACGGCCAGGGAAGGGTCCCGCCCAAGGTCGAGATTCAAGAAAAGCATGTTCAAACGCATTCTGATCGCCAATCGCGGCGAAATCGCCTGCCGGGTCATCAAGACCGCTCGCCGCATGGGAATTCAGACGGTCGCGGTCTATTCCGAGGCCGACCGCGACGCCCTCCATGTCGAGATGGCCGACGAGGCCGTGCTGATCGGCCCGCCCGCAGCCGCCGAGAGCTATCTGGTGATCGAGAAGATCGTGGAGGCCTGCCGCAAGACGGGCGCCGAGGCCGTGCATCCCGGTTACGGCTTTCTGTCCGAGCGCGAGGCGTTTCCGCGCGCGCTGGAGGCGGCCGGCATCGTCTTCATCGGCCCCAACCCGGGCGCGATCGCGGCGATGGGCGACAAGATCGAATCCAAGAAGGCGGCCGCGAAGGCAAATGTCTCGACCGTGCCCGGCTATCTCGGCATCATCAAGGACGACAAGCACGCGGTCAAGATCGCCGACGAGATCGGTTATCCCGTGATGATCAAGGCCTCCGCCGGCGGCGGCGGCAAGGGCATGCGCATCGCGCATTCGACGTCCGAGGTCGCAGAGGGTTACAACCTCGCCAAGGCCGAGGCCAAGGCCTCGTTCGGCGACGACCGCGTCTTCATCGAGAAGTTCATCGTCGACCCCCGCCACATCGAGATCCAGCTGCTGGGTGACAAGCACGGCAACGTGATTTATCTCGGCGAGCGCGAATGCTCGATCCAGCGCCGCAACCAGAAGGTCATCGAGGAAGCGCCGTCGCCGTTGCTCGACGAAGCCACCCGCCGCAAGATGGGCGAGCAGGCGGTCGCACTCGCCAAGGCCGTGAACTACGACTCTGCCGGCACCGTCGAATTCGTCGCGGGCCAGGACAAGAGCTTCTACTTCCTTGAGATGAACACACGCCTCCAGGTCGAGCATCCCGTCACCGAGCTCGTCACCGGCGTCGATCTCGTCGAGCAGATGCTCCGCGTCGCCGCCGGCGAGAAGCTCGCCATCACGCAGAAGGACGTCACGCTCACCGGCTGGGCCGTGGAGTCACGTCTTTACGCCGAAGACCCGTTCCGCAACTTCCTGCCCTCGATAGGGCGCCTGGTGAAATACCGTCCGCCGGCAGAAGTGAGCCAGGACGGCATCACCGTGCGCAACGACACCGGCGTGCAGGAGGGCGGCGAGATCTCGATTCACTACGATCCGATGATCGCCAAGCTCGTCACCCACGCGCCGTCGCGCGCGGCCGCGATCGAGGCGCAGGCTACCGCGCTGGATTCGTTCTATGTCGACGGTATCCGTCACAACATCCCGTTCCTGTCGGCGCTGATGCATCATCCGCGCTGGCGCGAGGGCCGGCTCTCGACCGGCTTCATCGCCGAGGAGTTCCCCAAGGGCTTTGCTGTGCGCATGCCGGAAGGCGAGGTCGCGCGTCGCATTGCCGCGGTCGGCGCCGCCATCGATCACGTGCTCGGCGAGCGCAAGCGGCAGATCTCGGGCCAGATGGGCGGCCGCATCGTGCAGCGCGAGCGTCGCCGTGCGGTCTGGCTCGACCGCCAGGAGATAATGCTGGAGGTCGCGCGCGAAGGCGAGGCAGTCGCGGTGCGCTTCGTCGATGCCGACGGCAAGGCCGGCAATTCACATCTGTTGCAGTCGCCGTGGAAGCCGGGCGATCCGGTCTGGCAGGGCACCATCGACGGCCACTTCGTCGCGGTGCAGGTGCGCCCGGTCGCGAACGGCATCCGCCTCGCGCATCAGGGCGTCGAGGTGCCGGTCTATGTCTGGACCGAAGCGGAAGCAGCCTCGGCGCGGCTGATGCCGGTGACCACGGCTGCCGACACCGGCAAGAAGCTGCTCTGTCCGATGCCTGGCCTCGTGGTCTCGATCGCGGTGACCGAAGGGCAGGAGGTCAAGGCCGGCGAGACGCTCGCGGTGGTCGAAGCCATGAAGATGCAGAACGTGCTCCGCGCCGAGCAGGACGGCACCGTGAAGAAGATCCACGCCAGCGCCGGCGCGACGCTCGCCGTGGACGCGCTGATTTTGGAATTTGCGTAGGCGTTGGAAGATTACTGGCGGCGCCCCAAGCGTCGTCATTGCGAGCGCAGCACAGTTGAGAGGGCATCATGGCCTTTCGTTCCCGCCGCGAAAAACTGCGATCGATCCTGTCGGGCGGGACTTGCGTCCATCCCGGCTCGGTCTACGACGCCATCTCGATCCGCATCGCCGAGGATCTCGGTTTCCCGCTCGGCATGTTCGGCGGCTCGGTGGCTTCGCTCGCTGTGCTCGGCGACCCCGACATTACGCTGATCACGCTCACCGAGCTTGCCGAGCAGATGCGGCGCATGTCGCGCGCGGCAACTCTTCCGGTACTGGTCGATGCCGATCACGGCTATGGCAATGCGCTCAATGTGCGTCGCACGGTGCAGGAGCTGGAGACGGCGGGCGCCGCCGGCCTCACCATCGAGGACACGCTGCTGCCGGCCGGCTTCGGCGAGGCAAAGACCCAGCTGATCTCGCTGGAGGAGGGCGTCGGCAAGATGAAGGCCGCGCTTGACGCCCGCAGCGATCCTTCACTCGTCATCATGGGTCGCACGGGGGCTGCCTCGGTCAGCTCGATCGAGGATGCGATCCGCCGCGCCAGGGCCTATGAAGCCGCCGGCGTCGATGCGCTGTTTTTCACCGGCATCAAGTCGCGCGCCGAGCTCGAGGCGGTCGCGTCCGCCACGCACTTGCCGATCGTCCTCGGCGGTGCGCCGGACGAACTGAACGCGATCGATTATCTCAGGAGCCAGCGCGTGCGCATCGCGCTTCAGGGCCACGCGCCGATCGCAGCGGCGACCCAGGCGGTGTACGAGACGCAGAAGGCGCTGCGCGACGGCACCGCGCCGAAGAATCTCAAAGGCCTGCCAGCGTCGGACTTGACCAGCCGCGTCATGCGCGAAGCTGATGCGAAAGCGCGCAGCGCAGACTTTCTCGGACCGAAAAAGTGAGCCGGGCAATCCTCCAGGTCATGATCCGTGGCCGCGTGCAGGGCGTCGGTTATCGGGCCTGGGTCGAGTACCAGGCGACGGCGTGCGGTCTCGAAGGCTGGGTCCGCAATCGCCGCGACGGCAGCGTCGAGGCGCTGTTCGTGGGATCGCCAAAGCACGTCGCCGACATGGTCGCGCTGTGCCGCCACGGCCCGCCGTCCTCGCGCGTGGACAGCGTCACCAGCGAGACGGCCGATGTCGACGAGCTGAACCTGCGCCGGGCAGGCGAGGCGTTTTCGGTGTTGCCGACGGTGTAGGCCGGTACTCCCTCTTCCCGCACGCGGGAAGACGAAGAAGCAACCTCACCGCGGCAGCTTGGCGATCGCTTCGCTCAATTCGTGGATCTCGTAGGGCTTGCGCAGGATCGGGAAATCGCCGCGCACCCCGGCGGCGACGTCGCTGTAGCCGGTGGCAAGCAGGATCGGCAGGCCGGGACGGATCTGGCGAAGGTGATGGGCGAGGCTGAGCCCGTCCATCTTGCCGGGCATGACGATGTCCGAGAACACGAAATCGACGCCGTTCTTCTCGATCTCGCGAAGTGCGGATTCGGCGTCCGCAACCCGGTGCACCTGATAGCCGAGCTGCTCCAGAAGTCCGATGCTGACGGTGGCGACGTCCGGATTGTCCTCGACCAGCAGCACCGTGCCGCTGCCGTAGAACGCAGGTTCTCCCGCCGCCTCGCGCGATGGCGCTTCTTCTCCGCGCGGCAAGAGGATGGTGAAGGTCGTGCCCTCGCAGAGCGTGCTCGCGACGCGCACCGTGCCGCCGGCCTGATGGGCAAAGCCGTGCACCTGGGAGAGGCCGAGGCCGGTGCCCTTGCCGATCGGCTTGGTCGTGAAGAACGGCTCGAAGATCTTGTCGAGAACGTCGGAGGGAATGCCGAGCCCGGTATCGGTGACGTCGATCGCGACGAATTCGCCGGCGAGGGGCGCCTCGTCGAGCACCGCATTGCGCGCAGCGATCGTCACCGTGCCCCCGTCGGGCATCGCGTCGCGGGCATTGATGACGAGGTTGAGCAGCGCGGTCTCGAGCTCGGAGACGTCGGTCCTGATCGGCCAGACATCGCCGCTGACGTCGAAGGCCAGGCGCACGGAGCTGCCGACGCCGGCATCGAGCACCTCGCGGATCGCCGTGATGCGGTCGACGAAGTCGATCGCCTGCGGATTGACGCTCTGCCGCCGTGCGAAGGTGAGGAGCTGGTTGGTCAGCGCCGCGCCGCGCTTGGTGGCAGTCTCGATGGCCGAGATCGCGCGCTGAATCTTGGCCTCGTCGTCGGCTCCTCGCTTCAGCATGTGGAGGCTGCCGCTGATGATCATCAGGAGGTTGTTGAAGTCGTGAGCGACCCCGCCGGTGAGCTGGCCGAGCGCATCGAACTTCTGGGACTCGGCGAGCTGCTTCTGCATGGCCTCGAGCTTGATCTGGGTATTGCGCCGCTCGGTGATGTCGCGCGTGATCTTGGCGAAGCCGACCAGGTCGCCGTCCTCGTAGATCGGATCGATCACGATGCTCGCCCAGAAGAAGGTGCCGTCCTTGCGGACGCGCCAGCCTTCCTCCTCGTAGCGGCCCTTTTCCCGTGCAGTGCCGAGGGCACGGGCGGGCTTGCCGTTGGCGCGGTCGCTCTCGGTGTAGAAACGGGAGAAGTGCTGGCCGAGGATCTCCCCGGGAGAATAGCCCTTGATGCGCTCGCCTCCGATGTTCCAGCTGGTGATGATCCCGGTGGGATCCAGCATGTAGAGGGCGTAGTCCGCAACTCCCTCAACCAACAGGCGGAAACTGCGTTCGCTCTCGAACAAGTCTCTCTGCTGATTTAACTTTTCGATCATTCCGGACCCCGACTCGACGGGAGCAAACGCCACAGATGGCGGATGGTTCCCCGAGCTTGGAACATTTTTAAGCAATATCGCGGGCCGGTATGCAGGACGCAAGCTGGCAGGCGCTCGCGGCGCACTCGAGGCGTAAAGCCGTGCGGCGTCAGACCGCTGCCGCACTTCGGAACGTCGCTGCCACCGCACGCAGCGCCGCCAGTTTCGCTGGATCGCTGACCTTCGAATGCAGCATTACCTTCGAGCTGCCGAGTTTCGGCAGCTTGTAGCCGGATCCGACATCGACCAATCCGGGAGGCGCAATCCGCCGCGCCAGTGGTGCGATTGCAAGCCCGGCAAGGGCAGCTGCAACCACCGCCGTGACGCCGCCGCCGACAAAACGCTCACGCCAGGCGAGCCCGGCCTTGTCGAGCGCGCGCACCGCGATGGCGCGGACGCCGCAGGGCGGGGCGAGCGTTGCGAGCGGCAGCGCTTCGCCCTTGGGCAAGGTGAAGCGCCTTGACGCAAACCAGCCGAATTCGTCCTCGGCCAGCTTCTCGCCGCCGCGGCGGCTGCCTTCCTGGCGGACGATCACCGCATCGAGCTCGCCCGCGTCATAGGCGTCCTGCATCTCGCGCGAGAAGCCAATGGTGACGGCGAGCGTAAGGTTTGAGGACATCGCATGCAGCCGTTCGAGCAGCGGCACCAACTCCGGGCCTGCAGCATGATCGGAGATGCCGAGCGAGAGCGACTGCGCCACTGGGGCCTCGCCCGACAGCGCGCTATCATGCGCCGCGATCAGCGCGCGGGCGCGATCGAGGAATGTCGCGCCGTCTGCCGTGAGCCGGACCGCGCGCGGCGAGCGCTCGACGAGGCGCTTTCCGAGCAATGTTTCCAGCCGTTGCAGCTTCAGGCTGACCGCCGCCTGTGTCGTGCCGAGCGCCTCGGCGGTGCGGGTAAAGCTCTGGAGGTCGGCGACCAGCAGGAAGGCCCGGACCGTGGCGATGTCGAGTGTTGCTGTCATTATGATTGGTTATCACTGCTATCAACAGAAATAAGATAGCAAAATGACTGAGGGAGGTCTATTTCTTTCATCAACGCCGCGCGGACCGCGCGACATCTTGAGGAGAACGATTATGCCGCTGATCACCGTGTCCTACACCACCTCCCGCCAGTCGCCCTCGCTGAAGGCCGACATCGCAAGCGCCGTGTCCGAACTCACCGCAACAATCCTGCACAAGGATCCTGAGGTCACCGCCATCATCGTGAAATCGGTCGATGCGAGCGACTGGTTTGCGGGCGGCAAGTCGCTCGCGGAGCAGAAGCTTGCGAGCTACTGGATCGACATCCACGTCAGCGAAGGCACCAATACCAAGGACGAAAAGGCCGCCTATCTCGCCGCGATGTTCACGCGCATGGCCGGGATTTTGGGACCGCTGCATCCCGAGACGTACCTGCACGTCGACGAGGTCAAGGCCGACGCCTACGGCTTTGGCGGCCTGACCCAGGAGCGGCGCTACATCGCCGGCAAGCTCGATGTTTCGCCGAAGGCGGCGTGAGGCGGCAAGTCGCGGGTGAGCAATCTCACCCGCGGCCTGATCGTCAGCTCGCTATTCGAAACTGGACTTCGGAATTGTTCAGGAAACAGGTCTTGTCGAACAGCTTGAGGTCCAGCGGGTTCGGCAGCCTGACATCGCTAAGGTCAGGGCAGGACTTGACCGAGGGATCATAGGAACGATCGATCTGCGAGATGAAGACGACAATCAATCCCTTGTCGCGTGCGAACGATTTCAGCGCGCGCACCTGAACAGTGAGGTCGGGTTTTTCCCGCCGCTGGTCGAGCAGTTGCAGATAGTCGATCACCACGACTGTGCCGCGCGGTGCTGCGGCCATCTGCTTGACGATGTAATCGGCACTGATGGCATCGGAGCAATCGACCTCGAAGAGTTTTTCGAATTCCGCCGGGTCCACGCCGATCATCCGAAAGCGATCCTGAACGTCTTTCTCGGTGTATTCGAGCGAGAAGAACGCGGCGCGGTGGCCCGAGCGCATCGCTTCCACGGCAAGTTCGAGGCTCATCAGGGTCTTGCCCTGGCCGGGGCGCGCCCCGACCAGCACCAGATCGCCCGGTTGAAATTGCGGGAAAAGCCTGTTGGCCGGCGTCGCTGCGGCAGCTTTCGCCGCGAGCATGCTCCAGGCGGAAAATCCTTCCGTCGCGGCGATGCGGTCAAGCGCATCGTGCAACGGAATGCCTTCCTCGCGCGACATGCGCTTCGCTCGCCGCTTCAGATGATAGATCGGTGCAGACAGCTCCATCGTGAGAACCTCCCATTACGAGCATGATCGCAACCCCTCCTTATGCCTGGCGCTCGAACAGTCGGTCCGACGATCAATTCGCCCGGCATGGTCTCTACTTTCCCGGCGGAGGGGGGAGGCGTGGGCGACACCGGGGTCAAGCGTAGCCGATTCCGTGTCGGCGGAGAACGAGACAGGCGGGGCGCTCTCCAGAAAACGTCAGACGACTTCCGGCAGCAGCGCCCGGGTCGGCCCGAACAGCTCCTCAAAGGCCTGCCGGAGTGCGAGGTCGATATCTGCCATCGTCACGAGCTGGCCGAGATCGACCAGCGAGGTAACGCCGTAGCGGGGATCGCCGACGCCGCAGGGCACGATGCCGGCGAAATGCTCCAGCTCCGGCTCGACATTGATGGCGATGCCGTGGAACGAGACCCAGCGCTTCAGCCGGACGCCGATCGCCGCGATCTTGTCCTCGTGCTCGGGTCCCTTGTCGGGCCGCTTCACCCAGACGCCGACCCGGTCCTCCCGCCGTTCGCCGCGGATGTTGAAGGCGCCGAGCGTCCGCAGAATCAGCTCCTCCAGGCTCGCGACATAGGCCCGCACGTCCGGCCGCCGGCGCTTGAGGTCGAGCATGACATACGCCACCCGCTGGCCGGGCCCGTGATAGGTGAGCTGCCCGCCGCGCCCGGTGGCAAAGGTCGGGAATCGCGGATCGAGCAGGTCGGTGGCCTTGCCCGAGGTGCCGGAGGTGTAGAGCGGGGGATGTTCGAGTAGCCAGACCAGCTCCGGGGCGTCACCGGCCGCGATCGCCGCGACGCGCGCCTCCATTTCGGCCACGGCCTCCGGATAGGGCACGGGCGCGTCCGAAATCCGCCACTCCACGGGTTCGCCCTCTACGGCGGAGAACGACGCCAAATCGAGGTCTTGACGTTGATTTTGGCGGTGGTTTTTGGGTGAATTAACCATTGGCTAACCATAACCGGGTGATGATCCCAGGCGCAAATGCCGAGTCCTTAGTCCAAGTCCCAAGTTGCGGTGGTGCTGAAGTGCCAACTCTCGACAAAGTCACCGTGGATCTCATGGTCGTCCTCGGGACGACCACCATGCCGATCCATCAAGTATTACGTCTTTCCCGCGGTGCCATCATCGAGCTGGATGCAACCGAGGCCGACGAGGTCAAGGTTTTGGCCAATAATTTGCCGGTCGCCTCCGGCGTCGTGCTGGTCGATCGCAATCGGATCGCGGTCGAGGTTAAGCAGATGCTGCCGCGTACGCCGGGCACGCGGTAGCGGCCGGGGCACGCCGTAGCGGCCCGGGCACACTGTCGCGGGCCGGGCACGCGGTAAAGGGCTCTCCCGGGTCAAGCGACCGGAACTTTCCTGCAAAGCTTGTGGAATTCAGGGCCTTTGGAGGCTTGTACCCCTCTGATGGATTTGTTAGATCGGCGCCGTTGATCCGGTTGGCCTTCAAGCCTCAAGCCGGCATCCCCAAAAGCGCTCGTGGCGGAATTGGTAGACGCGCTGCCTTGAGGTGGCAGTGAGTAAAATCGTGGGGGTTCGAGTCCCTCCGAGCGCACCAAAATCATAAGTCATTGATATAAAAACTATTTTCGCGATTTCTACTCCCGCATTGTTACTCGCAATGAATCTATTCTTTGAACTTTTCCATCAGCGTCTCTCCGACGTGCGTTCGCTTTTGTGGGGTCAGCTCTGTTTGAGCCAAAATCTTGCGAAGGAAAACCACCATCTGCTTACGAAAGGACAGTAGCGTAGCCCATCGTAGAGATAGGCGGGTTCGTACTTTCATTCACCAAAGCCTGACTTGAACTCTAAGCGACGGCCTTTGGGATTCTGGCCTCAACCAGGGCTTGGAGGTCGGCAAGAGAAATGTCGTCAAATTTTTTTAAGCATCAATGGGGTTCATTTCGAACGATAGAATAGCACGCGTCCGGTTGGTATGAGCTGGCATAGAATATCATAGTCGCCGACATTTGCAGTCAGGACAACGACGCCGAGCTTTTGTGCCTGCAGGAAGAGCACGCAGTCCTGAAGCGCGCGCAACTTGCTGTCCTTTTCATATCCCTGGAGGCGGCAGAGGATCCCAGATAGCAGCGCGGCTCGTCCCAGCACCTCTATGTCCGGCGCAAAGATCCGGTGTTGCGGCATCGCTTTGATCTGCTTCCCGATCACATCGACGACAGATGCGGTTCGCACGTCGGACGGATTTAGCACGCCGACCGTGTGCATCAACTCCTGGATCGCGACAGTCGAATGGTTGACTTGTCGCTGCGCGATCAGGTCGTCCAGGACCTGAGGCGAACGATCTTGCATTTGATCGATATAGACGCAGGTATCGAGCAGTAGTCCCTGTCCGGCGATCAGGCTGGCGCTGACGAATGGAAGTTCATCGTCGCCGCGCCGTGCCAGCGTGTTTTCTGGATCGAACCGCGCCCAACGTCGCGCCGCGTCAAAGTCGAATTCCGCCACCTTAGAAACCGAGCTTCAACGTTGGATCGACCGTGCATCGAGACTCCTTGAACGCGCCTGCGAAATTGTCCTCAAGTGCAACCGTCGCCAACGCAAACTCGATCAAGTCCGTATCCGTCTCGATGCCCGTCTGGCGCTTGGCCTGCCTGACCAAGGCCGGACTCACCCGGCCACCGATACGGCTGCCTTTTTCGCTCAGAAGGCCAGATTGTTCCGCCGCCAGCATGACCGCTTCAAATCGTGCCTTGCTCACGACAAGCCCGCTGGTCGCAAGCTCACGCTTAAAGGTCTTTATCAGTACCGAGCTGCCCTTGGATGCAGCTCTCCTCCGTTTCGCCCGGAGCAGTGTGGGCTTGTTCGCTGATGCCTTTGCCATGGAATTTCGCCCGTATGTTAGACAAAAATGAGTTTTGTCTAACATAGCGCTTTGCTGCCCCACCTTCAAGGCGTCTAATAGAAGCGAGCCCCAATCAGGGAGGGCTCGGCGTTCTGCTTCGGTTTTTGTGCCGCCTTTCTTGGCAGGCCACTTCTTTTTGACAGCTGGATCGTCACAGTGAGGGCTAATGGGGAACGATGACCGTTGGGATCGCATTGCAGTCGGTGAGGTCGCCGGGCAAATGCCGGCTGCCGGCGCGTGGCTATGGTTCGACGGTGGAGGACGATGAGAGACAGCGCGTCGGAGGTTGCCGACATCAGCGATGCCGTTCATCTCTGCATCGACATGCAGAACATTTTCGCTCCGGGCGGCCTCTGGGCGACGCCCTGGATGGCGAGAGTTTTGCCGACGGTCGCCTCGATCGTTTCGCGTCATCAGGCCAGAACGATCTTCACCCGATTCATCACGCCGGAGGATCCGGAAGATCGTCCCGGACAGTGGCAGAGCTATTTTCGTCATTGGCGCGAGGCGACCCGCAAGCATCTGCCGCCATCCGGTCTCGAACTCGTGCCGGCTCTGAGTCGCTTCGTTCCGCCCGCTGCTGTCATCGACAAGCCGGCCTATTCCGCATTCAGCAATCCCGGCCTCACCAGCCTGCTCATCGAGAAGAACGTCGGCACGGTCGTGATCACGGGCGCAGAGACCGACGTCTGCGTGCTCTCGACGGTGCTGAGCGCCGTCGATCTCGGCTTCAGGGTCGTCATCATCGAGGATGCGCTGTGCAGCTCCTCCGATGTCGGCCACGATGCGCTCATGACGATGTACCGCACCCGCTTTCACGGCCAGGTCGATCTGGTGACCGCCGAGGAATTGGCGGAGTTCTGGCGGGAGTAGGGGGCGGTCCGCTCAATTGACGTTGTCGCCGAGCATGTTGCGGAAGGCCGTGGCGACGGCGGCGATGCCGCTGGCGCCGTGCATCAGCGCGATCTCGCCCTGCTGTTCGTGTCGGATGGCGTGGGCCATGACGCGCAGGCGCAGATCGCCGCTGCTATGCCACATCTGGTCGGCCATCCTGACTGCGCCGGCGTGATGCTTGTTCATCGTCTCGACGAACACCGTGTCGAATTGGTCCGCCGGCGCGGTCTTGACCTGTCGCATCGCGGCCTGTGTCAGGAAGCCCGGCATCGCGGCACGTTCTTCCGTGTTGCAGTCGGGCATCTCGGTGTCGAACCAGCTCAGCCACCAGGTCTCGAAAATCCGGTTCTCGCCGGACTGGCTCGCGACCATCAGCATCGCCAGCTTGCGCAGATGCGGGTCCTGCGCGCGCTCCGCGCCGATGCGCGCCAGCTCGATGCCCTGGGCGTGATGCGCGGTCATATGACGGATGTAGGTCTGGTCCGCGTCCCTGTCCCGGCCCATCCACGGCGGCTCGTAACCATGGCTGCCGAACAACGCGACCACCCCGAGCAGCATCATCACGGCCAGCGCGCCGGTGGTCCAGGCACTGGTGAAGCGAACATCGCGCTCGGGTGCTGCGCCCCGCGTCCAGCGCAGCCGGGCGAACAGGGGGTACATCACGGCCGAGGAGCTATGGACGAGCAGGCCGATCCAGTAGGGCTGCTGCAGCGTGAACAGCGGCTGCCAGAACGGAAACAGCGGCACCAGCACGAACCATTCCATGCTTGAAGAGAACACGGCCCAGGGCAGCGCGAGCAGCAGGATCGTGAGCGGCCGCAGGTCGGCGGTCCAGCGCCCGAGCACGCCGAAGAAGACCAGCGCCCACGAAAAGTCCGCCCATTGGTGAAAGGCGATCCCGGCAAGAATCGCGCTCCACGACGGCTCTGCGCTGACCGCCCAATCGCGCGCGGGAATGGAGGCGACCGTCATCCAGTCGACGGCGGCATCGCGCCCGATCCGCGCGGCGAAGAGCTGGCTGACGATGGTCGAGAAGGTGCTGCTGATCAGGCCCAGCTCGGCAGCGGCGATCCAGCGCGAACGGCGCCGTCTCTTGGCGGCTCGAGGCACGCTTCCGTCAGTGCGCCACGCTGCATTTGAAAGCGCCAGTCGCGGCTCCGCGTTCACGTCCGCTGCTTGAGCTTTTTCAGTGGATCGGGCTCGCCCGGCTTGTCCTGATCGTCGCGGCCGCGCTGCGCTTGCGCCTTGCCGTCATCGTGGAGGTCCTGGTCCCCGATGATCTCGCCGATTGCCTGCCTTGTCTTGCCGCCGATGCGTTGTTCAAGACCCGTCGTCTTGCCCATGAGCTGCCTCCAATAGATCTGCCTCCAAGCTCACGCCGCTACCCCGGCGCTTGAAAAGGGGTGAGCGCCGGGGCCGCGGGTTCGTCTATTCAGTCTCCGGCAGGGGGACGCCGGAAGCGTGAAGAGACTCTCTGAGGCGCGGATGGTTCCTCGGCCGTCATCTTGCCTCGCGTGCGACGATCACGCCTTCATTGCCGCGGAGCAGGATGGAGGCGTCCGGCAACGGCTCGGACGGCCGGTCCAGATGCGTCGACATCAGCAGACGGCCGCAACCTTGCCAGTGCCATTTCCGCGGCTCGGCGGCGATGTTGAGCGCGACCAGAATGCCGCTGCCGCCAACCGTCCGGCGGTAGGCAAGAACGTCGTTCTGTGAGCGTAGCGGCTCGTAATCGCCGTGGCGCAGGCAGGCATGCTCGCGCCGCAGCGTCATCAGTGCGCGAAACAGTGCCAGGATCGAACGCGGGTCGCGCTGCTGCGTGGCCACATTGGCCGCGCCGTCGGGCGGCTCCAGCGGCAGCCATGGATCGCCGGTTGTAAAGCCGCCGTTGGCGCTGTCGTCCCAACGCATCGGCGCGCGTTCGGGATCGCGGCAAAGGCCATACCCCGGCACGAGCTTCTCGAAGGGATCGCGGACGCGGTCGGGCGGAACGGGAACGCGCTTGCGGCCGATCTCGTCGCCCATGAAGAAGAACGGCGTTCCCCGCAGCGTCATCAGCAGCATCGCCAGAACCCGCATCTGCGCGTCGCCGATTTTGCTCGCGATCCGTTGCTTGTCGTGACCACCGATCACCCAGACCGGCCATGCATGATCCGGGATGGCGTTGAAATACGCGTCGATCGCCGCTTGCAGCGACAACGCATCCCAGGGTGCGTCGAGCAGCGCGAAATTGAGCGGCAGATGCAGGCGCGGCCGATCGTTGCTGTAGAAGTGACCGATGCGGTCGGTCTTGCCCTGGACTTCGCCGCACAACATTCGCTCCGGATAGCCGTCGATCACCTCGCGGATGAATTCGATGCAACCCATCGTCTCCGGCCGGTCGTCGGTAAACACGGCCGTCTGGCGCTGCGGCGGCGGCTTGCCCTTCGCTTGCGGGTTCTGCGGATTGTCGCGCAGGAGCTCGTCCTTGATCAGAACCGCGCTGGCATCGACGCGAAAGCCGTCCACGCCGCGATCGAGCCAGAAGCGCATGACATCGGCGATCGCGGCGCGCAGCTGCGGGTTGCGCCAGTTCAGATCGGGCTGCTCGACCAGGAAGGAATGATAATAATATTGCCGCCGCGCCTCGCACCATTCCCAGCCGCTGCCGCCGAAGCGGCTCAGCCAGTTGTTGGGCGGACCGCCATTCTCGGCCGCGTCGGCCCAGATGTACCAATCGGCCTTCGCGCAGTTTCGTGAGCTGCTGCTCTCGACAAACCATGCGTGATCGTTCGCAGTGTGATTGGGCACGAGATCGAGGATCAGGCGGATATCCGCCGCGTGCAGGGCCTTGAGCAGGCGGTCGAACACCTCGAGGCTGCCGAATGCAGGGTCGACGGAGCAGTAGTCGGAGATGTCGTAGCCGAGGTCGCGGAAGGGGCTCTTGTAGATCGGCGTCAGCCAAACCGCGTCGACGCCGAGCCATTTCAGATAATCGATGCGCGATATCAGGCCAGCGAGATCGCCTTTGCCGTCGCCGTCCGAGTCCTGGAACGATATCGGTGCGATTTCATAGATGACGGCGGATTCCCACCACAGGCCTTCGTCACGGGACTCGTCGCTCATTGCCTTGTATCACCTCGGCGTGCTTCCTCAGGTCCGTCCTGCGGCGTGCGCTGCGATCTGCTTTGCTGCGGCTCTGGCGCTCTCGATGCCTTTGGGGAAACCGCTGCGGTTCGGATACAGCTTGCGCCGTGCATCGCGCGTGGGCCGCCGCGGCCTGGTGTCCTGAGCGGCGCGATAGTCGAGCATCGCGATGCCGCCGACCATCAGCAGTGCCAGCGCGATATTGCCATTTTTGGGATTGTCCGCGGTCAGACCCGAGAGCAGCGCGGCGGCATCGAGGCCGTCGCCGCCGACGCGGGCCCACAGGCCGGCGTTCTTGTCGACCGAGAGCGACATGATCCCGGCCATGACCTCCCGCACGCCGAAGGCGCGGACCAGCGTCTCATGGCCTTCCATGCCCAGCGTTTCCGTGACGCGCCTCGGCGCGAAGAATTCCACGACGCCGAGACCGATGCTGAACCAGCCCAGCGCACGGGCAAGCTGGTCTTCGGGCCGCTTCAGGCTCGGCCCGCCCGCGACGATTTTCGGGTCGCCCTTGGTGCGAACGATGTTGGAGAAATGAAACATGGATCTTGCTCCTCAGGGCTTCAGCACGACCTTGACGCAGGAGTCGCGCTTGTCGCGAAACATCTGATACATCTCGGGGCCTTGGCTGAGCGGGACGGTGTGGGTGATGACGAAGGACGGATCGATCTGACCTTCTTCGATGCGATGGAGCAGGTCGTCGGTCCAGCGGTTGACGTGGGTCTGGCCGGTACGCATCGTCAGGCCTTTGTTCATGAAGGCGCCCATCGGAAGCATGTCGGAGAATCCGCTGTACACGCCCGGCACCGAGATGATGCCGCCGGGGCGGCAGACATAGATCATCTCGCGCAGCACATGCGGCCGGTTGCTCTCCACCATCACCATCTGCTTGGCGCGGTCGAGCAGCGTGTCGGGTAGGGAGGCCATCACGTGGGACTCCATTCCGACGCAATCGATGCACTTTTCAGGGCCTCTGCCGTCGGTGAGCTCCTTGAGCCGCTCCAGAACGCTCTCGCTCTCGAAGTTGATGGTTGTAGCGCCGCCGGCTTCGGCCATGCTGAGCCGTTCGGGAAGGCAGTCGATCGCGATCACCTGATTGGCGCCGAGCAGGATGGCGCTGCGGATCGCCATCTGCCCCACGGGACCGCAGCCCCAGATCGCGACCGTATCGGTCGGCTCGATGTCGCATTGCACCGCGGCCTGCCAGCCGGTCGGGAAGATGTCGCTGAGAAACAGCAATTGTTCGTCGGGAATGCTGGCGGGCACCTTGATGTGGGTGGCGTCGGCAAACGGCACGCGCAGATATTCGGCCTGGCCCCCGGGGTAGCCGCCGGTCAGATGCGTATAGCCGAACAGGCCGGCGCAGGAATGACCGAACGCTTTTTCGGCGAGGTGACGCTTGCGGTTGGTGGTCTCGCAGACCGAGAAATTACCGCGCTTGCACTGGTCGCATTCGCCGCAAATGATCGTGAAGGGGACGACGATGCGGTCGCCCTTCTTCAGCTTGCCGTCGACGCCCGAGCCGACTTCGACCACTTCGCCCATGGTCTCGTGGCCCATGATGTCTCCGGGCAGCATGCCTGGAATGTAGTTGTGAAAGAGGTGCAGGTCTGAGCCGCAGATGGCGCAGCTCGTGACTTTAATGACGGCATCGCGCGGGTCCTGGATTTCCGGATCGGTGACGGTGTCGCAGCGAATGTCCTCCTTGCCGTGCCAAACCAGCGCCTTCATCTCCGTCCTCCCGCGAGCTACGAGGCATCCAAGTCGAACAACGAACGATGGTTGCTATTGCACGTGGAAAATCATCGCACCGCACATGCTTTGACTTGAGGTTTGGCTTGGATAGGAACGAGAGGCGGTCGCAGCCATTGGAGCGTCATCAACGCCATCGCAAGGATACGCTCATGTCCGCCAAGCAGTTCGCCGTCGTCACCGGCGCCTCCACCGGTATTGGCCTGGAACTCGCCAGATGCTGTGCCCAAGCCGGTTTCAACCTTGTCATCGCGGCGGACGAGCCCGAGATCGAGAGAGTGGCCGTCGATCTCCGCAAGCTCGGCGTCAGCGTCGAGGCGGTCGAGGCCGATCTCGCCACCACTGAAGGTGTCGACAAGCTCTGCGCAGCGGTCGGCGACCGGCCGATCGGCGCGCTGCTGGCCAATGCCGGTGTCGGCCTTGGCAAGGCGTTCCTCGATCAGGATTTTGCCAGGGTCAAACACCTCGTCGACACCAACATTACCGGCACGCTGTATCTGATCCATCGGGCCGGCAACGAGATGCTTCGCCGCAACTCGGGGCGCATCCTGATCACGGGCTCGATCGCCGGATTCACGCCGGGCAGTTTTCAGGCGGTCTACAACGCCAGCAAGGCCTTCCTCGATTCATTCTCATTTGCACTGCGCGAGGAGCTTCGCGACAGCGGCGTCACCGTCACCTGCCTGATGCCGGGTGCCACGGAAACGGAGTTCTTCCACCGCGCCGACATGATGGACACCAAGGTCGGCACCGAGAAGAAGGAAGACGCGGCGGAGGTCGCGAAGGCCGGCTTCGACGCCATGTTGGCCGGCGAGTCCGACATCGTGACCGGACTGAAGAACAAGATCCAGAACACGGTCGCCAACGTCACACCGAATGAGATGTTGGCCAAGCAGCATCGCAAGATGGCCGAGCCGGGCACGGCGAAGTCGTAGAACGATACGGTCGCAATCTACGCTGAGCGGCGCGACCGATCCCGCGGACCGACAAAGGAGAACGCCGATTCACATAACCTAATGCGCAAAGCTCCTCGAGCCGTCAGACTGGTTCGGCTGGAAAGAGGGGCTGTGGTGGCGATGGATCGCGTCGAACAGGCTTTTGTCGCGACGGCAATCACGGGTTTCCTCGTGATGTTGGGCGCAATCGTTTGGATGATGATGGGCTGACGGCGGGAAGGGGTCATGTCTTGCGCGTCATGCTGCCTTATGCTGCGGTCCTTCTGTGCCTGGCGGTGAGCGGCTGGCTCGCTTTAGCGCATCTGTTCTGATCGCCGTTCGGCTCAACCGTGCGGATCGGCGATGAGCGCGGCCAGCCTCTGTGCCATCGCCGGCAGATCAATCGGTTTTTCCAGGATCGGCACGTCGTGGAATTCCGGACTGATGGCGACCTTGTCGTATCCGGTCGTGAAGACGAACGGTACGTTCCTTGCCTTCAGTTCACGGGCCACCGGAAAGATCATCTCACTGCGGATGTTCACGTCGAGCACGGCGGCATCGAGGATGCTGCCGTCGTGCAGGATCCTGAGTGCGTCGTCGAGATCACCTACCGGGCCCGCGACATCTGCGCCGAGCGCGCGACACGCCCTGCCGATGTCATCGGCGAGAAAATATTCGTCCTCGACAACGAAGATCCGCCGCCCGCTGAGCGGCGACAGCGGATCTGACCACGTGGGCGAGATCGCCATGGTGCCTCCCATGCCTTCCTTTCCCGTCCTAGGAACATAGGGCGGTGACCCGCCTTGGTACAAACGCTACAGAAGAAAGTGGGTTCCATGAGCAACCGCGACATCATCGTCATAGGTGGCTCGGCCGGCGCGACCGCACCGCTGAAGCAGATCCTCGGCCGCTTGCCGCCCGACTTGCCCGCGGCGGTGTTCATCGTCCTGCACATCCCGGCGCAGGGCATCGGCATTCTCTCGACGGTGGCCAGCAGCGCGGGCCCGCTTCCGGTCCGGCAGGCCGAAAACGGCATGAAGATAGAGCCCAGCCAGGTTTATCTGGCCGCGCCGGACCATCATCTGCTGCTGTCCGAGGATCGCGTGTTCCTCGGGCGCGGTCCGCGCGAGAACATGGTCCGGCCGGCCATCGACGCCTTGTTTCGCTCGGCTGCCATCAATTACGGTCCGCGCGTGATCGGCGTGCTCCTCAGCGGGCTGCTGTCCGACGGTGCGGCCGGTCTCAACGCCATCAAGCGTTGCGGGGGGATCTCGGTGGTTCAGGACCCCTCGGACGCCATCGCCGATGAAATGCCAAGGAGCGCCCTGGAGGCGACCATCATCGATCTTTGCGTCCCCGGCGCCGGAATGGGTGATGTCCTGTCCGATCTCGCCAGGGAGACTGCCGGCGCCGCGCTGCCGATCCCGCCGGAGATCCGGCTCGAGGTCGAGATCGCGGCCGGCGAACGGATCGGCAGTGACAATCTCCTCTCCGTGGCTGATCCGGTTGCGCTGACCTGTCCTGCCTGCGGGGGCGTGCTGTCCGAGATCAAGGAAGCGCGTCCGATGCGCTTCCGTTGCCAGGTCGGCCACGCCTTCACCGGCGACATCCTCGCAAAGGAGCAGGAGGGGCGGGTGGATGAAGCCCTGCGGGTCGCGCTGCGCATCATCGAGGAGCGGGCTGAGTTGGTGCAGCGCATGGCGACCGACGGCCGGCGCAGCGGCCGGCCTGCGGTCGCCGAGATGTACCAGACGCGGGCTGCCGAATATCGCGAATATGCCGACATGATCCGGCGCGTCGTGCTAAAGTCGCTCGATCCTCCGGTTCGCAAGCGGGAGGCTTGAGGGTGTCGCCATGACCATTTCCCTCGCCGAATGGACCGAGCAGCTCGATACCGAGCGCCTCCATCTGATCAAGGCCGATCGGGATATCGAGGAGGGTTCGCAGCGCATCCGCGACCAGGAGGATCGGGTCCGTCAACTCAGTGCCGGCGGCTGCGACGCGGGCCAGGCGGAACGGTTGGTGGAGGCGCTGAAGCAGACTCTGACGGAATGGCTGCGCCATCGCGTCCTGATCCAGCAGCGGATTGCCTATCTTCGGCAGCAAGTCGGCCCGGAGTGATCCAGGGCGCGCTGGCAGGCCGCCCGAACTCTACGCCGAGCTCGTACATAAAATCGAGTTGCCGCTCGGCGCTGCGGCGCAAACGATCGTTCTCGCGGAGCAGCCGACGGGCGGTCGCGGTGGCGTCCTCGGCCCGCCTGATCAGGGCCGCGAGTTCGTCGGACGTCTGCATCACGGGGCTCCTGCCGCACGCAATTATGGGCCTTTGGCCGGGAATTGACAACGATGCTCGCGGTATGGAACGCAGCGTGACATATCCGCCTTTCACCTGTTGGGATAACATCAATTCTGCTATTTGCGGCGAGCGGGGCAACCCGCTGGTTCACGTCACTGAATGAGAGCTACCGAGATCATGCATGAAATCGGCGACCAGCCGGTCGAAAGAGAGCACCAGACCAGGTCCCCGCTGATCATCGGGGTGGGCGCCCCGCCGGCAGCTCTGGATAGCATCGAGCGCTTCTTTGCCAAGCTGACCGTAGGCGTCGACCAGGCCGTCGTGCTGGCGCTTCAACATCATGAGGCGCTCGACGAGTCGCGGCTGCGCCGGATCGTGCGAAATTCCAGCGGCGGCAAGATCACCGACATCAGCGACGGCCAGAACATCGAGGGCGGCACGGTCTATCTGTGCCCGCCGGCGATGATCACGACGATCCATGGCGGTCGCTTCGCGGTCCGCGAGGCCGAGCAGGCGCCCGGCGAGCGAGCCACGATCGACAGCTTCCTGGTGTCGCTGGCGGAAGAACGCGCCGAGCAATCGATCGGCGTGATCCTGTCCGGCATCGGCGGCGATGGCACGCTGGGTACCGCGACGCTGAAGGATCACGGTGGTCTCGCCATCGCCGAAAAGGGCGCGAGTGACGAGGCTGATCATCTGAAGGACGCCAATACGCCGGCAGCCATCGCCGACTACGTGCTGACCGCGGACGAGATCGCCGAGCACATTCAGGTCTATGCTCGTCATCTGCGGCGGCTGGACGAGAAGCAGGGGTTCGATGAGGGACTGGCCGCTGCGGCGAGCTCGCTGTCGCGCATCGCCGACGTCCTGCGCAGCAAGACCGGCAATGATTTCCACGGCTACAAGCAGAACACCTTTCTGCGCCGCGTGCAGCGGCGGATGCAGGTGGTTCAGATCGCCGAGATTTCCGCCTATGTCGATTTCCTGCGCAACGACCAGGACGAGGCGCTGCACCTCTTCAACGATCTCTTGATCGGCGTCACCGAATTCTTCCGCGACAAGCGCGAGTTCGAAGTGCTGGAGAGCCAGATCGTCCCGAAGATCTTCGAAGGCAAGAGCGCGGGCCAGCAGGTTCGCGTCTGGGTGCTCGGCTGCGCCACGGGAGAGGAGGCCTATTCGATCGGTATCCTCCTGCGCGAGCACATGGCCAAAATGGACTCCGCCCCGCAGGTTCAGATCTTCGCTACCGACATCGACGGACGGGCACTGGCGACCGCGCGCGTCGGTCGTTACCGCACCAAGATCGAGGCGGACATGACCAGGGAGCGCCTGGCGCGCTGGTTCGTGCGCGAGGGGGATACCTATTGCGTGGTCAAGGACCTGCGCGAAATGTGCATCTTCTCGCAGCACAACGTGATCAAGGACGCACCGTTCTCCAAGCTTGATCTCGTCTCCTGCCGCAACCTGCTGATCTACCTCAATGCCGAATTGCAGAACCGGGTGATTCCGCTATTCCACTTCGCGCTTCTGCCGGATCGCTTCCTGTTCCTCGGCAATTCCGAGAACGTGACGCGGCATCCAAAACTGTTCGTGCCGATCGACCGCCGCGCCCGCATCTTCAAGAAGCTCGAGACCGGAACGCGGCTGCCGCCGGAATTTCCGATCACGACCGCTGCGGGCAGGGCTCCCGCCGAGGTGCCGCCGCTGCGCTCGTTCCGTCCCGACGTGGGTCTGGAGCGCCGCGCGCAACGGGTCGCGGAGCGCTACGCGCCCGCCTATGTCATCACCGACGGCAACTTTCAGGTCTTACACTTCTCCGGGCGCACCGGCCGCTACATCGAGCCGACGGCAGGCGCCGCCACGCTCGACCTGCTCCAACTCGTCCATCGCGATCTCCGCCTGGAGCTGCGAACGGTGCTCAGCCGCGCGGCGGAGACCAATGAGCCCGCCCATGCCGAGCAGGTGCAGCTCGGCGTCAACGGCCATCGCATTCTCGTCGATATCACGGTGGAGCCGATCCAGGATGGCGACCACCGCAATTTCGTCGTCCTGTTCAAGGATGGCCCGGTGCGCACCATGGATGCCGACGAGGGCTATCCCAATGCGCTGGTGCAGACCGAGCATGTCGAGCGTATCGAAGGCGAGCTGCGGGCGACGCGGGAGCGCCTTCAGGCGACCATCGAGGAGCTCGAAAGCACCAATGAGGAGCTGAAGTCCTCGAACGAGGAGTACCAGTCGCTCAACGAAGAGCTTCAGTCCGCGAACGAAGAGCTCGAAACCTCGCGCGAGGAATTGCAGTCGGTGAACGAGGAACTGACCACTGTCAACGGCGAGCTGGCTCATCGGGTCCAGGAATTGACGCGCGCCACCAGCGATCTCGAGAATTTCTTGGAGAGCACGCAGATCGCGACCGTGTTCCTCGACAACGATCTGCGCGTGATGAACTTCACGCCGGCGATCACGCAGGTTCTGCATCTCGTCGAGACCGACACGGGCCGGCCCATCGCGCACATCAAGGCGCGCATCCCGATCGAGGAGCTCTATGATGACATTCGCGGCGTGCTGCGGACGCTTGCCAGCGCCGAGCGCGAGTTGAGGGAGCCGGACAGCGGCACGCGCTACATCGTGCGCATCCTGCCTTATCGCAGCATCGACAATTTCATCGCCGGGGTCGTCATCACCTTCGTCGACATCACCGCCATTACCCGCGCCGAGGAGCGGCAGCGCCTGCTGCTGGCCGAGCTCCAGCATCGGGTCCGGAACACGCTCGGCGTGGTGCGCTCGATCGCCCGTCGCACGGCCGATAGCAGTTCGACAGTCGAGGAGTTTGCTTCCCATCTCGACGGCCGGCTCAACGCATTCGCCCGTACCCAGGCACTCGTGACCCGCGATCCTGAAGGCGGCGTAGATCTCGAATACCTCGCGGTCGAAGAGCTGCTGGCCTATAATGCTAGAGAGGGCGAGCAGGTGCGTGTCAGCGGTCCCACGGTGCGTTTTCACTCGAAGGCAGCGGAAACCTTCGCGCTTGCCATTCACGAGCTCGCGACCAACGCGCTGAAATACGGCGCCCTGAGCCGACCGATAGGTCGCATCGAGATTTCCTGGCGCATTGAGCAGGGCACCGAGCCGGCGGAGCTGGTGTTCGAGTGGCGGGAGCGCGGCGGGCCGCCGGTTGCGCTGCCGCCGCACAAAGGATTTGGGACCGAGCTTCTGGAGCGCACACTCGCGTTCGAGTTCAAGGGGCAGACCACGATGGCATTCAATCCCAGGGGATTGGAATGCACGATCACCATTCCTCTTAGCAAGCGGGCGTTTCATACACCGGCGGTGGCCAACTGATGCCCTTGTCGACGCTAGATCGCAGCATGGTGGACCCGGTCATTCGCCGGCTGAACGTGCTGAGGCCCTTGTCGACGGAGGCCCGCACCTCGCTTGAATACGCAATGCTCGAGGGAATCCAGCGCGCAGGATCGGGCGAGGATCTGATCTCGGAGGGCGATCCGGTCGACAGTGTCCGCCTCGTGCTGTCGGGCTGGCTCTGCCGCTACAAGACGCTCGAGGACGGTCGGCGCCAGATCGTCAACTTTCTGTTTCCCGGCGAGAGTTGCGACGCGCACGCGTTCCTGCTGTCGGTGATGGATCATTCCATCGCGGCGATGACGCCGGTTGTCTACACCGAAATCAAGCGTGCGCGGTTCGAGGGTCTGGTGGCGGGCGACCGCGCGCTGGCGGAAGCGTTCTGGTGTGAGACCCTCGTCAACAACGCCATCCAGCGCGAATGGGCCATCAATCTCGGCCGCCGGGTGGCGTTTGAACGCGTGGCCCATTTGTTCTGCGAGATTATCGAGCGGCTGCGTCCCGTCGGCATGGTCGACGGCAATTCCTGCGTGATGCCGGTGACGCAAATGGATCTTGCCGACGCCACCGGGCTGTCGGTGGTCCATCTCAACCGCACGGTTCAGGAACTGCGGGCCTCCGGCCTGATCGTGCTGCGCGATCGCACGCTGACCATCACCGATCTCGATGCGCTCAAGGATGCGGCGCTGTTCTCGCCGAGCTATCTGCAACTCTATCGGCGGGGCTAAGCACTCTTTTGCTTGGGACAGTACGTGGGTCCTCGGTCGCGAGCGGTCGACAGGCTGCGAGATACTTGATCCAGGTTAACGTTCGCGGATGATTTTGAGCGGATGGCTGGCTTTGAGTAAATTACGTAACTTACGTAAAGGCGCTGTGGTCCCGAAGCTTCTATCGTCGCTCCATGAACGACGTCCTGTTTGCCCGCGCTGAGCGCGCGATCGAAGCGAGCCGCGCCCTCCGGGCGCAGCACAGAGCGCTCGCGGATCAGCTTGATGATGCCACGCGCGAGGTGCGCCGAGTGGTGATGGAAAGCGCGATGTTGCGCTCGGAGATCAAGGCCCTTCGCGACATCCGGGAAGAGTAGGACCTCCGATACTTGCCTGGCATGGAGAAACCGTTCGCGGTCCGGAACGTTGAGCCTCCGCTCCGGTCTGGCTATGGAAGCCGTCAGAGAAGGACGCAACGGCGCGCTCTGTCCACGAACAGGGAGAACTCTTCATGTTGACGCGGCATCGTGTCAAGCAAACGGATGCACTGGAAGTGCGCCTGGCCGCGGAAGCCAAGCGGCTTCGCGAACAGGCCAAGTCGCTCCCGCCCGGCGCTGCACGCGACGAGATGTTGCGTAGGGCGCGTCAGGCGGAAACCGGTTCTCAGATGAGCGAGTGGCTGCGGTCGCCGGGGCTGCAGCCGCCGGAATAGGGCCGGCGAAGCGAATGCGCAGCACGCGCCGGAATGGTGCTCCATTCAACGCCGCTTCGCGGCGCAGTCGAAGTTGCGCCCGCGCGCGAAGTGATGCGCGCATCCGCTGCCCGGTCGCGGTGCTTCGCACCAGCAAAATCACGCACCGTTAACTTATTGAAATGCCGGAACCGGCGATTGCGGCCGAAGCTGCCAACGTTGCCGGGCTGGGCCGCCCCCAACCGGCACGGAAACCTGGGCCCTGGCGCCAGACCTCCCGCCGGGGCCAATTTCCTTCCAACCAAAGCGCTTTGTGAAAGTACAATGACCGCCAAACGCAATCGCAGGAAACAGACCCAATCGCTCCAGGAGCGGTTGGCGACATTCGCCGAAACCGCTCGCGAACGCGCGCGCAGCCTGCCGCCCGGCAAGGAGCGCGACATGCTGCTTCGGCGCGCCAAGCAAAACGACGCGACCTCGCACCTGACGGAATGGTTGAGCACGCCCGTCTACCCGAGACGTGGAGGATGACGGTGCGGAGCATCAGGCACTACCGCGCATTCCAGATCGATCCGGACGGGCATGTGTTCGGATGCATCAATCTCGTCTGCGACGACGACGAGCAGGCTAAGCGCGAAGCGGCATCGCTCGTGCTGGGCCACCGCATCGAGCTGTGGCGGCTGGACCAGCGGATCGCGCAATTCGACCTGCCGCCGGACGTCGCTCACTGCTAGGGTAACGAGGAACCGCGCGCTGCGTCCCGGGTTGGTCGGGCTGGTCCGACTTCGCCAGGAGCCAGCATGACGGAAGCCGACGTTCGCAAGGGGATGCCGCCCGTCAAGCTGTCGCGCGAGGCGTTCGAACGGCGTTACAAAAACCAGTTCGTCGATCCCGCCTTTGCACCGCTCCAGCGCGAGCTCGATGCCATCGTCGGCGCTGCCTGGGATGCCTACAGCCATTCACGCAAGGTCCCGCTGACGCGAAAGGCGGGCGCCGGATTCTCCGATCCCGACTACGACATCGCCATCGACTGGCTCAACGCGCGCGCGAAAATCCTGGCGGCGCAGCGAATTCATGACGATGCGGACGAGACGCCGCGTATCCTCATCATCAACGGCTCGGCCCGCAGCGAGCACACCTGTCCCGGCGAGATGTCCAAGACCTGGCGTCTGGTCGAGCTCGCTGAACCGGTTTTTGCCGAGCTTGGGTTTGCCGTCGACATCCTCGATCTGTCGCGCCTGGCTTCGGAGTTCGGCAAGCATATCCATCCCTGCAAGTCTTGCGTCGGAACCGCGATGCCGCTCTGCCACTGGCCCTGCAGCTGCTATCCGAACTATTCGCTAGGGCAGACCGGCGACTGGATGAACGATATCTATCCGCTGTGGGTCGCGGCCCACGGCATCCTGATCGTGACACCGGTGAACTGGTATCACGTGCCCGCCGGGCTCAAGGCGATGATGGACCGCATGGTCTGCGCCGATGGCGGCAATCCCGATCCGACCTCGACCCACGGCAAGGAGGCCGCCGAGGCGAAGGCGCTGGAGCTGAAGGGCTGGTCTTATCCCCGCCATCTCGCCGGCCGTCATTTCGGCCTCGTCGTTCACGGCGATGCGGTGGGTGCCGAGGGCGTGCGCCGCGCCTTGTCGGACTGGCTGACCGACATGCAGCTGATCTCGGCGGGCCGCTTCGCCGAGCTGGACGGCTACGTTGGCTACATGGAGCAATACGCCACCTCGCACCGCGCGCTCGATGACGATGGCGAATTCCAGGAGGAGGTGCGGAATGCAGCGCGCGCGCTCGGCAACGCGGTCCGGCTGGCGCGGAGCGGACAGCTTCGCGAGCCCGGTGAGGGCCTGTCCGATCCGAATCCCAAATGAGCGGGGAAAATCAATCGCATGATTGCCTGATCGTCGGCGGCGGCCCGGCCGGGCTGATGGCCGCGATCTACCTCGCGCGATTTCGGCGCCGTGTCTGTGTCGTGGACGCAGGCGCAAGCCGTGCGGCGCTGATCCCGCGCAGTCACAACGTGCCGGGCTTCGTCCACGGCCTGTCCGGCACCGACTTGATGGCACGCATGTCGGCGCAGCTGGACGAACTCGCGGTCACGCGGGTGGCCGCCGAGGTCACCGCCTTGCGGCGGCACGACCACGGTTTTCAGGCGATCTGGAATGGCCACGTGCATGCGGCCGCCACCGTCATCCTTGCCTGCGGTATCGTCGACACCCATCCGCCGTTCGACGAATGGCGCGCCGCGGTCGCGGACGGGCTGTTGCGTTATTGTCCGGTCTGCGACGCCTTCGAGGCGATCGGCCACCGTATCGGAATCGTCGGCCCGCTTCACCGTGCCGCCGGCAAGGCGCTGTTCCTGCGCGGCTACTCCCGCGACGTGACGTTGCTCGCAACGGGCGAGGATGACGGGAAAGCCGCAGCGTCGGAGCTGACTGAAGCAGGTGTCGAGGTCGTGGTTGCGCCCGGCGTGCGCCTGAGGCGGAGAGACGACGGCGTCGAAGCCGTCTTCGAAGGCGGCCGGACGGCGCAATTCGAGATGGTCTACCCGGTGATGGGTGCGGAGGTGCGCTCGCATCTCGCGATGACGCTTGGGGCCGAACATACCGGGGAGGGTTACCTGAAAGTCGACGACCATCAGCGCAGCTCCGTCGACGGGCTCTACGGGATCGGCGACGTCGTCACCGACTTGCACCAGATCTCGGTCGCGTTCGGCCACGCCGCGGTCGCCGCCTGCACGCTCCACCACAGCCTGCCGCGACGGCTGGCATGAGGAACGCGGTATCGGACATTGGCAACAGAATCATCCTCGAGGACCGCGGTCTATGCGGCGCTGCTCGGCAATGTCCTCGTCGCGGTCACGAAGATCGGCGCCGCCGCGTGGACGGGAAGTTCGGCCATGACGAGCGAAGCGGTGCATTCGCTCGTCGACACGACCAACGAGATCCTGCTGCTTTACGGCTACCGGCGCGCGAGCCGTTCGCCCGATGAATCCCATCCGCTCGGCTATGGGCGCGAGCTGTATTTCTGGAGCTTCATCGTTGCGCTGCTCATCTTCGCGCTGGGCGCCGGTGTCTCGCTGTATCAGGGCATTCTGCATGTCGCCGCACCCGAGCCGATCGAAAGTCCGATCGTCAGCTTCGTGGTGCTCGGGCTGTCGTTCCTGTTTGAAGGGGGCTCCTGGCTGATTGCCCTGCGGCGCTTCAGCTCGGACGGCCAGCGGTTGGGATATTATCAGGCTTTCGTTCGCAGCAAGGATCCTCCGGCATTCATGGTGCTGCTCGAGGACAGTGCGGCGCTGGTCGGCATCGCCATTGCTGCGGCGGCCACTGCGGCCGCCGTATTGCTGAGCCAACCGGTCTGGGATGGGATCGGGTCGATCCTGATCGGGATATTGCTGGCGATCGTGTCGATCGGTCTCGCGCGCGAGAGCAAGAGCCTGCTGATCGGCGAGCCCGCCGATCCGGAGCTTGCGCGATCGGTCCTCGACATCGCAAGGCGTTCGCCCGGCGTGCTCAGGGCCAACGGCCTTCTGACGGTGCAGCTGTCGCCGGTCGAGGTCGTTGCGGCCCTCAGCATCGAATTTGCGGATGACAAGCGCGCCGACGACATCGAGCGATGCGTCGTTTCGATCGAGACCGAGATACGCAAGCGCCATCCGAGCGTGGCGGCGCTGTTCATCAAGCCGCAGACCGATGCTCGCTACCGGGCGGTGCGCGCGACGCGTTACGGCTAGCTTTGCGAGGTTCCCCCGATGTCGCAATCGGCACGACGGCAGGAACGATCACAACATCCCACTGGTTGACCGATGCAGGGGGCGAGCATTGGAGAAAACGGATGGCTCAATCCGAAGACATGACGCGCTGCATCGCGCTCTGCATGAGCTGCTACCAGACCTGCCTCGGCACGGCGATGAACCATTGCCTCGAGACCGGCGGCAGGCACGTCGAGCCCAAGCATTTCCGCCTGATGATGGCGTGCGCCGAAATGTGCCGGACGGCGGCGCATTTCATGCTGATCAACACCCCGCATCACCGGCATACGTGCGGCGAATGCGCCGAAATCTGCACCGAATGCGCCGAGGATTGCGAGCGGCTCGGCGGCATGGACGAGTGCGTCGCCATGTGCCGCTCCTGCGCACAATCCTGCCGTGCGATGGCAGCCTGAGGACAAAGTCCATGCTGGAGGAGAAGCTCAAGGAAGCCATCATCGGCGAACTGCAGCGGCAGGCGGCGAACCGGCCGCAATCGCTCAAGGTCCAGGACACGGACGCTCTGAAAAGCTCGGAGGAGCTGATCGTCAACGGCAAGATCGACCTTGCCGCGCTGGTCATGGTGATCGCGGGATCGGTCTCCGGCGGCCCCTAGTTGCGCCGGTCAACGGCGCCCTCAGCCGTATTCGTCGCCGATGCCGTATTCCCGGTAGATCTCCAGCGGATCGAGGTCGGGAAACAGCCGGCATTTGGCCTGGGCGAGGTGCAGGCTCACCGCCGCCGGCTCCTTGCCGTTCGAGAGCATCTTGCGGATATCGTCCATATGCGCGTTCGGCTGGTGCTTGGTTTCGAGCTGCTCCAGCGCGACCAGCGCGGTCGCCAGCGCCTCGGTCAGAACCCAGTCGTCGTGGCCGGTGATTCCCTTCTTCGGCATCGGAAGCCCCACATGTGGTGGCGGTAGTCTATCGCGGCTTTCGCCAAATCTCCATTGAGCCGTTGCAGCAGCAGGCGCGCGGAACGAGCCGACAGCCGTGCTCCAGCTTGCATTATGGCGGCGCGCGCGTGGCTAAAAGGCGGCAAATTGCAGGGGCAATAGTATCTTTGTTGAAACAAAATTGGCGTAGACGGGGCCTGCACGGCATCCAGGCCGGCTGTTCCGCTCTGGGCCCCCTGATCCCGTATCGCAACACGATCCGGTTGCGCCACCCCTTCAAGGCTTGAGCCCGCATGGTCTTTCTAAGCTTCGTCTATCGGTTCGTGACCAACTTCGCATTCATGGCGATGGTCTATTTCAGCCTGAACTTCATGGAGAAGTACCAGAACCGGGCGATCATCGCGATCCTGGTGCTGGTCTATGCCGGTATGCGCGCGGCCTCGACGCTGCGGGCTTTCTTCTTCTACCAGAAGATCGAGAAACTTGAGGCCGAGACCAAGCGCCTTCAGGCTCCGCTCAATGCCGGCGCGGGCGGAACGAATGTGCGCAAGCAGGTCGTGGCCGACGTTGCGCGGCTGCGGCGCGACGGCGAGCTCAAATCCTATATGGACCTGTTCTTCCTGGCGCTGATCGTGCTGCTCTGCGTCGCCAACATCATGCGGCAGTAGGGCTTTTACTGCGCGCGCTTCTTCAGGCTCGCGACGCGCGTCGGATGCGTCGCAGCGCCCTTCGGAGCAGCGCTCTTGGGGGCCGCGGCATGCTTCGCTCCCGCCGGCGCGGCATGTGCAGTGCGATGTCCGCGCAACTTGCCGGCCTTGCCCCTGGCCGCCCGAGGCGTCTCGGCTGCCATCGCCAGCCGCGTTGCGGCGCGCCGTGACAAGGTCGTCGACAGCAGCACCTCTACCGAGCCTTCAGGGATGGCAAAGAGATCGCGGCCGGGCACGGGCAGGGTGGCCGCGACATTGGCCATTGCCATGGTCCTGCGCGGCAGCAGCGGTTGATGATCGGTCTGCGCGTTGAGGTCGGCCAGCGTGGGCGCCAGCAGCATCTTGGTCTGCGCGAACACGAAGTTCGGCACGGCGGGCCAGCGCGCGATCGGGGTGGTCTCGGTCGGCGGATGCAGCAGCCATTCCACCGGCGTCGTCGGCGTCGCCGGCCGCTCAGCGGTCGCGGGCACCACATGCACGATGCGATAGCCGCGCGCCTTGAGGTCGCGGATGATCTTCGGCAGTGCCGCCACCGTGCGGGCCTGGATGTCGTGCAGCAACAGGATGCCCTTGCCCTTGGCCTCCAGCCGCTGGATCGCGAGTTGATAGACGCGATCGGACGACACATGGCGCCAGTCGTCGGCCGGGAAATCGGCGCTCCAGACCTGGATGCCGCGCGAGATCAGAAGGTTCTCGACGCCTTCGGCGCGCATCAGGCCTGGAATGCGGAAGAACGGCGCCAGCTTGGACGGATCGGTCATCGCAGCCGAGGTCCATTCGATGCCGCCGTTGATCTGCGCCTCGGCCTTATCGAGCGGCATCCGGTCGAACGTCAGCGGATGGTTCATGCTGTGCGTGCCGACGGTGTGGCCCGCCGCCACCAGTTTGCGCACGCCTTCCGGATTCGCCTTGGCCTGTTCGCCGATGATGAAGAACGTCGCCTTGATGCACTCGTCGGCGAGCATCTGGAGGATCTGGTTCGAATATTTCGGCAGCGGACCGTCGTCGAAGGTCAGGACGACTTCATGGTCCTTCAGCGGCAGCGTCTCGCGGTACTGCATGGTGCCGATGCGCGGATGCTCGTGCGGATCGACCACGAGGGTGCGCGACGTCCCAAGCGCGTCCGGATGGCCGGGGCAGTCGGCCGCAACGGCCGCCGTCGTAGTGGCGGCCAGCAGGCCGATACAGAGGACGATCCACGATCGCGTCCGAACAACAACGCTACTTCCGATCATGAATCCCGTCTGCCCTCTTATGCGACTGCCGCCATAGTAGGTCGGAGACATCAGAAAATGGTTCAGGCGCAAGAACCTTTCCCGTTACAAGCACCCCTTAATACTTGCATGGCGTAGCATGAACAGACTGTTAATAGGGCCCAAATCACCCCATCTTGCGCCGGCGTGACATTCCGGCATCAACGGGCGTCGGCATTCTTCTGTGATGTGCCCGCCGGTACGACGTGAACCACCCGATAGCCGTTCTCCCTCAGATACCGCAGGAAGGCCGGCATGATCGCGGCCGTGCGTGCCTTGGGATCGTGGAACAGGATGATGCCCTTGCCGGCGGCGGCGAGGCGCTCGGTGACAAGCTTCAATTCCTGCTCCGGCGTCATCTCGTTCCAGTCGCTGGCCCAGAGGTCAGCCCCGAACACGACGATGCCGCGGGACTGAAGCAGGTCGAGCTCGGCTTGCGTGGCTTCGAAATAGGGAAACCGGAAGAACGGCGTCGAGGGTGTCGTCGTCGACGTCCCGTGTAGCGCCATCTCGTCGGCGGCAATGCCGCGGTCGATCTCGCTCTTCGCCTTGTCGATCGGGATCCGCGCCATGAACGGATGCGAGAAGGTGTGGTGGCCGATGGTGTGGCCCTCGCGGGCGATGCGCTTGACCATGTCAGGGTGTTCGGAGGCGTGCAGGCCGATCAGGAAGAAGGTCGCGCGCACGCATTCCTGCGCCAGCGCCGCCAGCACCTTCGAGGTCGTCGGCGGATGCGGTCCGTCGTCGAAGGTCAGCACGACCTCGTGATCGGCGAGGGCTAACGTCTGCGGAAAGCTCTTCAGGCCCGCGCGCGGCGTGGTCCTGGCGTCGACGCTCAGAATGCGGGAGGTGCCGAGCGCGTCCTTGCGCGGGCACTCGGCGGCTTCAGTCGAGGCGATACCGGCGAGGGCGGTCAGCGCTGCGCCTGCCGCCATCGAGCCCCACCTCAGTCGAAGCATCTTTGTCATTGCGCTTAGAGTTGCCTTGTGGGTATTGCCTGAACCATCAGCTCAGACCACTCGTTCCAACCTGTCAAACGGCGAGGCGCGCCATGGATGAACATATGGACGGTGCCGCATCTGCCGCGGAGTCGGTACTCGACCACGTGCCGATGCGCAATGAAGACGGCGAAATTCGTCACGAATTCGTCGAGGAAATTGCCCATGCGATCGAGGCCGGCAACAGCGCCGCGCTGCGCGCCTGCGTTGCCGAGTTGCACGAGGCCGATCTCGGCGATCTGATCGGGGCTCTCGAGCCCGACGACCGCGTCCGCCTGGTCGAGCTGACGGGGCGCGATTTCGACTTCTCCGCGCTGAACGAGCTCGACGAGGGCGTGCGCGAGGAGATACTCGAGGAACTGCCGCCGGAGACCGTCGCGGAAGGTGTCCGCGAGCTTGAATCCGACGACGCCGTCGAGCTGCTGGAAACCCTCGACCAGGCCGATCAGGAGGAGATCCTCGAGAAGCTGCCGCTCAAGGAACGCGTCGTGCTCGAGCGCAGCCTGCTTTATCCGGAAAATTCCGCCGGCCGCCGGATGCAGACCGAGTTCATCGCAGTGCCCCAGGATTTCACCGTGGGCCAGGCGATCGACTACATGCGCGAGACGCCGGATCTGCCCGAGCGCTTCTACGAGATTTACGTCGTCGACAAGGAGCAGCACTGGCAGGGCGCGGTCTCGCTCGACGTGCTGCTGCGCGCCCGCCGCCCGGTGGCGCTTGTTGAGCTGACCGACGAGGATCGCCGCCGCGTCTCCGTCCTGGAGGACCAGGAGGAGGTGGCGCGCATGTTCGGCAAATACAATCTCGTCGCAGCGCCGGTGCTCGACACCCAGGATCGCCTCGTCGGCGTCATCACCGTCGACGACGTCGTCGACGTGATCGAGGAAGAGGCGGACGAGGACCTCAAGGCGCTCGGCGGCGTCAACAGCGACGAAGAGCTCTCCGACACCGTGTTCACCATTGCGCGCGCGCGGTTCAACTGGCTGCTGGTCAATCTCGCCACCGCCTTCCTCGCGTCCTCTGTGCTCGGCCTGTTCGAGGGCCAGCTCGAAAAGATGGTGGCGCTCGCCGTGCTAGCGCCGATCGTCGCGAGCCAGGGCGGCAATGCCGCGACCCAGACCATGACGGTCGCGGTGCGCGCGCTGGCGACGCGCGAGCTCGGCTCCTCCAATGCCTGGCGCGTGGTGATGCGCGAAGGCTTGGTCGGCCTCGTCAACGGCCTCGCCTTCGCCGTGATCACGGGAATCGCGGCGGTGGCCTGGTTCAATATCCCGGGCCTTGGCATCGTCATCGGGCTCGCCATCATCGTGAACCTCTTCGCCGGGGCCCTCGGCGGCATCCTGATCCCGATGGCGCTCGAACGTGTCAGGGCCGATCCGGCCGTGGCCTCCGGCACGTTCGTGACTACGGTCACCGACGTCGTCGGGTTCTTCTCCTTCCTAGGTATCGCGACGTTGTGGTTCGGGCTGAGATAGGTCTCTCGTGTTCCGGGCGCGCTGCGGCGCCGTAGCGCGTCGAAGACGCACGTAAACGCGCTTATGGCGCTGCTGCGCAGAACCGGACCCAGAAGCGACACGGTATTGCGGCGACATGGGCCCCGGCTCTGCAGCGCGCCGCTGAAGAAGCGCTACGCTGCGTCCGGGGGCACGAGACCGTATACGCCGCCGCTATCTTTAATCCGAACTGAAGCGGCCTGCCGCATCATCGCCTTGCTTGGGGGAATGAGCATGCGTGTGCGGTTGAAGGCGGACGGACGGATCGTCGAGTTGCGGGACGGGCAAGAGTTTCCTGTCCAGCTGCTTCCGATCCAGCCCTTTCCAATCCAGCCTGCGGGCAGCGCAGCGCCGGCCGAAGCCAGCTCGCTCGCGGTGCGCGATTTGCGCCGCCGCGCCTGCCTGACCCAGATGGAGTTCGCGGCCAAACTGGGCGTTCCCGTCGAAACCATCCGCAATTGGGAGCAGGGCAAGCGCGCCCCGCGGGGACCGGCCCGCGCGCTGCTTGCCGTGATCGCGCATGCGCCCGACACCGTGTTCCAGGCGCTCGCCAAAGCCTGAACTCCAGACCTGACGCAAAGCTGGTGCGAACCTCCCGTTAGCATTGCGCCGAATATCCGGTCTGGCAGCCGGCGTCGTCCGTTGGCAGTGTCACCAGCCGGGTTCATAATGACGCTTGGATGATGATTTGGGGCGACCGCGACAGAGAGGATTCCTCATGCTGTTCGTCGAGGCCAATGGCGCAAGGATACCGGCGATCGGGCTGGGGACCTGGGAGCTGAGCGGGCGCATGTGCGCGCGTGTGATCGAGCAGGCGCTGCGGCTCGGCTATCGCCACATCGACACCGCACAGGCCTACGACAATGAGCGCGAGGTCGGCGACGGCTTGCGCGCCTCCGGCGTGCGCCGCGACGACATCTTCCTGACGACAAAAGTCTGGACCAACCATTTCGCGCCCCACGATCTCGAGCGCTCGGTCAAGGAGAGCCTGGCGCGCATGCGGCTTCCCTCCGTCGATCTCCTGCTGTTGCACTGGCCCAATTCGCACGTGCCGCTGGAGGAGACGCTGGGCGCGCTGTCGCATGCCAAGCGCATGGGCCTGACCCGCCACATCGGCGTCTCCAATTTCACGGTGGCGCTGATCGAGCAGGCGGTCGCACTGTCGCCGGAGCCGCTGGTCTGCAACCAGGTCGAATACCACCCTTATCTGGACCAGGCGAAGGTGAGGGCCGCCTGCGACCAGCACGCGCTAGCGCTGGTCGCCTACAGCCCGATCGCCAAGGGGCGGATCAAGACCGACCAGGCGCTCGCGGAGATCGGGCGTCTGCATCGTAAGACGCCGGCGCAGATCTGCCTGCGCTGGCTGGTGCAACAGAATGTCGCTGCGATCCCGCGCACTTCGCGCGTCGAACGTCTGTCGGAAAACATCGATATCTTCGATTTCGAGCTTTCGGACGACGAGATGGCCCAGATCGCCGCACTGGCCAGTCCCAGGGGTCGCCTGACCGATTTCGGCTTCGCGCCAAAATGGGATTGAGAGGGGGCTGCCGTATGCTAGGACCAGCTTGGCAACCCGAAGTCAGGCAATGGAACTGCGGAAGATCATACGGACGGACATTGCAGCGTCGGCGATCGCCCATCTGACGCTGGTCGCGCTGATCATCGTGATCAGCGAAGTCCATCCGTTTCACGCCAGCCCGCCCGAATCGGTTTCCGTCAGCATCGTGACGCCGGAGCAGATGAAGCAGGAGGAGGCCAAAGCCGAGGAGAAGGCCAAGGACGAGCTCAAGCAGAAGCCGCCGGAGCCGATCCCCGACTTCAAACTGCCGAAGCTGGATTTCACCGATAACGACAAAGACAAGCCCGCCGCAGCGACGAAGTCTGCGGCCAAGCAACAGGCCGCGGCATCGCCATCACCATCACCATCGCCATCGCCGGCGCCGCAGGCCTCGCCCGAGCCGCAACGTCCTGCGCAGCAGCAGCAACAGCCACAGCAGCCGCCCTTGCCAAAGCCGAGCGAGGCCAACGCACAGCCGCAACCGCCGCCGCCGCAAGCGATGCAGCAGCCAGAGGCCGCACCGCCGCCGGCCTATCAGGCGCCGGAGCCTGACGTCACCGTCAAGTACGGCGTCATGCTGGGCCTGCCGCCGGAATTGCCGCTGGAGCTGCCGAAAGACGCCCCCAAGGACGATGGCGGCGACGCCAAGGATTCAATCGCAGCCAAGCTGCCGGCCGAAATCATCGCCGAGCTGCGTCGTCACTTGCGAAGCTGCGCCAAACTGCCGGCCGGGGTCGCGCCGACCGACAACGTCAACATCAAGCTGCGCACGGTGCTCGCCACCGACGGCACGCTGGCGCGCGAGCCGATCCTGATCGAAGCCCCGCCGTCCGCGAAGGGCGTGGCCCTCGTGAAGTCCGCAATAAGCGCACTCCAAGCCTGCCAGCCCTACAAGATGCTGCCGTCCGATAAATACAGGGAATGGAAGGTGATGGACCTTCCGTTCAGCCCGCGGGATTTCGGCGGGTAGCTCTCGCGTAGCCCATCAACGACCGCGCTTCATCTCATCGCCATCCACAACCTCCGGCGCCATCGCCTCCCACGCACTCGAGGCGAATTGCCGCCGCCAGGTCACGATCACCACGGCTGCCGTGGTCACGAACAGCACCCAGGGGCTGACGAACCAGCCGAGATATCCGAGCGCGAAGAAGAAGGAGCGTTGGCCGCGGTTGAAATGGCGGCCGGCGGATTCAAACAGGCGCGAGGTGCGGATGACATGGGCTTCCGCCTCCGGCGTGCCGCGCTGCGAGACCGGCGGCATGCCGCCGAACAGGATCGCGACATAGTTGAACAGGCGATACGACCACGCGAATTTGAAGAAGGCGTAGACGCAGATCAACACAAGGCCGACGCATTTCAGCTCCCACAGCGCGGGCGAGGGGCTGAGGTCGATCGGCAGCTTGCCCAGAATCGCAATGGCGTCGTTGGTCGCGTGCAGCAGCGCCAGCGCGCCGCCGAGCGCGATCAGGCTGGTGGAGGCGAAGAAGGCGGTGCCGTTCTGCAGCGAGGCCATGATCTGCATGTCGACCATGCGCGCGTCGCGGTCGAGCAGCCGGCGCACCCAGACCTCGCGGTAGCGGTTCATGCGTGCCGACAGGCTGTCGCGGCCATAGGCCGAATGCTCGAGCGTCAGCGCGTAGACCAGCCATTCGATGATGAAGAAGCCGACGGCGGTGATGTCGACCCAGTGCCTGCTCATGTCTGTCTCCTGGCGAGGATCGCAACGCTTGCCACGCATGGCGAGGTGCAGCAACGATTGATTGGCGGCAGGCGATGGCGTTAAAAGCAGCTCGCTTCAAGACGTCTCGGGAAGGACTGATGACATGGCCGCGCTGAAACTCGCAATCGGCAACAAGAACTACTCGTCATGGTCGATGCGGCCCTGGCTCGCGCTTCGCGCCAACGACATCCCGTTCGTCGAGACTGTGATCCCGCTCTACACCGACAATCCCGCGGACAAGGATCAGATCATCTCGTTCAGCCGCGCCGGCAAGGTGCCGGTGCTGGTTGATGGCGAGATCACGGTGTGGGATTCGCTCAGCATCATCGAATACCTCGCAGAGCGCTTCCCGGACGTGAAGCTGTGGCCCGACGACGCCGCCGCCCGCGCCCATGCCCGTTCGGTGTGCGCCGAGATGCATTCCGGCTTCATGGCCCTGCGCAACGAATGCGGCATGAACCTGCACCGCCCGGTGCGGCCCGTGACGTTGTCGGCGGACGCGCAGGCCAATATCGCGCGCGCGCAGGAGATCTGGCGCGAGTGCCGGGCCCGGTATGGCACCAACGGTCCGTTCCTGTTCGGGCGCTTCGGCGCGGCGGATGCGATGTATGCCCCGGTCGTGCACCGCTTCCGCACCTACGCGATCGCAATCACGCCGGAGACCAAGGCTTACATGGACACGATGCTGGCGCTGCCGGCGTTCCAGGAATGGACCCGGGACGGGCTCGCCGAAACGCTCGTCATCGAAAAGTTCGAGAACGTGTAGTCGCGAATGTGATTGAGCGCTGCTTGACGGCACGGCGCATGGCGGCGCTCAATCGCGGCGGAGCTACGGCTTAGGAGAGGGCACAGTCATGGGAATCCTAGCAGTCTGCTGAAAAAACGCCTCGCCAGGGAGGGGACTTGATGATTCACTTTATCATCTCGAATCGGCGGAGACGATCATGCGCGGCAGGTTTACGGATCAGGGCGGCCTGTTTTCGTACATCGCGCCGGATAAGCGAGTGCCAGCGAACCATCCGCTGCGGAAGGTCCGGGA